>DATNIC010000187.1:0-9701 GCA_035604635.1 Binatia bacterium
GATCAGCTCTCGGGCGAAACCGCGCATCTCGTGTGCTTTCGCCTGGGCAATGAAGAATACGGCGTCGAGATCGGCCAAGTGCAAGAGATCAATCGCATGATGCCGATCACGCGCGTCCCGAGAGCCCCGTCGTTCATGAAAGGCGTGATCAACCTGCGCGGCCAGTTGATTCCAATCGTCGATCTGCGAGAGCGATTCGGGATGCCCGCGGTCGACCCGACGAAAGCGACACGGATCGTCGTCGTCGAGATCGGACACAGCCGTATCGGCTTGATCGTCGACGGGGTCTCCGAGGTCCTCAAGCTTCCGGTCGAACATATAGAGCCGGCCCCCGACATGATGACCGACGTCCAAACGGGCTACGTGAAAGGCGTCGGTAAGTCGGGGGAGCGGCTGATCGTGCTGCTCGACCTCGGGCCGATCATTCTCGGCGCGACCGAGGCGGGCGTACCCACGGCGTCGTAGCAGATGCAGGTGTCCACCGGACAAACGACGCCCCCGGTCAGCGAAAACGGCTCATCCAACGAGGCGACAAACGATCGTGCGGCACTGCGTCGCACGCTGCTTTGGCTTTCGATTGCGGGTGCTTCGGCGGCGGTGACGTTTTTTGCCGTGCGAGCGATGATGCGCCGCACGCCCGTCGACCCCACGAGCGAACGTATCCAGGCACTGATCGACGAAGCGAACCGGCTCTTGAGGACGCTCGACGATAAGAAACACGATTAGCAGGGCGCAGTCACCCGTTGCGGCGGGCCTCGAATGTCAGATCGACTTCAAGGACCTGCTCGCGAACGGACAAGCAGTAGGCCGCTACGGCGGCCTCGTTGTTTTCGTGACCGGCCCGTTGCCCGGTGAGCGGGCACTCGTTCGCATTTCGGCCGTCAAAGCCAAATACGCGGTCGGCGAATTGATCGAGGTGCTCACCGTTTCGCCCCACCGCGTTGAGTCTTTTTGCAAGATCTTCGGGGTCTGCGGCGGCTGTCAGGTGCAGCATTTGGCGTATCCGGCCCAGCTCGCATGGAAGCGCGACTTGGTCCGAGCGGCGCTCGCGCGCATCGGCGGGATCGACGTCGCGGTGAACCCTCCGATTGGGATGCGCGAACCGCGCGCGTATCGCAACAAGATCTCGCTGGTCATCGAGCACCGGGATGGTCGTGCCGAACTCGGCTTTTACCGCGCGCGCAGCCACCGCCTCGTCCCGGTCGACGGATGTCCGGTTGCGCTGCCGCAGCTCGACGCATCGATCGGCGGCCTTGCGGCAAGCATCGACGACACGTCGACGTCAGGCGCCTTTTCGGAGGTTCGCCATGCCGTTATGCGGGCCGGCGCGGCGACCGGGGAGAGCGTCCTCGCGCTCACGACACGGCACCGTTCCGAGCGGGTCCAGGCATCCGGGGACGCGATCGCGCGCCGCTTGCCCGGCGTCGTCGGTGTGGGCAACAGCTATGAGCTCACGAATGACAACGCGGTCTTGGGCCGGCGCTTGACGACGATTTGGGGCCGGGCCGAGATGGAAGAGCGAATCGGGCCGGTCCGCTTTCGCGTCTCGCCGGCGTCTTTCTTCCAAGTCAACGGCGAGATGGTCGGCCGCATTTTTGACTACATGGCGCCGGTTCTCGGCAGTTTGCGCGTCGTCGATTTGTACTGCGGTGCCGGGACGTTCTCGATGTTCTTCGCACACGGAGGCGCGCGCGTCGTCGGCATCGAGGAAAATCCCAACGCCGTGCGCGAGGCGCTGGCCAATGCCGAGCTCAACGGCGTCGGCGACCGGGCGACATTCTTGGCCGGGCGCGTCGAACAGTTGCTGCGCGGCGGCGCGGGCCGTGAGGCCTTGATGACCGCGGATATCGTGTTTCTCGATCCGCCCCGTAAGGGCAGCGATGAGTCGACGCTCGCGGCAATCGCTGCGCTGCGCCCGCCCAACGTGTGGTACCTGTCGTGCAACCCGGCGACCTTAGCACGTGACATTGCGCAATTGATCCGCGGCGGTTACCTCGTCGGGATCGTGCAGCCGTTCGACATGTTCCCGCAGACGGGTCATGTCGAGACGCTGGTCACGATGTACCTCGATCCGGCGACCGCGATCGCTCCACCGCCGGCAGCCGGCGGCGAAGCGGTGCCGCCCTGGACGCCGAACGGGGACCTAGACCCCCTGCTGGCCGCCACACC
Source organism: Binatia bacterium (assembly GCA_035604635.1). GTDB lineage: Bacteria > Vulcanimicrobiota > Vulcanimicrobiia > Vulcanimicrobiales > Vulcanimicrobiaceae > DATNIC01. The sequence continues at coordinate 2,170 of DATNIC010000187.1, forward strand.
CTAACCGGGCGAATGGCCCTAGCGGCCGAGGACGCGGCTTGCACCTTCGGCGAACGTGCTTGGTCCATGCCTATCGACGTTCGCTACGTCGCGAAGCTCGCGCGCCTTGCCTTGTCGCCGGATGAGGTTGAGTCGTACGGCGCCCAGCTGACCGACTTTCTCACCCATGTCGATGCCCTGCGCGAGCTCGACACGCAGGATGTCCCCGCGACCGCGCAGGTGATCCACGCGCGCAACGTCGGACGAGAAGACGCCGTCACTCCATGTTTGGCGCGCGACGAGGTCCTAGCCGGGGCCCCGCAAGCGTATGGCTCGTATTTCCGCGTCCCCCGCATTATCGGCGCCGAGGAGTGACGGTGGCCCAGACGGCGATGGAGATCGCGGCCGACGTGAACGCGCGCCGGCGTTCGGCGCGCGAGGTCACGCGCGAAGCGCTCGCGCGCATCGAGCGGACCGACGGTGACGTCGGTGCGTATCTGACGCGCCTCGACGAGTTCGCGCTCGAGCACGCCGAGGGCGTCGACGCCCGTGTCGGCGCCGGAGAGACGCTCCCGCTCGCCGGCGTCCCGCTCGCGATCAAAGACAACATGTGCGTGCGCGGGACTCGGACGACGTGCGGGTCAAAAATCCTCGCGGATTGGGTAGCGCCATACACGGCTACCGCGGTGTTGCGTCTGCTCGAAGCCGGTGCAATCCCGCTGGGTAAGACGAATCTCGACGAGTTCGCGATGGGCAGCTCATGCGAGAACAGCGCGCTCGGCGTCACGCGCAACCCGTATGACCTCGAACGTGTCCCCGGCGGCAGCTCCGGCGGCAGCGCGGCGGCGGTTGCGGCGGACGAAGCTGTTATCGCGACGGGGAGCGATACGGGCGGCTCGATTCGCGAGCCGGCGGCGTTCTGCAACGTCGTCGGTTTCAAACCAACTTACGGGCGCGTCTCGCGCTACGGGTTGGTCGCATTCGCTTCGAGTCTGGATCAAATCGGTCCGTTCGCACGCACGGTCGAAGACGCCGCACTCGTCTACGACGTCATCGCCGGGAAGGATCCAATGGACGCGACGAGCGTCGACCTCCCGGTCGAGCCAACCGCTCGTCATTTGCGTGACGACTTGAACGGCATACGGGTCGGGATCGTCCGGGAGTTCACCACCGACGCGCTTCCGGCAGTGGTCGCGGACGTCTACACGATCGCTTATCGTGAGCTCGAGAAGTTGGGTGCGACGCTGGTCGACGTTTCGTTGCCGACGGCGCAATACGGGCTCGCGACGTACTATTTGATCGCGCCCGCCGAGTGCTCGTCGAATCTGGCACGATTCGACGGCGTGCGGTATGGATTGCGCGTCAACGGGTCGGACGTCACGGAGATGTACGAGAAGACGCGCGCGGCGGGGTTTGGCGCCGAAGTGAAGCGACGCATCTTGATCGGAACGTACGCGCTTTCGAGCGGCTATTACGACGCTTACTACGTGAAAGCGCAAAAGGTTCGGACGTTGATCGCCGCAGATTTCGCCAAAGCGTTCGAGCGCTGCGACGTGATCGCGTCCCCGGCTGCATCGTCGCCGGCGTTCCGCTTCAATGCGAAGAGCGACCCCTACAGCATGTACTTGATGGACTATTATACGATCCCGGTCTCGCTTGCCGGCCTGCCGTCGCTCTCGGTCCCTTGCGGCGCGGTCATCCCCGAAGATGGTACGCGGCCGATGCCGATGGGGCTGCAGCTCGTCACGCCGCTCTTCGAGGAGCGCCGCCTGCTCGGCGTCGCCAACGCCTTCGAAAAAGCAACCCAGCACGCAAGCAAATTGACGCCGCAAATCGCCGGGGCACGCGCATGACGGCCGTTGCCTCACCCGAGATCCGCGCCAAGTACCAAGCGGTGATCGGCTTGGAGTGCCACGTCGAGCTCAAAACAGCGACGAAGATGTTCTGTGGTTGCGTCAACGAGTTCGGCGGCGAACCCAACACGCATGTCTGTCCGGTGTGTTTGGGGATGCCCGGCGCCCTGCCGGTGCCGAATAAGAAGGCGATCGAGCTCGTTATCAAAGCCGGACTGGCATTCGGCGCCGAGATTCCGAACTATTCGAAGTTCGACCGAAAGAATTACTTCTATCCCGACATGCCCAAGGATTACCAGATCTCGCAGTACGACATGCCGCTCACGCAAGGCGGAGTCGTGCGCTTTTGGCTCCCGGACGGGACGCGCGGCGAGTGCCGTCTGACGCGCATTCATCTCGAGGAAGACACCGGAAAATCGACGCACGCAGGAAGCGGCGACGGCCGAATCGCCGGGAGCGAGTATTCGCTCGTCGATTTCAACCGGGCCGGTGTCCCTTTGATGGAATGCGTCTCGGAACCCGACATCCGCAGCGCGGAAGAAGCGGTCGCGTATCTCGATGCGCTCAAGCGGACCTTCGTCGAGCTCGCGGTCTCGGACGTCAAGATGGAAGAAGGCTCATTGCGGTGCGACGCCAATGTCTCGATCCGGCCCGTCGATGCGCAGACGCTCGGTACGAAGACCGAGATCAAGAACATGAACTCATTCAAGAGCGTCCAACGTGCGATCGAGAGCGAGATCTCGCGACAGATCGGCGTCCTCGAAAGCGGCGGGCGGATTGTCCAAGAGACGCGGGGTTGGGATGAGGCGGCGGGGACGACGCATGTCATGCGCAGCAAAGAAGAGGCGCACGACTATCGTTATTTCCCCGATCCCGATCTCACACCGCTCGAGATCGCGGCCGGCGATATCGAGCATCTGCGCGCGGAGGTTCGGGAACTGCCGTTTGAGCGCTTCGAGCGCTATGCCGACGGGTTTGGTCTCTCCGTTGCGCAAGCTTCGCAGCTGATCGACAATCCTTCGTTGGCTGAATATTTCGATCGCGTCGCCTCGGCATCGAGCGATCCACAGGCCGGTGCAAACCACGTGCTGGGCGAGCTCTCGAGATTGGCAAACGAGACGGGCATCGCGGTCGCCGATTCGAAGGTGCGCCCGAAAGCAATTGCCGAGCTGATCGAGCTGGTGGCGGCCAAGACGATCAATTCGAAGATCGCCAAGGACGTCATCACTCGACTATGGGCCGAAGGCGGCTCGGCGAAGGAGATTGTCGCAAAGGAAGGTCTCGCGCAAGTCTCCGATCCTTCGACGATCGAAGCTTTCGTCGATGAGGTCTTAGGCTCCAACGAAAAGATCGTTGCCGACATCCGCGGCGGCAAGGACAAAGGGCTGCAGTTTCTCGTGGGCCAGGTTATGAAGGCGAGCCGGGGAAAAGCCAATCCGAAGCTCGTGGAAGAGCTCTTACGCAAGAAGATCGTTTAGTCGAGCGTCCTGCTCTGGAGCGAAACCTCGCGCAGCTCGATTTTGACGAGATTCGCGAGCGCCTCGCTCATGAAGCGGCGGGCGAACGTGCCGTCGAGCGGGCGCGCGCGCTCGTGCCGACGTTCGACTTCGAGGTGGTCCGGCTGTCGATGGCGGCAACGCAGGAACTCCAAATGCTGACGGGCGGCGAACCGCTGGCATTACCGCGCGTCCGCGAGACGGCGGAGTCCACCTCACGCGCTGCTCTTGGTGCGAGCCTGAATGCCGCTGAGCTGCGGACGATCGCTGAAGCCTTGGGAGCCGCCGCGGCAGCCGCGAAACGGGTACTGGACGGCGCGAGCAGCGTGTTATGCCGGATCGTCGAGCCGCACCGGCCGCTATCCGAGCTTGTTACGCGCATCACTGAGGCGATCGACGAGCGGGGCGCGATTCGCGACCGGGCCTCACCCGAACTGGGACGTTTGCGCCGCAACGCTGCAAACGCCGAAGCCGAGGCACGCGAACGGACGACGGCCATAGCGCGTTCGAGCCGTTTTGCAAAGATGCTGCAAGAACCGATCGTCACCGTGCGCGCCGGGCGCTTCGTCGTCCCGGTCAAAGCCGAGTTCAGCGGAGAATTTCCCGGCATCGTGCACGACACGAGCGCGAGCGGCCAGACGCTCTTCGTCGAGCCGTTGGGGACCGTCGAAATCAACAATCGCCTGCGCTCATTCCATATCCAAGAAGAGCACGAGATCGCACGAATCCTCACGGAGCTCTCAGGACTGATCCGCGAGCGGGTCGCGCAGATCGAAGCGAACGTCGAGGTATTCGCCCAGATCGACCTGATCAACGCCAAGGTTCGGCTTGCTGCCGCGCTCCACGCCGCCGTCCCAGAGCTGGTCGACGAAGCCTTGATCGAAATCGTCGATGGCCGCCATCCGCTGTTGGGTGAGCGCGCCGTCCCGCAAGGCTTCCGGTTGGACGACGAGACACGGCTCATCGTCATCAGCGGGCCGAATATGGGCGGCAAGACCGTCGCGCTCAAAATGATCGGCTTATTCGTCTGCATGGCGTATTGCGGACTGCCGCTGCCGGCCGCTCCGGCCAGCCGGATAGGCCGTTTTACGCGCCTATTCACCGACATCGGTGACGAACAGTCGATCGCGCAGAATACCTCGACCTTCTCAGCGCATTTGCGGCGGTTGTCGGAAATCGTGGACCAGGCCGACGCGCGTTCCCTGATCCTCATCGACGAAATCGGGAGTGGGACGGAGCCCAGTGCCGGAGCTGCCCTCGCAATCGCCGTCCTCGAACGCTTCCTGTCGATCGGCGGGCGAGCGGTCGTGACCACGCATGCAACCGAGCTCAAGCTCTTTGGGCACTCGACCCCCCATGCGATCAACGCGAGCGTCCGCTTCGATCCACAGACGTACGCACCGACCTTTACGATCGACGTCGGGACGCCTGGACAGTCACTCGCTTTTCCGCTGGCGCGCGCGATGCGCCTCGAGGGTGCCGTCATCGATCGGGCCCAAGTCCTCTTGGGTGAGTCGGAACGCGAGTACGATCGCGCACTCGCCGATCTCGCGCAGCAGCGACAAGAGGCGGATAGGGAACGGGCCGAAGCGGTACGCGAGAGCGGGACACTCGCACGGATGCGCGCAGACCTGCAGGCGCGGATCGATATGCTCGAAGCGGAGCGCCGCAAGTTCGTGCAGCAGGCCGAGGAGCGGCTTGCGCAACGCCTGCGCGATTTCAGCCGTGAGTTGGAAGAGCGTTCCGACCGCGGACGCAGCGGCCGCGTCACGCGCAGTCAAGGTGAGCTGCTCGCGCGCACGATCGAAGAGATGCGGCATGAGCTCGGTTTGGACCGCGCCCGCGAGTCAGACGCGAAACCGGGCGTTGTCGCGTTAGGCGATCGCGTCCGCGTCGCGTCGCTCGATCAGGAAGGGACGGTCGTGGAAGATTACGGTGATGCTGCAGCGGTCAGTGTCGGCGCGATGCGCGTCGTCGTTCCGAAGGCCGAGCTGGTTCGTCGCGGTGCGCCGGCGGTCAGACCGGTTGCGACCGCGGCGACCGGAGGCGTCGAACTCGGAGCCGCCCGCGCGGCGCTCATCGAACTGGATGTGCGCGGCAAGCGCTACGCCGAGGCGGAGCCGGTCGTCGACCAGTGGCTCGACCGCGCGATACTCTCAGGGTTCACGCAGCCGCTGCGTCTCGTTCACGGCAAAGGTACGGGCATGCTCGGGCGAGGTCTGCAAGAGTATCTGCGTTCGCGGCCAGGCGTGAAGAGCGTGCGGTACGGGAATGCCGACGAGGGCGCCGGCGGCGTGACAATCGTGGAGCTCGCCGACTCATGAGCCACCCTCACTTTGCCGACGCGGAATACTTGCTCGACGGTTTCGAACATGTCGAAACGATCAATGAATTTCGGGCGCGGTTGAAGCTCGGCCGGCCGCTGCGAATCAAGCTCGGGATCGATCCGACGAGCCCGGACCTGCACCTCGGTTTCATGGTCGTTCTGCACAAGCTCCAGCGTTTCGCAGAGACCGGCCACGACGTTACGCTGATCATCGGCGATTTCACCGCGAAAATCGGCGATCCAAGCGGTCGAAAAGTGACGCGCCCGCAGCTGACCGACGAAGAGATCGAAGCGAACATGCGAACTTATCGGGAGCAGGCCGGGAAGGTCCTCGATCTCGAGCGCGTGCGGGTTCGTTACAACTCCGAATGGCTCGGGAAACTGAGCGTTGCCGATCTCATACGACTGCTCGCCAAGACGACGGTCGCGCAGATGCTGGAGCGTAACGATTTTCACGAGCGCTACGTGTCGGGAGAGCCGATCTCGTTGCATGAGCTGCTTTACCCCGTTGCGCAGGCCTACGACTCGGTCGCGATCCAAGCTGACGTCGAGCTCGGCGCCATCGACCAGCTATTCAATCTTCTGTTGGGGCGGCACTATCAGCGAGAGTTCGGCCAGCTTCCGCAGATCTGCGCGATGACGCCGTTGCTTGTCGGCCTCGATGGTACGATGAAGATGAGCAAGTCTCTGGGGAACTACGTCGGGATTTCGGAGCCGCCGCAGACGCAGTTCGGAAAGCTGATGTCGATTCCCGACGGGTTGATGCCGACGTATGCTCGTTACGCGGCGTTTCGTTCTCAGGCCGACGCCGACAAGCTTGCCGCAGATCCGGCTGCCGGCCGAGCCGACCCCATGCTGGAAAAAAAGCGGCTGGCGGAGGAGATCGTCGCACGTTACCACGGTGCCGCCTCTGCCGCAGCCGCGGCCGATTACTTCGAGCGAACGGTCCAGCGTAGAGAACTCCCGACCGACGGGCTCGCAGAGCTCCCGATCGGTGAAGCCGCGCGGGTCGTAGATGTGATCGTCAAAGCCGGATTTGCCGAAAGCCGTCGTGCGGCCGAGCGGCTCATCTCGGGGAACGGCGTGAAGGTCGATGGGATAGCCGTTTCCGATCCAAAGGCCCTCTGGACTGCTACGGAACCGGCGGTCCTGTCGGTCGGAGCACGCAAGTTTGTCCGCGTCGTTCCGAACGCAATGACTTAACCTAGCCTGACGGAGCGCCTGATTCGGTGCGGGCGACCAGCTGTCGCACTTCGTCTCTCGTCAGTTCGTAGCGCTTCTTGCAGAACTCGCAGGTCGCTTCGGTGCGCTCCTGCTCGTGCGCAATCTTCAGTAGCTCGTCCCGGCCGAGACCCAGGAGCGCGATCTCGACGCGCTCTCGCGTGCAACGGCAGGCAAACTCTACCGGAATTTCACGAAACGTCTTGAGTCCGAGCTCGCCGATGAACGCAACGAGCAAGTCCTCCGGAGTAGCGCCGCCGACGACTTGATCGGTGACCGCGGGCATCGCGCGAGCCCGCTCCTCGAGGCGTTCTAGGGTCGATTCGTCTGCCCCAGGCATGACCTGGGCGATTAAACCCCCGGCGGCGAGGATACCGGTTGGATTGGCGAGGACGCCGAGTGCTACGACGCTGGGGATCTGTTGCGAACGGACGAGATACGAAGCCAGATCTTCTCCGATCTCGCCGGATACCAGCGGTACGATGCCATTGTATGGCTGCCCGACTTCGAAAGAGCGCGTTACTTGCAATTGACCGTTCCCCACAACGCGAGCGACGTCAAATTTTCCGCGCGCATTCAGCGGAACGTCCGCCTCCGGATTCTGCGCGTAGGCGCGCGCGCCGATGCTCTGATCATCGAGGGTCGCCACGTCGGCGA
>DATNIC010000188.1:0-18028 GCA_035604635.1 Binatia bacterium
GCGTCAAGTACCTAATATCCATTATAATGCTTCTACTCGGGGCCGTCCAGCCGACGAGGTGATCGATGTGAAGACCACGGTAACCCGCTCATCGGAAAACCGCTCGCGCTACAACGCTGCGGCGGATTTGCTCGAGCGAAACCTCGCCTCGTCTTCGCAACGGGTCGCATTCATCGATGACTTCGGATCGTATACCTACGAAGAGCTCGCGGGCCGGGTCGATTGCTTCGCCGGTGCGCTCGCCGAGCTCGGCGTCAGTGCCGAACAGCGCGTCCTGCTCGCGCTCCTGGACACGATCGATTTTCCAACCGCGTTCCTGGGAGCGATAAAGTTCGGCGCCATCCCGGTCCCGACCAATACGCTCTTCCCTCCGGCCGATCTCGCGTATTTACTTACGGACAGCCGCGCAAAACTCGTCGTCGCGTCGGCGGAATTGCTCGCTACCGTGCGCCAAGCGATCGCGCTCTCCGGCTGGAAGGGCACGCTCGTCGTCTCCGATCCCGGCCGCACGATTGCGAGCGGATCCGATCGAACCGTCGCGTCGCTGTTGGCAACTGCCGAGCCGCAAATCGATGCGGCGCCGACTCACCCGGACGAGCCGTGCTTTTGGCTGTATTCGTCGGGTTCGACCGGCAAGCCCAAAGGCGCAGTTCACGTGCAGACTAGCATGGTGCAAACCGCCGAGCTCTTCGCGCAAGGTGTCCTCGACATGACGAACGCCGACGTCGTCTATTCTGCCGCGAAGCTCTTCTTTGCGTACGGCTTGGGTAATGCGCTAAGCTTTCCGATGAGCGTCGGTGCGACGACGATTTTGCGCGCCGGCCGGGTAACGCCGGACCTCGTTTTCAACACCTTGCGCGAAAGCCGGGTGACGATCTTCTGCGGCGTACCGACGTTGTTCGGCGCGTTGCTCGCGCAACCGGGGTTGCCGCGCAAGGGCGAGCACAACTTGCGCATCTGCACCTCCGCCGGCGAAGCGCTCCCGGAGCAGCTCGGGAAGACGTGGGCCGAGCGAACCGGCGTCGACATCGTCGACGGAATCGGCTCGACCGAGATGCTACACATTTTCGTATCGAACCGTCCAGGCGCCGTGCGGTACGGGACGACCGGCAAACCAGTCCCGGGCTACCGCGTTCGTCTCGTCGACGAAGCCGGCAACGCAGTCGCGCGCGGCGAGATCGGCGACCTCGAGGTCGCGGGGCCGACGGCCGCCGCGTTCTACTGGAACAATCGCGAGCGCTCGCGCACTACGTTCATCGGCGAGTGGACGAAGACGGGCGACAAGTTTTACGAAAACGACGATGGCGATCTGGTGCATTGCGGGCGCACTGACGACATGCTGAAAGTCGGCGGGATTTGGGTTTCGCCCGGCGAGGTCGAAGCGGTGCTGATCGCGCACGAAAGCGTGCTCGAAGTGGCCGTGATCGGAATCGAGGACGATGCCGGACTCGTCAAGCCCAAGGCGTTCGTCGTACTACAGGCAGATTTTGTTGGGACCGAGGCGCACGTCGACGCGTTACAACAGCACGTCAAGAGCAAGCTCGCGCCGTACAAATATCCTCGCTGGATCGAGTTCGTGACCGAGCTCCCGAAGACGGCGACGGGGAAGATCCGGCGCGTCGCGCTGCGCGAGCTCGAACGTGAACGTTGAGATCGATGGTCTCCGCTTGGAAGTCGAGCGCTGGCACGGCGACGGCAGCGCGAAGCCGCCGATCGTCCTGCTGCATGAAGGGCTCGGGTCTGTCTCGATGTGGCGCGACTTTCCAGCAGCACTTTCTCGCGCCACCGGATCGGAGGTCGTCGCGTACTCGCGCGCCGGATACGGCCGCTCGAGCGCGGTCGCGGACCCGTTCGGCGTCGACTATATGCATCGCGAGGCGGAGAGCGTGCTGCCGCGGCTCCTCGACCGGCTCGAGATCGTACGGCCGATCCTTCTGGGACACAGCGACGGGGCGTCGATCGCACTGCTCTTCGCAGCCCGCTATCCCGACCGGGTCGCGGCGCTCGTCTTGGAAGCGCCGCATGTCTTCGTCGAAGAGATCACGGTCGAGAGCATCGCGAAGATCACCGCAACATACCCGCGCGATGCGCGCCTGCGTGAAAGCCTCGCCCGGCACCACGTCGGCGCTGATGCGGCGTTCCGGAGATGGAGCGCGATCTGGCTCGATCCCGCGTTCCGCTCGTGGGACATCACGGCTGCTTTGAAAGATGTCGCCGGGCCGGCGCTTGTCATTCAAGGTCGCGACGACGAATACGGAACCTTTGCCCAGGTCGATGCGATCGCAACGGGCATTCCCGCGACCGACTCGCTGCTGCTCGGCAACTGCCGGCACGCACCGCATCGCGATGCACGCGATGCAGTCCTCACGCGCATGACGTGCTTCGTTGGACACGTATAGCGTCCACCGCGCCGCGGTCGTAGGCGGCGGCGCAATGGGGATCGGTATCGCGCACGCGCTGGCCGCAAGCGGGGCGAACGTCGACATCGTCGATGCGGATCTCGAGCACGCCGAGACGGCGTGCGAGAAAGTGGCTGCGGTCTTCGCCGGCTCGGTCGCGCTCGGGAAGATCAGCGCCGAAGCGGCCATCGTCGCGCGAGCCCGGCTCCAAGCCCGTCCCTCGGTCGCCGCGCTGGCCGCCGGGCTCGACCTGATCATCGAAGCGGTCCCGGAACAGCTCGAGCTCAAGCGCTCCGTACTCGCAGAATGTGCAAGGCGCGATCCACTCGTCCTCGCGACGAACACGAGCGGCCTGTCGATCGACGCGCTCTCAGTCGGTGTGCCCCACCCCGAACGCTTTATCGGCATGCATTTTTTCAACCCGGTCTGGGCCGTCCCGTTCGTCGAGGTCGTCGTCGGGAAGGCGACGGCGCAAGTGACCTGCGCGAACACCCTCCTAGCGTGCGCGCAATTGCGCAAACAGACGATCGTCGTGCGCGACTCGCCCGGCTTCGCCTCGTCGCGGCTCGGCATCAGCCTCGGGCTCGAAGCGATGCGGATGGTCGAGGACCGCGTGGCAACGCCGGCCGACATCGACCGGGCGATGGAGCTCGGATACCGGCATCCGATGGGGCCGTTACGCTTGAGCGATCTGATCGGCCTCGACGTTCGGCTCGACATCGCGCGCAATATGGAGAGCGCGTTCGGCGCGCGCTTCACTCCGCCGAATATCCTGATCGCTTTGGTTGCCGCCGGTGATTTGGGGAAAAAAACCGGCCGCGGCTTCTACGATTGGAGCTCGGGCGAGCCGGCCCCGCGAGAGTTCCCCTCCTAAACGCCGACTCTCGCGGCCTCGCTCATTTCTTGCGCCCAGCGGGTCTCTTCGGAACTTTCTTCCCGGCCCGCCGGGCCTGGGAGAGCCCGATCGCAATCGCTTGCTTGCGGCTCTTCACCTTCTCGCCGGAACTCGACTTCAATGTCCCGCGCTTGAACTCGTGCAACTCGGTCGCGACTTCTGCGCTTGCGGCGGGCGAATAGCGCCGCTTCGATTTCTTCTTTTTTCCTGCCATTTTCAAGTCTCCTTATGGTTATGCTTACTTGTACCCAATCGCCCGGCTACCCCGTCGGCGCGTTCGTCGTTCCGTACCTCGCGAGAAACTGCTTCAAATGTTCGTTTACCGCGTCGGGCCGGTCGAGTTGGAGATTGTGGCCGCCGACAATCGCTTCGTGGTGAAAGTTCGGCCCCAGTCGTTGCCTTAGTGTCGCCACCGGCTGCGGGAAGCGCGGCTCGCCGCCCGAGCGGGTATGCTCGATCAGGAACGTCGGCTCAGCGAGTTCAGCGGCGAAGTCTCGTAACGCGAAACCGCTCGGGGCTCCGAGCGCTTCGCGCAGGAACTGCGGATATTCGAACGGTACTTGCGCGCGTTGATCGGGCCAGGCAGCTTCCATCCGCTCGCGGTCTACGAAGGCCCGCTCGAACAACCAGCGCGTGAGTCTCCGGCTGATCGCGCCGTTTCTTTGATAGGAGCGCAGCAGCGGCCCGGCGGCGACGCGTGCGAGCGGCATCAGCGCAGCGGGAAGGATGTCGCGCTTGCCGTCTTTTGTAAAGTAGATGGGATCGATCAAAAACAGACCCTTGACCGCCGCCCCGACGTCGCACGCGAGCGCCATGCTTAGAAGGGCGCCCATCGAATGACCGACGACAAACGCAGGACGTCGAGCCAAATCGATGACGGCAGCCATCGCTTCTCTCGCATCGACGTAATAGTCGGCGAGCCCCGCATCCCGCACGCGTGCTGCTGATCCGTGTCCGCGCGCCTCCCAGACAAAAAGCTGCCACGACGGGTTGAACGCGGCACGCTGTGGCTTCCACGACCATGCCCCGCCGCCGGCGCCGTGCAAGAACAGGATGGGGTCTGCGTTCGGCGGACCTTCGACGTGGACTGCACCGCCAGACGGCAGCTTCACGAATTCGACCGGTTGAGGCACAAACGGGACTACCGCATAGGCAAACGGCGCCCTTCACGATAACGATGCGTCGTGGCATCGCTTTCCTATGACATCGTGATCGTCGGCTCTGGGGCAGCCGGTTTGGCCGCGGCGCTCGGCGCTGCGGAACACGCTCGCGACGCAGGACGGACCGTCTCGATCGCGTTGCTCGAACGCGCCGGCGAAGCCGAACGCGGCGGCAACACGCGCTATAGCCCGTCGTACATGCGCCTTGAGGCGCCGGATCGCCTCGCAGCCGGTTTCGAGGAGGACATGCTCGCGATCTCCGGCGGACGCTCCGACCGCCTCATCATCTCGCGCCTCGCTCGCGAGGCCGTCCCGACGCTCGACTGGGTGCAGAGCCACGGCATCGGGTTCCATCGGCCAACGACGTACTTCTTGACGGCGTCTGCGCCGCGCATCCAGCCGATCGGCGCCGGCGGCGCGCTCGTCGAAACGTTGGCCCAAGCGGCGCGCAACGCGGGCGTCGCGATGTTCTTCGATACATCGGCGGAGCGGCTCACCGTCGACGCGGACGGAGCCGTCACGGGCCTCGAAGTGCAAGCTCGCGGCATTACGGAGACGCTGCATGCAAAGGCGGTGATCTTAGCGTGCGGCGGATACGAAGCGTCGCAAGAGATGCTCCGGGAATCCTTCGGCGAGCGGGCATCCCATGTGCGCGCTATCACGCCCGGGACGACCTTCAATCGCGGCGAGGGGATCCGGATGGCGCTCGAAATCGGCGCGAAACGTGCGGGCGACTGGAACGGTTTTCACTGCGAGCCGGTCGATCCGCGCAGCAACGTTCCCGAAGCCGTCGTCCTCGTCTATCCGTACGGGATCGTCGTCAATCGTTCCGGGCACCGTTTCTTCGATGAGGGAGCGGCGCGCGTCGATGAGACATGGGAGACGCTGGCCCGCGCGATCGCCTTCGAACAGGAGGGCGCGATTGCGTACGCGATCTTCGATCAGCGCTTGTACGGAATCCGCAACCACGATCGCGCTATTAAGAGTGCGGCTCCGCCGTACCGGGCCGGCTCGATTGCCGAGCTCGCGCAGCTCATCGCGGTCGATCCCGATAGCCTAGCCGCGACCGTGAACGGATACAACGCCGCCGCGATCGGCAACGAAGACCAGTTCGATCCGATGCGGATGGACGGCCTACAGGCACTGCACGCGCTCGACATCCCCAAGTCGAACTGGGCCCGGCCGATCGATCGCCCGCCGTACTTCGCTTATCCGCTCGTCTGCGCGATCGCCTACACCTTCGGCGGCCTCGCGACGAACGACGGCGCGGAGGTGCTTCGCAACGACGGGACGCCGATGGCGGGACTCTACGCAGCCGGCGAGATCAGCGGTTTGTTCTTCAACCGCGCGCCCGGCGGGACGTCGGTGTTGCGCGGACTCGTCTTCGGCCGGATTGCGGGCCGCAACGCGGTCGCCTACGTGACGGCGTAGCGCTCCCCGTAGCCGTACAGCCAATCGGATTCGCTGAAATCGTCCGGCGCGCGCGCGCGTAGATAGGCATCGCGCCGGGCCAAGCCTTCGCCCGGGAATTGATGCCACCAATCGCCCCAGCGGCGCGCTTCGGTTTGGACCCGCGACGTTCGCTCGACGCGTGCTTGCTGATAGGCCGCGAACGCGGCCTCGACGTCGTCGTGCGCGTCGAGCGCGTCAGCCAGAACGGCTGCGTCTTCGAGCGCTTGCGCCGCGCCCTGCGCGAGATACTGCAACATCGGGTGCGCGGCGTCGCCCATCAAGATGACGCGACCGCTGGCCCAATGCGCGATCGGCAAACGATCGAACATCGGCCAGCGGCGGTTCTTCCAAAAGCGGCTGAGCGCGGAGCGGACCAGCTCGACGCCTTGATTGAACTTCGCATCGAGCTCTTCCGGCGTCCCCCAATCGTGCGAGCCCGGCTTGTAGCGATCGCTCTTGAAAACGGCGACTTGATTGTAGAGCTCGCCGCGGCGGATCGGATACTGCACGAGGTGCATCTGCGGACCCGTCCAGAGCATCACGTTGTCGAGCCCCGCATGGGCCGAGACGTCCTCGATCGGGATCGCGCCGCGATACGCGACGTATTCCGAGCAAATCGGATCGCCGTCGTCGTGGACGATTTTGCGCACGGTCGACCACAGCCCGTCCGCCCCGATCACGATGCCGGCTTCGTACGCGCTGCCGTCGGCGCACGTGACGACGGCCGTTTTCCCGCGAGGCTCGACCTCGACGACGTCCTTCTCCGTCTCGAGCGTAACCAGGGGACTGCGCTGCGCGTGCTCGAGCAGAACGGTCAGCAAGTCGCTGCGATGCATGACGAAGTAGCGGTAACCATAGCGCTGGACGAACTTCTCGCCCAAGTCGAGCGATGTCAGCTGCTCGCCCGAAATCGCGTCCATCCATACCATTCGTTGCGGGAAAACCGCGTACGGCTTGATGTCGTCGAGCACGCCGATGCGGTCGAGCGCCCATGACGCATTCGGTGCAAGCTGGATTCCGGCACCGATCTCGGCGAATTCGGACTCCTTCTCGATCAGATGAACTTCGCGGCCGTGTTTCGCGAGCGCATTTGCAACGGCGAGACCGCCGATCCCGCCGCCGATGACGAGGAGTGGAACGTGCTGCATAACTTCCTATTCAGAACGGGTATGGATGGCCTTTTTCGCGGATCGTCATCCAGCGCCACGTGGTGAACTCTTCGAGGTTCGAAACGGAGCCGAAGCGTCCGCCGTTGCCCGACGCTCCGAAGCCGCCGAACGGGATCTTCGGATTGTCGTTGACGGTTTGATCGTTGATGTGAACGAGTCCGGTGTTGAGCCGCTCGGCGATCCGCATCGCACGCTGCACGTCGTTCGAGAAGATCGCCGACGACAGGCCGTACTCCGTGTTGTTGGCAAGCTCGACCGCTTCATCGTCGGTGCGGAAAGTCGTGATCGGAGCGACCGGGCCGAAAATCTCGTCGGCGAACGCGGGCATCGACGGCGTCACTCCCGTCAAAACAGTCGGCTGGTAGAAACGCCCTTTGTGCGTCCCGCCGGTCGCGATGCGCGCGCCTTCTTTCACCGAGCGGTCGACGATTCGGGTGACGCGCTCGAGCTGTTGATCGTTGATCAGCGGGCCCAGCGCGACGCGCTCCACCGCCGGATCGCCGACGGCAAGCTTCTGCGTCCGCTCGACGAGACGCTTGACATAGGCGTCGGCGATTTTCTCGTGCACGAGGTGCCGGCTCGACGCCATGCAGATCTGGCCTTGATAGAAAAACGAACCGAAAGCGCCGGCCGAGGTCGCCAATTCAAGATCGGCGTCGTCGAGCACGATGAACGGCGAGTTCCCGCCCAGCTCGAGCGCGACGCGTTTGAGCGTCCGGCCGGCCGCTTCGCCGACTTTTCGCCCGACGGCGGTCGATCCGGTGAAGGAGATCATCGCGACGTTCGGATCGATGGTCAACGCGGCGCCCGGCTCGGCATCGCCCGGCAGGACGTGCAGCGCATTCTCGGGCAAACCGGCGGCGAAGAGTGCCGCAGCGATCACGTAACCGCCGCTGATCGGCGTCTGAACGTCAGGCTTGAGTACAACGGTGTTGCCGAGCGCAAGCGCCGGCGCCACCGAGCGAATCGAGAGAATGAGCGGTGCGTTCCACGGCGAGATGACGCCGACGACGCCGAGCGGAACCCGCACCGCGACGCTCTCCATCTCCGGCGTCGCTTCGATGACACGCCGGGCTTCATGTTCGGTTAGAGCAGCCGCCTCGCGCAGCTCTCCGGCAGCGACGGTCACTTCGAATTCCGCTTTGGGACGGAATCCGCCAGTCTCACGGATGTCAAACGACGCGATCTCGTCCTTGGCGGCTTCGAGGATATCCGCGGCTTTCAGCATGATCGCAGCGCGCTTCGCGGGCGCAGTTGCGGCCCACGCGGGAAAGGCGGCGCGGGCGCGCTTGCATGCTTCGGCTACGTCGGCCGCATTCGCTAACCCAACGCGAGTCAAATGCGCCCCGGTCGACTTATCCAAGACGGCGACGACGCCCCCGGCCGCGGCGCGCCAGCCATCGCTGCAAAGCTTCCCGTCCCAAGCCGAAAGGTCAAGGAGCGGCGTACGCTGTTCAATCATGTTAAAATCCTCTCCACCACAATTGTTGTTACGGGCCCCCTCGGGGTACCTTGCCCGAGCAACACGTCGAAGGGCCCGAAGGCGTGGGGGCCCCACGAAGTGGGGGGTGCGGAGCCCTGGGCGAAGCACCTTTAGAATGATTATCGAGCCGCTGGCGCGTACGGCATCCGTCCGCGAGGTCACGATCGATCTCATGCGCCAGCTCGGGATGACGACGATTTTCGGCAATCCCGGCTCGACCGAATTGCGCTTCCTCAAAGATTGGCCCGAGGACTTCACCTACGTTATGGGCTTGCACGAAGGCTGCTCGGTCGCGATGGCCGACGCGTTCGCGCAGATCACGGGGAATGCCGCGTTCGTAAGCCTGCATTCGGCGGGCGGCCTCGGCAACGCGATGGGGACGATCTACACCGCCTATCGCAATCAGGCGCCGCTCGTCATCATGGCAGGCCAGCAGACGCGCGCGATGCTGATGATGGATCCTTTCTTGTTCGCGCAAGATGCCGCCGAGTTTCCGCGTCCATACGTGAAGTGGAGCATCGAGCCGCCGCGCGCCGAGGACGTCCCGGTCGCAATTGCGCGCGCGTACTACGTCGCGATGCAGCGCCCGTTCGGGCCGACCTTCGTCTCGATCCCGGAAGACGATTGGGACCGCAGCGTGAACGCGTTAGGCGTGCGGCGCATTTACGCGAATTTCGTCGCCGACGATGCGGCGCTCGACGCGCTGATTGCCGCGTTCGATGCGAGTCATTCACCGGCGCTCGTCGTGGGTTCGGGCGTCGACCGCGACGGGGCGGCCGACGCCGTGGTCGCGCTTGCCGAGCGCACCGGTGCGCGCGTCTTCGCGAGCGCGCTTGCGAGCCGTTGCAACTTCCCCGAGGCGCACCCGTCGTTCGCCGGCGCGCTCCCGCGGATCCGCAGCGGGGTCGTCGAGCGCCTTCGCGGGCACGATCTCGTCGTCGTCTTGGGCGCGCCGGTCTTCAACTATCACATTCACGCTGAGGGTCCGTTCATCGAGCCCGAGACGACGGTCTTCCAGCTCACCGACGATGCGAATGCGGCGTCATGGGCAACCGTCGGGACCAGCATCATCACGTCGCTGCGTCCCGCACTGGAGCGCATCCTCCCGCGTCTGCGCCCGGCAGCGCGACCTGCGATGTCCAAGCCGCACCAAGTGGAACGCATCGCCCCGGGCAACGTCATCACGATCGAATACTTGCTGCAATCGATCGCAGAGACGTTGCCGAGCGATGCGCTGATCGCTGAGGAAGCTCCGTCCACCCACACGGTCCTGCACGACTATCTCCCGATGCGGCCCGGAGCGTACTTTTCCGCGGCAAGTGGGAGCCTCGGCTACGGACTCCCGGCGGCCGTCGGCTGCGCGCTCGCGGCGCCGGACCGTCGCATCGTCGCGATCATCGGCGACGGTTCGAGCTACTACTCTATCCAGGGCATTTGGACCGCCGTCGAGCACCGCTTGCCGATCACGTTCATCATCGTGAACAATGGCGGCTACGGCGCAATGAAAGCGTTCGCGCAGCAGTATGGCTCGAAACGATCGCCGAGCTTCGACATCGAACACGTCGACTTCGTGGCGCTCGGAAAAGGCTTCGGTGCTCCCGGAATGCGCGTCGAGCGCGCCGCCGACTTGGTTGCGACGTTGCGCGAGGCCCATCGTTCGACGGGCCCGGTGCTCGTCGACGTGATCGTGGAGTCGACAGTCAAAGAGCTGTATTAGGCCTTCGGCGCTCTCCAGATCATTTGGCTCACGGGGACGGAACGATCGATCAAGGCGTAGCGCAACGCGAGATCGAGGACGGGGACGAGCTGCGTCGGATCGAGATCGAGACCGTACCTGGCACGGACCATCTTGTCGGCGACTTCCTCGGTGACGCGCGTATGCTTTGCGAGCATCTTTGCCGACTCGGCATGATGCGAGTTCGCCCATTGCGATCCCTCACGAACCGCGGCGACCCACTTCGCTGCCACGTCAGCATGCGTGCTCAGCCAGTTCTCGTTTGCGAACCAGCCCAGGAGCATGAAGCGTGGTGCAATGCCGTCGAACGCGATCCCGATCTGCTTGCCCACGTTTTGATTCGCGGTACTGAACGGCTCGGTCGGAAAGATGATGTCGGCGCGATTCTGTTCGAGCGCTCCGCCCATCGCGGGGAACGGAATCTCGACGAACTTGATCGTCTTCGAGTCGCCGCCATAGCGGTCGACCCAGCCCTTTGCCTCGAGCTCTTGCAGATCGCGCAACCCATTGATCGCGATCGTCTTGCCGTTCATGTCGGCGCCCGATTTGATCGGCGAATCTTTCCGGACCATGACGATGTCGGTCTGCTTCGGCGCCGGGACGACGACCGCGGCAGGGGCGATGTATCTGAACGGCAGGCCGCGCAGGCGTGCGGCGCCGATCGTCGCGACGTTCGAGATCCCGATTTCGAGCGCGCCCCCGGCGACAGCTTGCGCAAGGACGGGCCCGCTGGCCATGGGCTGCAGTTGGACGTCGAGTCCCGCCTTCGTGAACAGCCCGAGGTCGGCGGTGTAAAAAACGTTCCCCGAGACGTCGACCGGGATGACACCGACTCTGACGACCGTCAGCGCTTGGGCCCGCACGATGGCTGGGAACCCGGCGATGGCCGGTGCGGCGATCGCGCCGCTTAGGGCGCGAAGGGCACGAGAACGCGACAGGTGCATAAGAGGCTCCTCTCTTGTTGCCGCCCTGTTGCACGGGGCGGCCAAGGAGCCCTTGATGAGCGCCCGATAACGCCTAGGGGCGCGTCGCGCCCGAGTCGCGACGGTCGTGCGCGCCCATCGTTCCATGCATCGTCGCATGGCGCGGGCACCATCGTACCTCGCTGAGCTTGCCGTTCCTGGTCACTGAGAGGCAACCGCAGCTCAATGAAAACGTTTGCGCTTCCTCGAGTTCAATGTATGGGGCCCGGTCGAGAGTCTGAGAGTCGGCCATGACAACCCATCCCTTCAGCGCTCATCCTGAGCGAACCGCCGCCTCCGTGTCCGAATATGATGCAACAAGCAAGTCAGAATTGCAATGGCTATTTGGCTTGTTCGGGACCCTGCACGACGCGGACGAAATCGTTCGGGCGGATCCATCTAGCGATCGCTTGCTGCACGTCCGCGGGGCCGGCCGCAAGCTCACGCCGCGCGCTGATATAGCCTTGATCGAGCGGCAGACCCTCCGACGCGTTGCCCAACAGCTCGCCGGCGATCCCGGTAACGCTTTGGATGCGCAGCGGCAGCGAGGCCATCAACAAAGCCTTGGCCCTGTTCAGTCGCTGCAGGGGTAACTGAGCGGTTTGCAGCTGCCGAACGTCATCGAGCGCGAGCGCTTGGGCACGGTCGACGTCCCCCGGCGCAGAACCGTAGTTGATGCTGAACGTCGAACGCGTCTTGCCGATGTTCAACGAACCTCCGACGCTGTAGACGAGGCCGTTGACGACGCGCAGATCGTGATAGAGCATCGACGCGAACGTTCCGCCGCTCAACACGGTGTTCGCAACGCGCAAGGCCGCGACGTCTGCGTCGCCGCGGCGCAGCTGCAGGGTTTGGGCGAGGGTGACGGACGACTGGACGCGTCCGAACGCCGGGATCGTGAACGCCGCCGCCGCGTTGTTGGGGACCGGTGAGGGATCGAGCAACGGAGCAGGGCCGTTCGCCTTCCAAGCGCCGAACCAACGCTCGACGACCGCACGTGCTCGAGCGGGCGTCACGTTGCCGACGACGACGATCGTCGCGAGATCGGGGCGGTAGGCCGAGGCGTACCACGCTTTCACGTCGTCGAGCGTGATCTGATCGATCGATGCGGCAGTCACGCGGCGGCGCGCGGGATCGCCCGCGGGATAGAGCGCGTTTGCCAGCGCAACGCTCGCGAGATACGAGGGACTGTGTTCACGCGCCTGTGCGCTGCGATACGCCCGCGACTTCACGACATCGAAGGAGCTCTGCGGCAGCGCGGGATGCAGCTCGCCGTCCGCGAGCAGCTGAATCCCGCGCTCGAACTGCGGCGCGACGACGCTGAGCGAGAAGCTCAGCCCCGTATCGACGTTGGCAGCGATGGCGTCGAGCTGTCGCGCAAAAGCGACCCGATCGTACGTCGCCGTCCCGTACGACATCAACGACGAGGTCAATTCTGCAACGCCTTCACGGTTCGGCGGCTCTTCGAGGCTGGGATTGTTGCGAATCAGCCCGCGGACGGTCACGGTATCGCTGATGCTTTCGGGTTGCACGATCAGCTTGATCCCGTTCGAGAGCGTCATCGCGGTCGGGTGAAGCGTTTGCTGCGGGACGCGAATGTTCGTGAGTAGACCGCGCGCCCAGCTCGGCAGCTGCGTCCCCTCTTGCGGAGTCACCGCATTGTTCTCGGGCGCGCCCGGTCCGCCGCTTTGATCGGCGGCAGCGTTCGCTGCAGGGCTCGCGCTGCTCACCGTTTTCGGGACGGCGTACGCGCTCGTCGCGGTCGCGTTCATGAGGTACGTCCGCAGGACGCGGTTCACGTCGGCCGGCGTGACGCGCCGAATCGCCGCGAGGTCGTCGTCAGGCGTGCGATGCTCGACGGCCAGCGCTTGGCTCCATTCACGCGCAAGCCCGGAGGCGGAGTTCCGCGCGAACTGCGCGCGTGCAATGGCGCGCTGCTTCGCCGCCTCGATGAGATCGGATGGGACGCCGTGGGCACGATAGCCGTCGACGACGCCTCGTAGATCGGCGAGCGCGTTCTGCGGATCGACGGTGGCATTTACGGAAACGTCGACCGACGCCATCCCCGCTTTGGGATAAGCTTGCGCATCGGCCGACGCGCTGATCGCCTTTCCGGCGGCGACCAAGGCATAGAGATCACCGCGCCGGTTGTTGAGCGCGCCGATCAGGATTTTGGACGCAGCGTAGTCCGGGCTCTCATAGCCCGGAAATCGGTACGCGACAAACGCCTCGGTTTGCGATTGATCGGTTTGATCGCTGAACGTCGCCGGCGTAAGCGGTTGCAAGTGAACCGGCTTGCGCGCGGGCAACTTCGCGGCCGGGATCGAGCCGAACAGCGCGCGGATTTTCGCGATCGCCTGCTGCGGATCGACATCGCCCGCGATCACGTAGATCGCGTTGTTCGGATGGTACCAAGTGCGATAAAACGCCTGCAGTTGCGGCGCGTTGATCTGATTGCCGAAGCTCTCGAGCGTCCCCAGCCCCTCGTCGGCGTACGGAGTCCCCTCGAAGAGATGGTGCAGCACCTGCACGTAGAGCCGATAGCCGGCGTCGCTGTTGTCTCGCGTCACCTCTTGCTCGATCGCTCCGCGCTCCTGGTCCCAGAGCGGCTGTGACATGAGGAGTTCGCGCGCGCGCGACGCCTCGAGATGAAGCGCGATATCGAGATCCCGCGAAGGCACGGTGAAGAAATACTGGGTGATCTCGCTCTGCGTGTTCGCGTTGTAGCTTCCGCCGACGATTGCCGTAATCTCCGCGAATTGCGACGCCGATAGGGTCTTGCTCCCGCGGAACATCATGTGCTCGCTGGCATGCGCCAGGCCCGTGATCGACTCGTCATCCGCGCCGGCTTGGTAGTTCAGGAAGGTCGAGACGACCGGCGCAAGCCGATCGCGCAAGACGACGATACGCAACCCGTTGGAAAGCGTTGCCTTGGTCACTTCGATGGGCCGGGACGGCGGCGCAGAGGCCGCCGGAACCGCGACGGCCAGCGTGACCAGCACCGCCAAAACGGCGGCAGAGAAAAAAGTCCCGCGTGAGCGGGACTTTTTTTCGATCGAGGGCAGCCTCAGCGGCGTGCCTTACGCGCGGGTGCTTTCTTCTTCGCCGCAGCTTTGCGCACCGGTGCTTTCTTCTTCGCAGACGACTTCTTCGCGCTGCCGGGGCGACGCTTCGCCGTCCCGACGGCTTCCTTCAACGCGCGTCCTGCGAGAAACCGCAGCACCTTCTTCGCCGGGATCTTCACCGGCTCGCCCGTCATCGGATTGCGCCCGATGCGCGCCGCGCGGTCGCGCACCTTGAACTGACCGAAAGGCGTTAGTTGAACTTTGTCTCCGGTCTTGAGAACGTCTGTTATCTTATCGAGCATCCCTGTGACCAGCTCGTCGACCTGCCTGCGCGGCATCCCGAATTCCTCAGCGAGTTCCCGCACCAGCTCCGATTTTCTCATTCGTCCCTTTCGCTTGAATCTCGGCTTTCAAACAAGCCGCGTTAGATCGTCCTATACGAGAAAATGGCCAAAAATACTGCTTCCGCGGGGATTTTTGCAAGGGAGGATTCGACGGGGGTACAATCCCCACGGGCGTGAAGATCCTCATTACCGGCGGGTCCGGCTTCATCGGGCTCCACACCGCACATGCGCTGCTCGAGGCCGGGCACGACATCGTGATCACGCAATACCGCGTCGAGCGCGATCTGCAGGCGCTCAGCGACTACGCCGTGGGGCGCATCGTCCGTGAGGCAGTCGACATCTCCAGCCCCTTCGCGGTCGCAACCGCCGTGCAGAAACACCAAGTCGAGGGGATCATCCACTTGGCGGTCCCCGGCCGCGGCGCTTTGTCGGCAAGCGAGGAGTACCGGGTGAACATGACCGGGCTGCATAACGTTTTCGAGTCCGCGTGGCTCGCGGGGACGAAGCGCATCATCTTCGCGAGCAGCGTCACCGTCTACGGCAGTCTCGAACGCGGCCCGTTTCACGAGGATCAGCCGCTCCCCATCACCTCGAAAAACGAAGTCGAGACCTTCAAGAAGGCCGGAGAGATCCTCATCCTCCACCTCGCCGAAAAAAGCGGCGTCGAGGTGATCTGCGCGCGGATCGGCTATATCTTCGGTCCGCTCTATCATTCGATGGTCAACCCGCCTAGCCGCCTGGTCCACGCCGCCTTCGAGCGGAAACCGGGGCATTTCGATGCAATCCCGGCGGCCGATTCGCACGATTATTGTTACGTCAAAGACTGCGGTCGAGGGCTCGCGCTCTTGCAGACCACGCCGACCCTTGCGCACCGCATCTACAACGTTGGCTCGGGGAGGGCGACCTCAAACGCCGAGCTTGTGGATGCCGTTCGCAAAATCATTCCCTCGGCCGACCTGCGGCTCGGGAGCGGACCCGCGAAGACGCAGCCCGACCCGTACATGAGTCTCGAGCAGATGACGCGCGACACCGGCTACGAGCCGCTGTACGACACGGATTCCGCGATCGCCGATTACATCGCGTATCTTCGGGGTTAAGTCGCTGCGACCGGTTTTGTGAGAGCAAACGAGATCGGGACGAAGGCAAGCAACGTCGCCCACAACGAGAGGTGGGCGAAGACGACGCAGACCGCCGCGGCGGCGACGACGAGAAGCTGCGGGACGCGGCTGCGGTAGATCGCCGTCAACTCGAGGGCGTTCGCGACCGTCAGGCCGACGGCCGCTGCGGCGCAACCGCGCAGCGCCGCTCGCAGGGCCGGAAACTGCGGATCCAGCGCCAGAGCTCCTAACAAGAGCAGAATGATCGTCGACGGGACGCTCGCCGCGGCATACGAGAGGATCGCTCCGATGGTGCCGGAGAGGCGCAGGCCGATCAGCAGTGCGAGGTTCGGCGAATTCGGGCCGGGCGAGATCAGCGCGATCGAGCGCAGCTCGAGATATTCTTCGTCGGTGAGCCAGCCGCGGCTGCGCACGACCTCGCGGCGGATCGCAGCCGACTGTCCGCCGCCGTACGTCGTCGTCCCCAACCACAGGAAAACGCGCAACAGCGCGGCGACCGGGACGTGCTTCGGCGTCACCGGAACACGACCAATCCGACGACTCCGGCCGCGAGCATCAGGATCGCCTGATTCACCTTGGTCACGAGCATAACCACGGTTGCGATCACCGCGATGGCGATCGTCGCGGGTCCTTGGATCGCACCTTGCGCGACGGCCGCGGCGCCGGCCCAAATGAGGCCGAGGACGACGGGACCGGTCGCGCGCGCGAAGCGTTCGCGCCACGGCCAGTCACGCAATCTGTGCCACAGGCGGCCCAAGGCATAGACGATTGCGCCGGCGGGGATCAGAAGCGCGGCGGTCGCGACCGCTGCTCCCGAGAGGCCGGCGACCGCATACCCGATGAGTGTCCCCATCGTCAACGTCGGTCCCGGTGCAAGCTTCCCTAGCGCAAAGAAGCGCGCGAAGTCGGCCGCGCTGATCCAATGGTAGTGCGTGACAGAGTCGGCATACATCTGCGGGACGGTCGCGTTGCCGCCCCCGAAGCTGAAGATCGAGAGGACGCTGAACACGAGCGTCAGCTGCCAAAGGGTAGGCATTGACTCCTCATCCCGGGTTCGCTATGGTCATAGCGTATGGGCACCTTTGTCATCCATTCACACTTTCGGCTTCACGAATGGATCGCCGAAGAGAAAGGCTACTACGCGTCGGAGGGGCTCGTCGACTACGTTCTCAAGAAGAACGACCTCGGCGCGGGCGTGTCCGATCCCGCGAATATGACTCCGGAAGGCAAAAAGTACGGCGCGTATGAGTCGTACGAGGCCGAACGCGATGCATCGGTGAGCTGTGCGTGTCACTGGACCGTCAACATGGCCGCGTCTGCCGATCACGGAACGTTGTGGGGCGAATGCTACTCGGTCTCGCCCGGCGCGATCATGGTCCCGCCCGAATCGCCGATCACGCAGCCCGAAGAGCTCGCCGGCGTCGAAGTTGCGGTCGGCTATCACTCGGGGAGTCACTACGCGACGGTGCAGGGCCTCGAGCCGTTCATGCCGCGCGAGCGTATCAAGTTGAAGTTCGGTGGCGTCCCCGACGAGCGCGTCGATGCCGCGGTCGATCGTAAGGTCGCTGCGACCAACGTGTTCGGCATGCAGCTCTACGTGCTCGAGCAGCTCGGATTTCGCAAGATCGTCGATACGACGTTCATGATCGCGGCGCACATCGCGAAAGACGCCGCCCTGGACGATGTCCGGCGCTACTTCCGTGCACTGCGGCGCGCACAGGCCGATATCGACTTCATGCACCAAAAATATGTGCACCATTACCTCAAAGAACTCCCGGTGCGCTATCACTCGATGGTCGACGTCCGTCGCTTCGGTCCCGGTGAGCGCATCGTCTTCGAACCGTACACGCAAGCGGTCTACGATCTCACCCAAGAGTGGGTCAGGGAGCGAGGCTTCTTCGAGAACGATAGAGTGGGGTACTCGCCGTACGAAAAGGCCGTCGTCTCGCTCTCCGCGGTCTAAGGAAGCTAACGCCAGCCGGCGAGCGCGCCGGCTTTTCTGACGTTCTCCTCGACGCTGGCGCGTGGATCCCAGTCGCGCGCGACGAAGCGGTGTCCGGTAACGTCGTCGGACGCGCGAGACGTCAGCCACACGACCGGTGCGACCATGACCGAGGGACGGACGAGGCTGCTGCGATCGCTCACCGCTTCGGCCGGGACCATCGCCGTGTCGGCGGCGCCGCCGGGGATTAATACGTTCACGGTCACGCCGGTCTCGAGAAGATCTTTGGACCAGATCACGGTCG
>DATNIC010000189.1:0-44226 GCA_035604635.1 Binatia bacterium
GGAGCTCTCGCGGGGTGACCTGCGTGCTCCGGGGGGCTCGGACGAGGAGCGGAGCCAGGATGGCGGGAGCGACGAGCCGTGCAGCAGGAGCGGCGCAGGATTGCGCCGCGACGAGCGGCCCCCGGAGCACGCAGGTCACCCCGCGAGAGCGGCCCTTTCATGATGTGAAAATAGAGGGCAACATAATTATGTGCGCCAACACAAGCGATTCGTTATGAGCGACGATCCTAGGATCGCTGCGATCCCGGATATTCACGGTCATGCGAAGGGCGAGCACAAGCCCTACGCTGAGGAGCGCCCGATCGCGTTATCGGCTCGCATGCTGTTCCTTTGGTTCTATCATGCTTGCCGGCGGGGGGCGCCTCGGTTTCTGATGGTCGCCGACCATATGAACTACTTGACGTTCGAGGATCCGGCGGCGGTGAATCTTGTGCGGCGGGCGCTCAAACTTGCGGCGGCGGGCGATTTGTATGGAGCGGCCGAGACGGCCGGGGTCGACGTCGGGCATGCGGCGGTGGTTTCGGATGGGCTGCGGCGCGGGATGCGCTTCTCGATCGGCGCCGAGGTTGATAACGATCCGCGCAGCCGCCCTGATGCGCAGAATATCGTCGATGCGATGCGGCCGGACGGGATGATTCGTTCGGTCCATTTTTTGACGATCGAGCATCCGACGCACGGGCCCAACTGGAACTGGCCGTTTGACAACCCTGAATTCAGCTCGGTCTACGAACAGGTCGGGACGGCCAAGACCTGGGAGCTCTACATGGCCACCCTGCTCGATGCGATCGAGCGGCTACCCGGCCACATCGTCGGTCATTTTTATGTCCCCGCGATCTTCGGCAACTGGCCCGACCACGCGACGCTCGACAAGTACGAAGACCGGATGCTCGAGGCGGCGTCCGCGCGCGGGATGGCGGTCGAGCTGAACACGCGCTTTTTGTACCGCGAGCATCCGCAGGAGCTCAAGGACAAGTATCGCGCCGCAAACCTGCGCTTGCTCAAGAAGGCCAGGAAGCGCGGGGTCGGGATCGCGATCGGCTCCGATGCGCACAGTCCGAGAGACCAAGGCGGTGCCTTCGAGCAAGTGTTGACCATGCTCGATCAAGCCGATATCAACGTACTCGTTTTCCCAATCGGCGGGCGGCTTGCACGCGTTGCGTTGCGCGCGACCAAAGAGCACCTCGAAAAACGCGCCGCGGCGACGGTCCCGGTCGCGCCGGGGAGCAGCATCTCCGGCTTTGGGCGAGCAGAGCTCGGAATCGAGGCCCGCGCCGAAGGCAAGCCCGCCACCACGAGGGGATCGGCTGCGGCAGCCAAGGCGGCCGCGGCCAAAGCGGCGGCGGCCAAGGCGCGCGGGCCGGAAAAACCCCTTCGCAAAGCGGCGCCCGCAGCCAAGGCGAAGGCGAAAGCGCCGGTGCACAAGGCTGCGCCGAAAGCCAAAGCGCGTCCCGCGAAGGCAATACCGAAGAAGCGCATGGCCGCGAAATCCGCGCCGCGCGGCGTCAAGAAAGTCGCCAAAAAGTCCGCGAAAGCGCGGCCCGTGCCGAAGGCTGCCGCGCGCAAGAAGACCGCGGCGAAGCTCGCGCCCAAACGCCTTGCGCCGCCCCGCAAAAAAGCCGCGCCGAAGAAAGCACCTGCCAAAAAGACCGCGTCGAAGCGCAAGCGCTAGACCGCTCTTCGCGCTAACGCTGGCGCTGATCGCCTGCGGATGCACGCGGGTCGGAGAGCCGGCCGCGGGACGTCACGCGTGGACGATCCCGCAGACGCTGCGGATCGCGATCCGAGAATCGCCGAACACGCTCAATCCGATCTTGGCGTCCGACACGACCGAAGGAATGCTCGCGCGTCTGACGTCGGACTTGCTGGTCAGCGTCGATCCATCCGGGAAACGGCAGATCCCGATGCTCGCGAGCGACATCCCCACCCAGCGGAACGGCGGCATCTCGAAGGACGGCTTGACGGTGCGGTATCATCTGCGCCGCAGCGTCCGCTGGCAAGACGGAGCGCCCTTCACGAGCGCAGACGTGAAGTTTTCGTACCAAGCGATCATGAACTCGGCGAACAACGTCAGCTCGCGCTCGGGCTTCACCGTCATCTCGCGCGTCGAGACGCCGGATCCGTACACGGTCGTCTTTCGCTTGAAGCGGCGCTATGCGCCGTTCGTGAATACCGTTTTCGGGGAGAGCGACAATCCGTATACGGTGGTCCCGGCGCACCTGCTCGCGAAGCTGCCCGACGTCAACCATATCCTTTTCAACGAACACCCGGTCGGGACGGGCCCGTTCAAACTCGTCCGCTGGATTCGGGGCGACCGCATCGAGTTCGAAGCGAACGACGACTATTTCCTTGGAAAGCCGAAATTGCGCCGCATCATCGTGCGGATCGTCCCCGACGAGAACACTGCGATCTCGCTGTTGCGGACGCACGATATCGACTGGATGTTCGAGGCGTCGCCGCACGTCTATCGCCAGATCAAGACGATCTCCGACGTCAACGTCGTCCTGGTCGCGCAGAACGCATACGAAGGGATGGCGCTCAATACGGCGCGGCCGATTTTGTCCGATGTGCGCGTGCGCCGGGCGATCGCGCACGTGCTTGATAAACCCCGGCTGCTTGCCGAGTTCACCGCGGGCTCCGCGACGCTGGCGACCGAGGATCTCCCGACGTTCATGTGGGCCTACGATCCCGATGTCCGGCCGTATCCCTACGACCCGGCGGCTGCGAGGCGGCTCTTGTCCGACGCCGGATGGGAGCCCGGAGCGGATGGAACCCGCCGCCGGGCGGGCGAGCGCCTCGCGCTCTCGCTCTCGTACAACACCGGGAACACGACGCGGCAAGCGCTTGCGGTCGCCGCTCAGGCGGCTCTACGATCGATCGGTATCGACGCCCAGATAAAGACGTACCCGGGGACCTTGCTCTTCGCGCCATACGGGATGGGCGGGATCCTTGCGCGCGGCAACTTCGATCTCGACCTCTCGGGATGGATTGCCGGGATCGACCCGAACAATGCGGATCAGTTTTCTTGTCCGGCCATGCCGCCCAACGGGAGCAACATCACCCGGTTCTGCACGCCGGCCCTGGATGCGGCCCAACTGGCCGCACTCTCGAACTACGATCAAGCCGCGCGCAAGCGCGCGTATGCTCGAATCCAAAGGATGCTCGCCGAGGACGTGCCGGAGATCTTCTTCTGGTATCCGCGGCAGATCCACCCGATTAGTCCCGACCTAAAAGGCTTCTCGCCCAATCCGGTCAACGAAGCCTGGAACGCTTACCAGTGGGAGATATAACACGTGCGGGGAGACGATCTGTTTCCGCATGAATCGAGGCTCGCTCAGATCCCGGAGCTTAAGTGGCTGCGGCAGACGATCATCGAGAGAGCTCTGACGCGCGGAGACTACATTCTCTCCGGCGGCGCGCGCAGCGATTATTACATCGACAAGTTCAAGCTCTTTTCCGATCCGCTGGTCCTGCGTCGCATCGCGCGCATGTTCGCGCCGATCATCTCGGAGATCTCGCCCGACATGATCGCCGGGACCGAGCTCGGCGGCGTCATTCTGGCGACCGCCGTCTCGCAGATGACCCATCTGCCCATGATCGTCGTGCGCAAGACGCCGAAGTCCTACGGCGCGTTCACCGATGAATACGTCGAGGGCCCGTTCACGCCGGGGCAGCACATCCTCTTGCTCGAGGACGTCGTGACGAGTGGTCGCGAGGTGCTGCGGGCAAAGGCGCGGCTTGAAGAGCTCAACTTGCGGGTTACGGTCTACGCAGTGGTCAGCCGCGGCCTCGCGCCGGTCAACTCACTCGTCCAGTTCGCGCTTCCGCGTTCGGACGCCAAAACCGAAAACTAGCCCCTAGCGCTTCGCGGAGGCTTTTTCATGGGAGCCGACGGTGCAGTGCTCGAGATCGTCGGCGCACGAGAGGGGGCCCGAATAGACCATGCGCGCCGCCTCGAGTATTTCTTCGACGGTTTGGCCGTCGGAATAGTGCGTGAGCATCAGCGACGCGACTTCCGCGTCGTGGGCCATTTGCGCCGCTTCGAGCGGCGAAGAATGGCCGCGCACGCCGGGCTCGACTTCGTTGCGCAGCAGAGAGGCTTCGCACAAGAAAAGGTCACTGTGGCGAGCAAGCCGGACGACGTTCTCCTCGGGTGCAGTGTCGGCGGAATACGTCAGCACGGTCCCGTTGGCTTGATAACGAACCGCGAACGTCGGGACGTAGTGGCGAGTCTGCGCGAAACGTAACGTCGCATCTCCCAGACGTAGGATCGCGTTGGGATCGTAGGTCCGGACGTCGAATACCTCGGAGAGGAAATCGCCGTCGCCTTCCGGAGCAAACGCGCTGACGAGCCGGCGCAACATCGCCTCACCGTCCGGCGGTAGCCATAGCGGCATCTTCGCCTTGCGAGCGTTTGCGCCGTACTTGAGCGCATACCGCATCGGAATGACGTCGATAAAATGATCGGCGTGCATGTGGGTGATCACGATCGCGTCGACCGAATCGTACGGAATGTACTCGCGCAGGTTGCTGAAAGCGCCGGTCCCTAGGTCGAGGACGATCTTATGCCCGCCGCCATCGATCAGATACGAGCTACAGGCACGGTTCGGCCGCGGAATCGAGCAACTCGATCCCAACACGGTCAGCTGAACCCCGGCTATCTTAGCGATGCCAGAACCTCTGCGGCGTGGCCGTCGACCTTGACCTTGGGCCACGTTTTTTCGATCTTCCCGTTCTTGCCGATGAGGAACGTCGAGCGGGCGACGCCTTTGGTCTTCCGGCCGTACATGTTCTTTTCCACGATGACTTCGAACGCGTCGCAAATCTTGGAGTCAACGTCGGCCAAAAGCCTAAACGGCAGCTTGTACTTTGCCTTGAACTTCCGCTGTGCCTCGACCGAATCACGGCTCACTCCGACGACCTCCGCCCCTTTCTTTCGAAATTTCTTATACAGTTCACCGAACTGCTTCGCTTCGTTGGTTCAACCGGGCGTGTCTGCCCGAGGATAAAAATAGACGACGAGAGGCCGATCTAAACCGGCCAGCTTCACGACCGCGCCGCCATCGTCATTTGCGCTCAGCTTCGGCAGGGCCGCACCGACATCCAGCATCTCAACTCCCCCAGCATCAAGTTTTTGCGAAAAGTGACCGGAAACAATTCTCGATAGGAACGCCTAAACCGCCGTAACCTCCTTTCCCGCCTCTTCCGCCTTGGGTTTGGGCGGCTGGCGAAATTGTGAGAGCGGGACCAGGAACAACAGCCGATCGAACGGCTCCATCTGGCCGAAGTCGGTGATAAGATGAAATTCACCGCGACGCCAGACGCAGAGCGCGATGCAGTTCCGGGCGGGGGGCGGCGCCGGAACCTCACCCTGGAGACGCTCGCCCACGGTATACTCGTCGTCCCCGAAGGCGATCCGGCCCCGGGTCCCCGGAAAGCGGGACAGGCCGGCAAAAGCCGGTGCCGCGAGCGCGGTCGTCGAGAAAGTCGTCGTAATCGCGAATTGCCGGGCGATCGACTCCGCGAAAGCGGCATCTTGGACGCGCAGGATCACGGGGATCTCGGGATTGCGCGCTCGGGCTCCGAGGACGACCTCGAGATTCGAGGTGTCGGCGTCCGTCAGCGCGACGATGCTGCGAGCGTCCGAGATACTGCACAGGTCGAGCGTCTGGTCGCGCGTCGAGTCGCCGGTGAGGACGTCGAACGACTTATAGCGCGAGCTCTCGATCAACAGGGAATCGGGGCTCGCGTCGACGACGACGACGCGTTTGCCCAAGCCGATCAGGTAGTCGATGACCGTCGACCCGACGGCACCGGCGCCGCAGACAATCACGTGGTCGCGAGCCCTGATCTTGCGCAGCCCCTGCGTCGCGTTGAACTGGGCTCGCGTCAGCGCCGAGGTCGCGAAAGCAATGAAGATCCCGGTGAACGCGACGCCGCCGACCATGATCGCCATCGCAAAGAGCTTCGCGAGCGCGCCCGCATCGAGCGGTGTGATATCGCCGTAGCCGACCGTTGTCATCGTGGTCGCAACGAAATAGGCCGAAGTCAGCGGATCCTTGTGGAGCGCGAACGCAAAATAGACGGTCGAGACGGCGAACGTCACGATCGCCGCGATGAGGATCATTTTGAAAATCGGGTCGGCGTGACGAAAGCGACGCAGATTGCGTGCCAGCATGTACCTGAACGCAACGTGGAGCGGGATGCGGCGGCGCTCGGCCGTCGCTCTGAGATCGCGGCGCGCGAGGTCGAGATAGCGAGCCTCGCCGAAGACGACGATCTCGTCTTGCGGCTCCAGCTTGCGTGTTCGCTCGAACGTCGGCGTTCCGTTGATGCCGACGATCCGCAAGTGAAAATGTTGCTCAGCAGCGTCGACCGTCACTCCCGCGACGCCGAAGTCCTTTGCAGAACGGATTGAAAAGCCGATCAGTGGTCCGTCGATGTCGGGGAATTGCAGCGCGTAAAAGCAGTGATCGTCGACGGCGGCCGCCGCGTACGTCGCCGCCGAGTGGGCCGAAAGCGAGAGGACCGTGCAATCGGGGAGATTCTGTTCGATCTTTCGCCCCAGCTGTCGATTGTTCTGCCGCAGGACGACGCGGATCTTCGGATTGAGGTCGCGCGCTTTGAGTGCAACCTGCAAATTCAAGCGATCGTCGTCGGAGAGGGCCATGATGGAGGCGCCTTGCATGACGCCCGCTGCCCGCAGCGCGTCATAGTCATTGGGCGGAAGGCCGGTGTATGCCGCACCGAGGCGCTCGGCCCGCGCCGCCAGCTCGGGCTCCTGCCCCCACAGCAGCGCGACGCTATGCCCCTGCGTCCCGCACAGTTCTTCGCAGACGCGGATTGCAAGGGCGTCACCGCCGACCACTATAATGAGGGGCAGATCGCTCATGAATGAATCTTCGGCGCGGGACAAACGATCCTTTGAAGCGGCGCATCCCCTCGCGCAGCGTTTGATCGAGGAGTTGCGACGCGAGCGCAACATCGGTCCGGTGCTCGAAGTCGGGAACGGCAACGGGCGGAACACGCGCGCGCTGCTTGCTGCCGGCTTGGAGGTCGTCTCGACCGACGACGCCGCGCAATACACGCAGCTTCCGGCAGCGCGCGAGTCGATGGCCGCGGCTCTGTCGACGCACGCGTACCTCCACGGAACAACACCGAAGCTGCGCGCCGGAATCGCCGAACTGGCTCGCGTCTTACACGCGCGGGCGCCGGTCTATTTGACCCTTGGTTCGATCGACGACGTCAACTACGGTTTCGGCAAGCAGATCGACGAGCACACCTTCGCGCCCGGCGACGGGCCCGAAGCCGGGATACCCCACGTCTATTTCGACCGCGATTCGGTCCGCGAGCTGCTGCGCGCCTTTGCGATCGAGTCGCTCGACTCGGTCGACGTCGACAAGATCGTCGGCCGCTGGGCGCATGCCGACGACGAGCCGCCCGGCAAGCGCCACTGGTTCGTGAAGGCCCGACTGATCTAGCCGACGCCTAGGTCCTGATCAGTCCCGTCATCGGGCTCGACGCGTTCGCGTAGAGACGCTTCTCCATGCGGCCGGCGAGAAACGCCTTGCGGCCCGCTTCGACGGCGCCTCTCATCGCCTCGGCCATCAGCACCGGGTCCTTCGCGGCCGCGATCCCCGTGTTCATAAGGAGCGCGTCGACGCCGAGCTCCATCGCGATCGCCGCATCGGAAGCGGTCCCGACGCCCGCATCGACGATCACCGGGACGTTCGCCCGTTCCTTGATGATCGCAATCGAATAAGGATTGCAGACGCCCAGGCCGCTGCCGATCGGCGCGGCCAGCGGCATGACGGCCGCGCATCCGAGCTCTTCGAGCCGTTTGCACGCCGTCGGATCATCGGCGATGTACGGCAGCACCGTGAAGCCGTCGCGCACGAGCTGCTCGGCGGCGATCAGCGTCTCTTTCGTGTCCGGGTAGAGCGTCTGCGGATCGCCGATCACCTCGAGCTTGATCAGATCGGTCCCAAGCGCTTCGCGCGCCAGCTGCGCCGTCAGCACGGCGTCCTTGGCGTTGAAGCAGCCCGCCGTGTTCGGGAGAATCCTCAAGCGGCTGCGGTCGATGAAATCGATCAGCGTCTTCCCGGTCGGATCGTCGAGATGAATCCGGCGGATTGCGACCGTGACCATCTCCGCACCGCTGGCGGCGTGCGCCGCCCGCATGATCTCCATCGAAGGGTACTTCCCCGTCCCGACGATGAGCCGCGAACGAAATTCGTGCTTGCCGATCACCAGCGGCTGGTCGTTCATCATAACGGCGCTACGCCCCAGGCTTCGCGCCCCCCACGCTTCGCGTGGGGCCCCCGAAGCGTCGGGCCCGTCGACATTCTGCTCATACCACCATCCCCCGAGGGGGCCCGTAACAACATTCGTGTTTATCCTCCCGCGACCGCGACGATGATCTCGATCCGGTCGCCTTCGCGCACGCGATACGTCGCGTGCTCGGCCTTGGGAACGACTCGGTCGTTGACGGCGACCGCAGTCCCCGCGGGCGGGATATGCAGATCGGAGAGTATGCGCTCGACGGTCGCCTCGCCGCCGATCTCGCGCGATTCCCCATTGATCGTTGCCTTCACGCCGTTCGGTTCCACGAAACGTCGACGTGTTCCGGGGGGCGCCGAGGGTCGAAGGGGGCGGCGTCGATCGAAGACTTACGTCCCTCGATTGCGTCGGCGAGCAATTCGGCAGTCACCGGAGTCAGCAAGATCCCATTGCGGTAGTGACCTGCCGCGAGATAATATCCGTCGATCGAGGTGGCACCGATGAAGGGACGACCGTCCGCGGAAGCGGGACGCAAGCCGGCCCACGTCTCCGAAACGGTGAAGCCCCCAAGCGACGGTGCCGCCCGCAACGCCGCGCCGAGCAAGGTCGCGATCCCCTCGGCCGTCACCCGCTGATCGAAGCCGGCATCTTCGACGGTCGCGCCGATCAAGAGCCGACCGTCCATCCGGGGAACGAGATAGACGTCCGCCGTCCAGACCAGGCGCCGCGCGAAGCCGCGGGGGACGGCCAAGGCGATCATCTGTCCCTTCTTCGGCCGGACCGCGACCGCGAATGCACTCCCGGGAAGCGCGCCCGCCCACGCGCCGGTCGCATTCACGACGCTATGCGCGGGCCGAAAGCCGCGCGGTGTGCGCAGTCCCAAGATCCGTCGGGCATCGGATTCGACTGCGATCTCGCCGGAGTGCTCTTCGACGCGCACGCCCGCGTCGCGCACGGCGCCGAGCAGCGCGCGTCCCAAGCGCCGATTGTCGACCTGACCCTCGCCGTCGATCAGCAGCGCCGCGATAGCCTCCTTGGAGACCATCGGCTCTGCCTCCAGCAACTCGGCGCGCGAAAGCATCCGCGCCGGAGTCCTCACGGTCGCAGCGAGCTTCGCGAGGCGCCCTTCCTCCGCGGCATCGAACGCAAGATGAAGCGTCCCGTCGAGGCGGAGATGCGCGTCGACGCCGGTCCGTTCCGCAAGCTCGGCAACGAATGCCGGGTAGCGCGCGAGCGAAGCCAAGCACAAGGCCTCGAGAGCCGCGTCGTCGAGCGCTTCCGAGTACGGCGCGAGCATCCCGGCGGCAGCCCACGAAGCCGCGTGCGCGGCCGCATCGCGCTCGAACACGACGACCTCAGCACCGCGCTTTCGCAACTCGAATGCGCCGGCAAGGCCAATAAGACCAGCCCCAATAATCGCGACGTCCACTTTTACGGCGCTCCGCCCCAGGCTCCGCGCCCCCCATGCTTCGCATGGGGCCCCCAAACCATAGCGGCCTTCAAGATGGCAACAATACAACGATTCCCCGAGGGGCCGCTTAACAACATGTTGCTATAAACCTGTATACACCGGGCCTTCGCCGCCTTGCGGTGGCACCCAGGTGATTATTTGGTACGGGTCCATGATGTCGCAGGTCTTGCAGTGGACGCAGTTGGCGAAATTGATCTGCAGGCGGCCCTCGATCCCACCCGGCGTTTGTTCGAACAACGGCTCGTAGACGTTTGCCGGGCAGAAGTACTGGCAGGGGTTGCCGTATTCGACGGTGCAGCGCCCGGCGCAGATCGACGTATCGGCGACATGCAAGTGCGAGGGCTGATCCTCATCGTGCTTCGTCCCGCTGTGATACACGTCGGTCAGCTTGCCGAAGGTCAGCACGTTGTCGAACTTGACTCGCGGGGTCGTGCTGCTCTTCTCATCGAGCTTACGCATTTGAGCGTAGCCTTCGTGACCGGGAAGATGATCGAATAGGCCGAAGCCGCGACCACCCGTCGCCAACGCGAGGCCCGCGTTGAGCAACCCGGCGTAGAGTCCGCGCGCGAAACCTTGGTGGAAATTCCGCGCCGAGTACAGCTCGCGATAGGCCCACGACTCGCGAAAGCGCCGTTCGTAACCGCCGAGGAAATCGACTTCGCCCCCTTCGTTCACCAGTATCTCGAATGCCGTCTCGGCAGCAAGCATTCCGGATTTCATCGCGAGATGAATGCCCTTGAGACGCATTCCGTTCAGAAAGCCCGCCGAATCGCCGATCAGCATCAGCCCTTCGGCATCGAGCATGGGCATCGCGAACAGACCGCCCTCGGGGATCGCCTTCGCGCCGTAGCGGATCATCGTCGCGCCGTCGAGCATCGCGCGAATCGCCGGATGCGTCTTGAAGAGCTGAAAGAGATTGTGCGGATCGGTCGTTGGATCGTGATAGTCGAGCCCGACGACGAACCCCACGTCGAGAACATCGCCGGCCATCCCGTAGATGAAGCCGCCGCCGAAGACGTCGTTCGGCAGCGGCCAACCCAGCGTGTGAATCACCTTCCCCGGCCGTACTTTCCCGGGCGTGCACTGCCACAGCTCTTTGATCCCGACCGCATAGACCTGTGGGTCGCTATCGTTGTCCAAACCGAGCGTCGCACATGCTTGCTTGGCAAGCGTCCCGCGCGGCCCTTCGCCCAGGATAGTGATCTTCGCGAACAGATCCGGGCCAGGCTCGTAATTGCTCTTCGGATTGCCGTCGCGACCGATCCCCTTATCGCCCACTCGCACGCCGACGACGCGCAGGCCTTCAATTAATAATTGCTGGGCCGGGAAGGCGGGGAAGACGTCGGCGCCATGCTCCTCGGCGACGGTGCCGAGCCACTTCGTCAGTTTCTGCAGCGAGGCGACGTACTTGCCGCGATTATCGAGCACGGGCGGTATGAACGGCGACGCAAATTTCCGGCCTTCCGTCAGGAACCACAGCGCATCCGTGGCGACCTCCGCTTCAACCGGCGCGTGCTCGCGCCAATCGGGGAGCAGCTCATCGAGCGCGACCGGGTCGAGGACCGCGCCGGAAATGCCGTGATTGCCGATCTCGCCGCCCTTTTCGATCACCATCACCGAGAGCTCTTTGCCGGCTGCAGCCGCGAGCTGACGCAGGCGGATCGCGCCGGCCAAGCTGGCCGGACCCGCACCGACGAAGAGGACGTCGACCTCCAGGCGCTCACGCTGGGGCATCATCGCGACCGCGTCGAACCGAAAAGTATCATGCAAGTGCGGATCGCCTACGGTCGCGAAGGCCTCCTCCTCGATGCCCCCGACGGCGCGACGATCGTCGAGCAACGGCGCTCGACGCCGGTTGCCGACGAGCACGCCGGCTTCCTCGAAGCGGTACGCCGCCCGGTCGCAGCACGACCCTTACGCGAGATCGTCAAAGCCGACGACCGCGTCGTGATCATCACCTCCGACGTCACGCGCGCAACGCCGAACGAGCGCTTGATCCCGTGGATCCTCGACGAGATCGCGCACGTCCCGGCCGAGCAGATCACCGTGATCATCGGGACGGGCTCGCACCGCATGACGACGCCGGACGAGATGCGCACGATGTTCGGCGAGGCCGTCTTACGCCGCGTCCGCGTGATCGACCACGACGCGCACGATTTGGAACAGAGCGCGTACGTCGGGACGACGTCGCGCGGGGCCCGCGCATTCCTGAGCAAAGAGTATTTGGCCGCGACCGCGCGGATCGTCGTCGGCTTCATCGAGCCGCACTTCTACGCCGGATTCTCCGGCGGACCAAAGGGCGTCATGCCCGGCGTCGCGGGGATCGAGACCGTGACGTTCTTCCACAACGCGCAGATGGTCGGCGATCCCAACACGCGCTTCATGGTCCTTGACGGCAACCCGGTCCAAGAGATGTCACGTGAGATCGTCGCGCTGGCGCCGCCGCATTTCCTCGTCAACGTCACGCTCGACCGGCAAAAGCGGATTACGGGCTTCTTCTGCGGCGACTACCTGCAGGCGCACGTCCGTGGGACCGAGTTCTGCAAACGGTTCGTCGCGGTCGAAGTCCCGCAGCGTTACGACGTCGTCGTCACGACCAACGGCGGCTATCCGCTCGATCAGAACCTCTACCAGTGCGGTAAAGGCCTCACGGCCGCCGCCGACGTCGTCAAGGACGGCGGGACGATCATCATGTGCGCCGAGTGCAGCGACGGATTGCCCGCGCACGGGAACTTCGGCGAGATCATTCGCTCGAAGAAGAGCGCACGCGAACTCCTGGACATGATCGAAGCGCCGGGCTATTCGCGTTACGATCAGTGGGCGGCGCAAAGTCAGGCGCTGGTCCTCATGCGCGCGCGGATTCTTTTCAAGTCGTCCCTTCCCGCCGACGTGGTCCGGGCCGCGCTCCTCGAGCCGATCGACGACGTCTCGCAAGCGTTGCGCGAGGCGCTCGCCGGCTACGCTCCAAGCGCGAGTTGCGCCGTCCTGCCGGAAGGGCCCTATACCGTCCCGTTCGTGGCACGCGAAAGCGCC
This sequence comes from Binatia bacterium, assembly GCA_035604635.1. Lineage (GTDB taxonomy): Bacteria > Vulcanimicrobiota > Vulcanimicrobiia > Vulcanimicrobiales > Vulcanimicrobiaceae > DATNIC01. The sequence continues at coordinate 12,782 of DATNIC010000189.1, forward strand.
GTCGCGACGTAGTCGACCGCGGCGACGATCGCGACGCGGTGGATCGCGATGCGCTCCTCCCACGGCCGGCCGCGCGGCGACTCAACCGTCACGACGTGTTCGGCCGCGCGTCGCACCATATGCAAGTTGTACGAAAGACCGTCGAAATAGCGGCCCTCGTCGGCGTCCATGATCACGACGCCGTCGGCGCAGCGGCGATGCGGATTCGTACCCGCCGGCTCGCCGAAATCGAAGCCCTCGAAGTCTTGCACGGGAAATCCCGCTTCGATCACGGCGCGCACGATCGCGGATCCCAGTCCTTGCGCTTGCGGCCCGGCGGCGTAACAGTAGAATCCATCGGCTTCGTGGTCCTCGTGAACGTCGATCGAAAGGACGAAGCGCCGGTCCCGATTCGAGGTGATGATCGCGCGTGACTCGGGTGTCGATCCGCCGTGACTGAAACTGCGGTTGATGTCGACGCCGTCCGCGTTGAGCCGCGACCCGGCGGCGTAGCCGCTCGGATTCGTGCACGGCCAGATACGGTACGCAAAACGTCCGTCGAGCAACCCGCTCTCCAGCGCGGAGATCACCGCCCAGGGACCGGCAGGCTCGTCTCCATGCACGCCCGCGGCCAAGGCGATCGACGGCGCGCCGGGCTCCCCCATTTCGGCGGTTTGGAGGCTCCGCGATGCGCCCGCGCACGCGACCTCGCGCGCGCTCAGCCCGATCGAGCGGCCGAGGTCCCGAAATGCCCGTTCCAAGGCGGAATATGGGCGGCTGCTGCCTGGATCACAGTTCGCCACTACGCTAGCTCGCCGGCCGGGTCGTTATAGGGTTGAGGCGGTCCGCTGTAGTAGGGCAGTTCACTGGGTGCCCCTAGCCGCGTCATCATTAGACCGACTGGAGTTTTTTGAATGTTTGAGGTCGCGCTGAACTCGTTCCGGCGCTCGCTCGTCATAGCAGCCACGATCGCGGTCGTTGCGGCCTTGGTACCCGGCGCTGCCCATGCAGCGGGCGACAAGGAACTGGAGCGGGTCAGTGGGACCGTCGGATACCAGCTCGCCGAGAGCGGGCCGTTCAACAACGTCGTCGGGTCGCTGCCGCTGCCCGATAAGGCCTTTGCGATCACGCAGGGCAATTCGACGGGCATCCTGCGCATGCCCGATTCCTCGGAGATCGGCCTAGGCCAAAATACGAAGGTGCAGCTCGCGGCTTTCAACGACATTCGCAACGGGGCCGGGACGCAGATCACGGTCAACAACGGTGCGCTGAAGTTCGACATCCGCCACCCGGCCGGCAAGAAGGCCAACTATAAGTTCATCACGCCGACGTCGCAGATCGCGGTTCGCGGCACGATCGGACTGATTTCGGTCGTTGCCGGCGTCGGCGGAGCACCCGCCACGACGACGATCGCGTGCGTCTCGGGCAGCTTTACCGCGACCGTCGGCTCGACGACGGTCTCGCTCGCAGCCGGCCAAGCAGTGACGGTCGTCGGCGGAAGCGTCACGACGAGTTCGCTCGGCAGCGTCGTCAGCGGCTTCCAAAACGCAGGCATCACGAGCCCAACCGGCGCGGGCGCCGGTGTCGGCGCGGGCGGCGTCGGTGGTACGGCAGGCGCCGGCGGCGGAACGGGCGCCGTTGGCGGCGCGGGCGCCGGCGGCGGAGCCGGAGCGGGCGCGATCGCGGGCGGCGCAGCGGGCGCGGGCGCAATCGGAGCGGTCGCTGCGAGCACCACCAACAAGACGGCTCCCTCTCCGACTCCGGGTCCGACAACGGCCCCGGCCGGCCTAACACTCACGCTCGGCGGGACAGCGCTTGGCGCGCAGAATCAACTCTTCGCGAGTTCGGTCCCGCAGAGCGCGCCGGCCGGCGTCACGGGCCCGGCCGGACCGATCAGCATCTCGACGAGCGGTGCCGTCTCCGCCGACCAATCGACGGTCAGCGGACCGAACGCCACGTTCAACCTGCTCATCAACGCCTTCGGAAACGGGACCCTCACTGCGACCTCGGGAGGCTCATCTGCTTCCGCCGCATTCAGCATCTACGGTCCGCTGGTGGTCAATCCGACAACGCTCAACATCACGAGCACCGGCGGGACGGCTTCGTTTACGGTCCAGCAATCCGGACCGGCGGGCGGGACGATCGCGATCGCGAATCCGGCGTGCCAGACCGGCTACAGCGCGTCGCTGAGCGCGAGCAGCGCACCGATCGGCTCGGCGGCGACGACGATCACCGTCACGGAGAACGCGGTCGGCGCAGCGAGCAGTTCCGCGGGATGCACGATCACGGTTAGCGGTCAAGCTGCTCAGTCGTCGGCGGTCAGCGTGAACATGTCGAACACGACGATCATCATTCAGGGTAAGCGCTCTCCGCTGCCCTCGACTCGCTCACCGTTATAGCAGCAGGCTCACAACGCTCTTTTCCCGATCGAGGCGTCCAGGATCTCGATCGGGTGCAACGCTTTGAGCTCGATCCCGCGCTCGCGAAGGAGTGCCTGCATCTGCAGCGTGCACCCCGGGTTTCCGCTGGCGACGACGCGAGCCTCGGTCGTTAGGAGATTCTCGACCTTCCGCAGACCGATCTCGCGCGCGCTTTCCGGTTCGAACAGGTTATAGGTCCCCGCGCTCCCGCAGCATTGCTCTCCGTCGGGGATCTCGCAGAGCTCGAGGCCCGGAATTGCACGCAACAGCGCGCGCGGCTGCGAGCGGATGCGTTGCGCGTGCGCCAGATGGCACGCGTCGTGATACGCGACGCGCGCTTCGACGGGATGGCGGCGCGCGCGCGGTCCAAGCTCGGTAAGGAACTCGCTGACGTCGCGAACCTTCGTCGAAAATGCGCGAGCACGCCCAGCCCATGCGGGGTCTCCGGCCAAGAGCTCGCCATAGCCCTTGAGCGCGGAGCCGCAGCCCGCGGCATTGACGACGATCGCGTCGAGCCGCTGCTCTTCGAACGTCGCGATGAGCGCGCGCGCAAAATGCTGCGCTTCGACCTCCCGGCCCGAATGCAGCGAGAGCGCGCCGCAGCAGCCCTGATCCGGCGGGACCAAAACGTCGCAGCCTTCGCTCGCAAGGACGCGGATCGTCGCCTGATTGACGTTCGGGAAAAAGACGCGCTGCACGCAACCTGCGATCAGTCCGACGCGAGCGCGCCTGACCCCGTCCGCTTTGCGCAATCCCGGGAGAGGTTGCGCCGCGACCGTCTCGTCGACCGCGGGTAGCAGCGCATCGAGCTGCGCGAGTTCCTTGGGCAACAATTTGAAGATGCCGGAACGCCGGACGATGCGTTGCAGGCCGCTCGTCGCGAAAAAGCCGAGTAACGGCAGCATTCGACGTAAGCGATCCGGATACGGAAACAGTGCGAAGATAAAGCTGCGAAACGCTCGTTGGAACGGCGAACGCCGATGGTCCGACTCGATGTGCGCGCGCGTCGCTTCGATCAGCAGATCGTAGCGCACACCCGACGGGCAAGCCGTGACGCACGCCATGCATCCCAAGCACGCGTCGAAATGTTCGATGACCGAGCCGTTGAGCGGGAGGGTCCCTTCGGCCACGGCCTTCATCAGATCGATGCGACCGCGCGGCGAATCCATCTCGTTCCCCCACGAGACGTACGTCGGACACGCCGGCAGGCAAAAGCCGCAATGGACGCAATCGGAGATCAGATCGATCATGCCGCGCGCGACGGGCTCGGGGGCCGTCATCACAATCCTCCGACGAATCGGCCGGGATTGAAGCGCCGTCCGGGGTCGAAGCGCGCTTTGAGCGCTCGCATCAAGCCGTATGCCGCCGGCGGCGTTCCCCAAACGTCGATCCCTGCGCGAATCTCTGCTGGAGCCGCCGTGACGACGAGCGTGCCCCCCTTCGACTCGGCGAGGCCGCGGCTCGCGGCAAGCGTCTCCGTTACGCGCGCATCAGGGGGGTTACCCGAGACGAACGCGATGCCGGCGCTCGGATAGGCGGCGGCGCGCGCGTCGCCGAGCTGCGCCGCGAGCGGCGCGACCACATGCTCGTGCAGGTGCGCGAATTCCGAGGGTGGCGCCGAGATCTTCACGCGCAGCGCATTCGAGGTTCGCGCCGCGTCATGGGCGGCGTCGATCGGCACCCAGTCAAGCGGGCTGAGCTCTTCCGCGTGGCGGCCGCGCCGCTGCGCGATCGCGTGGAGGGCGACGACCTGCGCATCGACGCCCGCGGAGAAGCCTTCAAATCGGACGCACAGCATATACTTCCGGCCTTCGCCGATTGCCAGGGCCACCGCGGGTTCGAGCTGCGCCGCGATCATGTCGCCGACGAGCGCGTGCACCTCGGCGGCCGTGCATCCCGTGAACAGCAGCGCACGCTCGGCGTCGGGCAGCGGATGCAAACGCAAGGTAACGGTCGCGATCATCCCGAGCGTCCCGAGAGATCCGACCATCAGCTTAGGGACGTCGAATCCCGCGACGTTCTTGACGACCTTGCCGCCGCCACGCGCGATCGCACCGTCGGGACGGACGATCGTCATCCCGACGATCAAGTCTTTGACCGTCCCGTAGCGCGTGCGCCGCGGACCATATGCGTTCGTCGCGATGACCCCGCCGAGCGTTGCGCGGCCGGGCAGCGGCGGATCGAGCGCGAGCCGCTGCCGATTGGGAAGCAACTGTTCCTGCAGGTTCTTCAACTTGATCCCGGCTTCGACCGTGACGATCTGGTCGGCCGGCGCATACTCGACGATGCGGTCGAGCCGCGCGGTCGAGACGACGGCATCGACGGCAGAGGGTGCGTTTCCGAGCTCGAGCGCCGTCTCACCGCCGACGACGGTAACGGTCCGCTTCTTCGCAGCTAAGTCGGTGAGCACCGCAGACGCCTCGTCGAGCGACGCCGGCGAGAACACCTGGGTCGCTGCTACGCCGAGGATCACCCGCGCCCGGCGGTTCCGGCGTGCTCCGTCGAATGCGGGACGTATGCGCCCGGGCGATCCCCACACAACCGCGGCGTCGGGAAGACCTTCGTCGGGTTGAACGTCCGTCCCGGATCGAACGCGCAGCGCACGTAATTCATCGTCTCCAGGTCGTCGTCCGAAAAGACTTCGCCCATGTAAGCGGCTTTGTCCGCGCCGACGCCGTGTTCGCCGGTGATCGAGCCGCCGTGGCGGATGCAGATGCGCAGAATCTCGGCCGCCGCGCGCTCCGCGCGCTCGGCTTCGCCCGGGACGCGCTCGTCATACAACACGAGCGGATGCAGGTTGCCGTCCCCTGCGTGAAAGACGTTGGCGACCCGGAAACCGGAACTGCGCGCGACCTCGGCGATCTCGCGCAACACGACTGCGATTTCTGAGCGTGGAATCACGCCGTCCTGAACGTAATAATTCGGGCTGATCCGTCCCATCGCCGCGAAGGCGCCTTTGCGGCCCTTCCACATCAGGGCGCGCTCGTTCTCATCGCGCGGATCGCGGATCTCGAGCGCGCCGCTCTCGCGCAACAGCGCGATCGCCGCCTTCGCGCAGTGCTCGACCTCGGCGGTGATCCCGTCGACGTCCATCAGGAGCGCGGCGCCGACGTCGAGCGGCCAATCGACGCCGGTCGCGGCGACGATCGCTTCGATCGCAAGCTGATCCATCATCTCGATCGCGGCCGGAACGATCCCGGCGGCGATGATCCGCGAGACCGCTTCGCCGGCCTCGTCGGTCGATGGGAACGTTGCGAAGACCGTCCGCGTCGCTTGCGGCTTGCGCAGAAAACGGACCACGACCTCGGTGACGATCCCCAGGAGCCCTTCGCTGCCGACGACGGCGCTCGTCAAATCGTAGCCGAGGGGATCGGGCGCGGCGCTCCCGATCTCGACGACCTCGCCGCCGGCGAGGACCATCGTGACCGCTAGGACGTGGTTGAGGGTGAAGCCGTATTTGAGACAGTGCGCGCCGCCGGAGTTTTCCGCGACGTTTCCGCCGATCGAGCAGACGCTCTGCGAGCTCGGGTCCGGCGCGTAATAATAACCGGCCGGCGAGAGATGCTTGCTCACGTCGAGGTTGATGACGCCGGGCTGCACGCGCATGCGCCGGTTTTCTAGATCGACGTCGAGGATTTTGCGCATTCGTGACAGACCGATGACGACCGCGCCTTCGATCGGGAGCGATCCGCCCGAGAGCCCGGTCCCCGAGCCCCGCGGGACGATCGGCATATTGAGCTCGACGGCGAGCTTCACGCAGCGCGAGACTTCGTCCGTCGATGCCGGCAAAACGACGAGCGCGGGCCGGACGCGCGTACCCGTCAAGCCGTCACATTCGTACACGCGCAGTTCTGCCGGGTCGCTGATGGAATTCTCGCGGCCGACGATCTTGGCGAACCGTCCGGCAGTGTTCACTATCGCTTCTTCTTCGCCGCGTCGATGCGGTCGATCAGGACTTTGCCGATCACCGACTGATCGAGCTTGGCGTAGCCTTCCTGCACCGATTGCTGTAACACCTGAAAGTTCGCGGCCGTTTGCATGACCGGGACGGCGAGCACCTTTGCAAGCTGCTGCACGAGGAAGAGATCCTTCGCCATCCACTCGGTCGCAAAGCCCGGCTTCCAACCGTTCGTCGCCGGCGCTTTCGGCAAGACGCCGGGGACCGGGACGCGCTGACGAATCGCGACGCAGTCGGCCGCCGAGACGGAGAACACCTCGGTTGCAAGTTTCGGATCGATACCGGTCGCGTGCAGGATCGCGTAGGCTTCCGCGAGCGCGACCGTCTGAGAACCGGCGATGAGCTGATTGCACAGCTTGAGCGTCTGGCCCGTACCCGGACCGCCGACGTAAAAGATGTTCTTCGCCATCGCTTCGAGGACGGGGCGAACACGCTCGAGGATGGCTTTGTCCCCGCCGATCATCATCGTCAATGTCCCGGCTTCGGCGCCGACCGTCCCGCCGGAGAGCGGCGCCTCGATCATCTCGACGCCGTGCGACTTGGCGAGCGCGATGAGCTCCTGGGAGGCCGTCGGATCGATCGTCGACGTGTCGACGATCGTTTTGCCCTTTGCGACACCGGACAAGACACCGTCCGCGCGCGTCAAGACCTCGCGCACTTCAACTTGCGTCGGCAAGCACAGCAGGATGACGTCGGCGTTTTGTGCCGCCTCGCGCGGGCTCGCCGCAATTTTTGCGCCCTCGCCGGCGAGGGCTTGCGCCTTGGCGGCGGTCCGGTTCCACACCGTCAGCGGGAAGCCGGCTTTGAGCAGATTGCGGGACATCGGGAAGCCCATCGCCCCCAAGCCCAAGAAAGCCACGCGCGTCGTTTGTGCCATGCGAAGGCTTATGTCGTCAGACGACTAGGCTCCTCGGCAACGTATCCGGGGAGAGGGACGGGCTGCGGAAAGCGCCAGGGCGGGCGGCGCATGCCGAGGTTGCCTTCGCGCTCGAGCCGTTCCAATACGTTGCGGCGCAAATCGAGGAGATGCGGTCGATCGCCCACGGGGTGCACCGCCTGAATCAAACGATGCGCGTCGTAGCGGCGACGGTCTTTCGACGCCGAGAGATTGCTCCCGTCGTCGAACTGCGTGTACATCGCCGTCACGCGATCGAGGTGCAGGAAGTCGCACTCTCGCAGGAGGCGCAACGACAAGTCGTAGTCGTCCGCCGCGAACATGCTCTCGCTGAACCAGCCGACACGCTCGAGCATGCTCCTTCGAATCAACATCCTCAGGAGCGGGGCAACGATCTGATTTGCGGCGAGCATGCGCGTCCATTCGACCGGATCTTTATCGACGATGAGGTAGGACGTCGCCAAGGGCGGCTCGCCGGCGACGTACGCCACGACCGCATCCGAGAACGCGACGCTCTCGCCCGAGCGTTCGAGCATATCGACGAGCAGGCCGAGGTGTTCGGGGAAGTACACGTCGTCGTCGTCGAGCCGCGTAACGTACACGCCGTTCGTTTGACGCATCCCCGCATTCGTCACCTTCCGGTAGTCGTTGCGGGGCTGCGTGATGAGCCGCGCGCCTGCGAAACGCTCGACGAGAGCCGCCACGTCGGGCCCTGCGTCGTTGACGACGATCGTCTCGACGTGCGGGTACGTCTGGCGCTCGACCGAGCGCAGCGCGCGCTCGAGAAACCCGCGCGGTTTGTCGTACGTACGGACGACGACCGAGACGAGGGGGAACGTTTTGACGGCGGCCGGCTGACGTGCGCTCACACCATTGCCTAAGGTTGCACGCGTCCGCTCTTGGGGCGGCGCGGAACCGAGCGCCTCGAGGGCCGCGGCGAGGATGCTTCCGCGATCCCACGGGCTGAAAGCGCGAGCGCCGGCGAGATACTCGCGTGCGCCGGACGTCGTGCTCACGCACAGCGGGATGCCGAGACGCGCGAGCGCTCGCGCCGGCGCGGGATCGTCGTTATCGGCGACGACGACTGAGCTCGCGCGCGACAATGCCCGAGCGGCATCGGGCAGCGCGACCCGTTCGATATCGATCCCGGAAATAGCGCCCTCGCCGCAGATGTACGCGACCGGCCGGTGGAGCTCGAGGAGGGCCATCACGACGATCGACAATCTCGGCAGGGGCGTGAAGGGGGCCCAAACGACGACGCTTCCGTCCGGCTCCGCGCGCTCGACGGCCGGGACGCTCGTGTCCGTCAATTCGACGACGCCGATGTTCGGAATGGCAAGTCCCATCTCGAAGACGATGCGGCGGAACTCGTTCCAGGATCGAACGAGGAGTCGATCGGCCAGCAGGATCAGATCGCGCATCGCCGTCATCGTCGCGATGTCGACGGCTACGAGCGACGTGATCGGTTGCCCCTTGATCTGTCCCTGTTCGCGCGCGATCGCGTCGAGCGCAAAGCGCCGCTTATCGTAGTCGGGGAAGTCGACCAGCGATTGGGCGGCGACCGCGATCGCCACATGCGCGCGCCGGTCGGGCCAAAGAAGCGCGAGATCGAAGCCTTCTCCGGCGGCGCGCAGGCGTACGGCCTCTTCGTAAGCGTTGACGGCGCCTTCCGGCTCGACGGCCAACGTGAGCCGTTGCGGCTCGTAGGCGCCCAGCCAGCGTACCGCATTCGGGCCGAAGGACGCGCTCGCCGGCACGCTAGCGCCGCTCGAGCGCCGGCGGCGGAAAGATCGCCGGCCCGGCTTTGCTGAGAAACAGCCGCGTCAGGTTGGCGCGGGCTTCGGCCAAGAGCGGGCGATCGTCGAGCGGAAACTTCTCGGTGAGCTGCAGCATCGCGCGCTTGAAACCCGCGCTGTTGTAGATCATCATGTTCGTTTCATCGTTCCGGATCGAGTACTGCGCGGTCACACGCCTGACGCGCACGAAATCATAACGTTGCGCCAAGCGGATCCAGAGGTCCCAGTCCTCGGCGTGAGGCAGGGTTTCATCGTATCCGCCCAGATCGAGGGCGGCTTCGCGCCGGAAGAGCGCCGACATCGGTCCGATCCCGTCGGAGAGGTACAGATCTGTCGGCTCGCCGATCTTATTCAAGAAAATCGAATAGCCGTACGGCACGTCGTGGTCCGCGGTCATGTCGTAAAATGCAGAGACGGTATCGGCGTGGGCCACGCCGGCGCCCGACCGTCGGAGCGCCGCGACCAGGCTCGATACGTGATCGGGGAACAGGACGTCGTCGTCGTCCAAGAGGCCGACGAACTCGCCGCGGCTCGCATGTAAGCCGGTATTCGCGGCCGGGACTGCGCCGCGACGGGTTTCGTGGACGATCAGTCCGGCGCGCCCGAAACGCGCGACGATGCCGGAGACGTCTTCTCCGCCGTCGCTCACCACCACGATCTCGAGATTGCGATACGTCTGCCGCTCGGCGCTCTGCAGCGCTCGCTCCAAGAAGCGCGGACGATTGTACGTCCGGATGACGATCGAGACGAGCGGGCCGTCGACGATCTCCGGCTCACGAACGAGCTGGTCCAACGGAGTCGCGCCCGCGCGGCGCAATGAGGGCGCCGGCAAGGCAAGTCCCGACTGCACGGCGCGCAGGACGTCGGCGCGATCCCACGGCACGAAGATGCCGACGCCGTCCAACACTTCGACGGCGCCGCTCGTGAGGTTGACGATCAGCGGCAAGCCGAGCTTTGCTAGTTCGAGCGCGTTCGCCCGATGCGGCGACGGGTCGATCACGACGCATGCACGCGAGAGGGCGGCGGCGGCATCTTCATAGCCGACGTACTGTGCGCGCAGTGCCGGTTTCTTGCCGCCTGCGCAGACGACGTAAACCGGGTGGTGCAGCTCCTCGAGCGCAAAGGCGATGAGCGTCAAATCGGCGGCTGCCGTCGTCGGCGCCCAGACGACGATCGCGTCGGGATCTTCCGCGCGAACGAACTCCGGGACCGGACTATCGGGAGAAGCCTCGACGTAGTGCGGCTCGACGGTACAGCCGAACGTCAACTCGATGCGAAAATGGTCGTGCGAGGACGTCACGGCAACCCCGTCCGAGAGCATGAAGATTTCGCGAATCGTCTGGATGACGCGCCGGCCGAGGGTGGGCAGCCTCACCTGCTCGCGGGCGAGCGCATCGAAGGCGGCGAGGCGTTCGTCGGGATCCGCCGTCCTTTCGATGATTCGCGCCGCCTGGCGAATCGCATGGGCCGGCCGCGCATGATCTACATCGACGACGCGGACGAAGAAGCGCTCGCCGACGGACCGGCGGCGCACCGCTTCAAAGAGCCCGTCGAGCGGCCGGCCGACGCTGACGTCGAGGATCGAAAGCTCGGATCGCACCGAGCGTAGTTACGGAGCGATCGACAACGGTCCCGGCGAGGGGCTAATGCCGGTGATCGAGCGTCCCGCGGTAAGGGTCGCGCCGGAGATCGAAAACTGATAGACGCCGGTGTTCCCGGATAACCAGAGGCTCGACGTCGGCGAATCCATCGACAGCGCCACGCCGGCGATTGCTCCGCCCCCCGGGGCGGTCATCATGGGCGTAACGGTGCCGCCGGATATCGTGAGCAGATATCCCTGCCCCGTCACCGCATAGAGCGTCCCGGTCGTCGACCCGAAGAACTGCGTGGTCCCGGGTGGGCTACCGACGGATTGATCGGCGATGATCATTGCGCCGCTGCTAAGCGCGCGATAGTCCGCATAGCAGCTTGACGTGGTCGACGCGACAAAGACGTTCCCACCTGCGAGCGCCAACGCGTCGACGTTCACATACGAGCTTGTCGATAAGCTGAAAGTCGGCGACGGCGTGATCGACGTGCCGCCGAAGGGGAACGTGCCGACGAGCCAATTGCCGCCGTTTTGGTAGCCGGCGTACATCGAGCCCGGGCCGGCCAACAGCGCGGTGACGCCGTAACCGCTAAAGCCGTTCTCGTTTGCGACCGAGACGATTCCGGTGGTCGACCCGACGCCCAGATAACCAAAGCTATCCCCGACATACAGCCTGCACGCTGCGTCGAAGGCGACTGACTCCGGCGTCCCGGGACTTGTAACTCCCAACGAGCTCAATGAAGCTGAAGTCCACGGCAAGAACGTAGGACCGCCGATTGAGCCGCTCGGCGTGACGGTGAAGATATCGATCCCATTCACCGCGTTGATTGTGCCCACGACGGCTACAGCCGCTGCAACGCTCCCGCTCGTGCAAGGCGACGCATTCACGGCAGCCATTGCCGTCACTCCGCCTCCCGAAAATGCTTGCGTCTTCCGCGTGCCGCCATGCAGAGCTGCCCTTGCTTGTGAGATGGGTACGCGCGAGTGCGCTAACGTCAGGCCCGAGGATATCGCGTTCCCGCCGGCCGAGTCCAGCACCGAGAGATACGAGCCCATCGGGTCAATCGCAAAAATGTAGTAGTCAGGGACGACCTTCACGGTTTGCGCTGCATTCTGCGGCGCCGTATTTGCAGGGAGCGTCGCCGAGGCCGAAATCGTCCCGCCGGTATTCGTGTTGGCCGCGTAGGTGGCCGTCGTGGAGCCGGTGGCGCTAAACGCCGTGGACGAAAACGCGACGCCCCCGGGTCCGCTCACCACGACCGAGTTTGCGACGGTCGTGGTCGGCAGTTGGGTGCCGCAAACGTTCACCGGGACAACCTTGATCGGGGTGCTTTGGGCGATACTCAGGTTTTCAAACGGCGACCATTGCACCGTCCCGAGGTAGCCGGCGCTCGGCAACGACGGAACCGGCGATGCTGAGACGGCGCCTCCGAACGCGACCGGAGCGACCGCAGCGGTGATCGTGTTTGTCCCGTTCTGGGAAAGATTGACAGTCTGCACCGAGCCGTTCAGCGGTACGAGCGACGGCAGGGCCTGCGGCGCGCGGGCGGACGACAAGCTACAGTTCGGCGGCGGCTCGTAGGCGCCGAGGATGAACTGGTCCTGTCCAACCGGTGCTTGGACCGTGAGCGTCGTGCTCGCCGGGGCGGGTTGCGGGATGGTAAAGACCTGTTCCGTCGGGGTGACGGCCGGCGCCGGGAGCGGGATGAACCGAACGCCGACCTGTCGGACGGTCGGATTCAGCGACATCGCCTGGCGACCGGTCGAGGATAAACCTGGGCCGAACTGCAGCGTGATCTGCGCCGTCGTCATCGGCCGATTCGCCGCGCCGGCTCCGGAGAGGGGCGGCGTGTAGGCGCCGCTCGAGTTCACGCTGCCGCCGGAACAGCCAGCGACGATAGCGACCGCCCCAATAGGGAGCAGCGCCGAACCCAAACCCGCGTGCGGTTTCGGTGCCATCGTAGAGGCTTATTTGCCTGTCGGTGTTGGCGCCCTCCAGGCGCCGCGGATTGTGATGTTAGTCCGCATGGCACAAGCTATTTTGGAAACTGCCAGCGTTGTTCGGGCGCAGGGAGCCTTCCGGTCCGTTGCACGTAGTTCAGAATTTCCGCGCGCCGGGCGGCAAGCCGCGGCCTGCCGCTCACCGGATACAGCGCGTCGATCGTCCGCAACGCTTCGATGACGCGCGCGTCCACCACGGCGTGAGCGCTCGGCTGCGGCACGACGCAGCGGTGGATCACCGTCACGCGGTCGACATGGACGAAGTCGTCATTTTGCAGCAGCCGCAGCCACAATGCGTAATCCGAGAGCGGGGAAGGAGCATTGGAGAGCCAGCCGGCGCGTTCGAGCGCCTCGCGGCGGATGAGCGTGCGCGCCGCTCCTGCGACGAACTCGTCGGCGCCGAGCATCTTGCCGTATTCGACCGGTATCGCTTGCGTGCGCGCGTAGCCCGTGATCCGATCGCCAGCATCAGCGTCGACGAACGCAATGAGCCCTTCCGAATAGGCGATCATGTTGCGTGGAATCTCTAGGATTGGGACGAGGCGTTCGAAGTGGTCGGAAAAGAAGACGTCGCCGGCATCGCAAAGCGCAACGTAGGCACCCTTGGTCGATCGCAGAGCAGCATCGACTGCGGCGCGGGATTCACCCTGATCGACGACGATCGTCTCGACGGACGGATAGCGTTGGCTCTTGAGCGTTTCGCGCGTGCGCTCCAGCAATTCAGGTCGCGCATGTGCACGGACAACGATCGAAACGAGGGGCTTTTCAGTCATGTTCGCGGCTCCGGAGGCGGGGAATTGAAAGCGGAATGGACGGCATCCGACACACTTTTCTTGTGCCAAGGACGATACGGGTGGACACGCCGCAGAAATTCTCGAGCACCGGACGCAGTCGTGACGCAAAGCGGCGCTTGCACGCGCGCGAGGGCACGCGCGGGACCGGGATCGTCGCAGTCCGCGTCGACGATGACGCATGCGCGCGCTAACGACGGCCCTGCTTCGGCGGGCGAAAGCAGGCCATCCGAGCAGACAACGACGACGCTCCGCTCCGGTTCTTCCAGTGCGCTTAGGATGACTGACAGCTCCGAGCGCGCCATCCGGGGCGCCCAAATGACGATGCTACCGTCAGGTGGTTCGCGCTGGACTGCTGGGACCGTGTCGTCAAACGACGGGACGAGCACCGAACGTAGGACCGGCTGCCCGAACTGGGATGCTATGCGTGCTAATTCCAACCACGAGCGCACGACGATGCGCTCCGCTAGGCCGATCAAGTCGCGCATCGCGTATAGCGCCGGCTCCTCGATCGGCTCAGCGATCGTTCGCAGGTCGGGGACATGAAGCGCCAAGTCGAATGTCTCGCCCGCTTCGCGCAGTCGCACCGCCTCCGCAAAAACGGCAACCACCGTCTTCGCGGTAGCCAATAGCGTTCGCCGAGGTTCAGCCGTGCTCAGAGGCCGGCGAAGCATCGCCGGCGGGTTCCCAAGCGCTCGTTGCACCGCGCGCAAAACGTCGCCCCGGTCCCATGGAATGAACAGACTGATCCCGTCGAGGGCTTCCGCAGCCCCACTCCACCAACTCGCCGCCACGGGAACACCGAGGCGTGCGAACGCGAGGGCATTGCCGGGTTGATGCCTGGGTTCACCGACGGCGACGACAACGGCCGCTCGTGGCAAAATCTCGGCCGATCGCTCATAGGGCAGAAAAGTCGCCCCGAGGTTCGGAAGCTCGCCCTCGGCGCTAATGATGAACACCGGCCGATGCAGCTCCTCGAGCGCGAGCGCCACGACGGCGAGTTCGCGCGCCGGAACAACGGGCGCCCATACGACGACAGCGTCGGGATCATCCGCGCGTGTGAAATCCGGAATGGCTTTGTCGATCGAAGGGTCGACGAAAACTGGTTCAACCGTAACGCGCAGAAGCGTCTCGAAATAGTATAACTCGCTCCACCCCCGAACGATCACTCCGTCCGCGATGGCCAAGACTTCGCGAGCCGCTTGCACGAACGCGGGATCGATCTTCACGACCTCGCTCTGCGGCTTGCCATCGACGATGAGCCGCTCCCGTCCCATCGCGTCAACGAGCGCGAGACGTTCGTCCGGATCCGAAACTCGCTCGAAGAGATCGGCGGCAAAACCCGACCGGATCAGACCAGTCTCAACCCTCGCCAGAAAGCGCGTCCCGGAGGCTTGGAGCTGTTTTGCCTTCACGAGGGCGTCAATCGCGTGAAGGCGATCTATGACGACGACGTCGATGGGCGGCGCCGATGTCTTCATCGATGCCGCGGCGGCGCAGATTCGATCGAGGCGCGCACTGCGTCGATCATGCTGCGCCTGTGCCAGGGCCGGTACGGATGGACGCCGGTTACGTACTCGCGCGCGCCCGATGTCGTCGTGACGCACAACGGTATACCTAGGGATGCCAGGGCACGCGCAGGTCCGGGATCATCGTTGTCTGCGTCGACGACGACGCTCGCTCGTGAAAGCGCCTCTCGAACCTCGGTTGGCGAAAGCGGGCTTCCATGGCACACGATAACCGCCTCGCGGCCCAGCTCGTCGAGCGCCTCGGTGAGGATCGCTAGCTTTACAAGCGGTGTGCGGGGCGCCCAAACTACAACGCTGCCATTGGGGTCCTTACGCTCAATAGCAGGAACAGTGTCGTCGTATGAGGGGACGACTTCGACCCGCTGCGGCAACGTCGCGAACTGATACGTGATCCGCTCCCACTCCGTCCACGAACGCACGATCAAGCGATCGGCCAGGCCCATCAAATCGCGCATCGCTTGGAGAACCGGTAGACCGACGGCGAGCAGCGTTTCAATTTTCTCGCCACGGATCGTGTAGTCGTTTCGACCGATCGCATCCAAAGCATTGCGGCGTCGACTGCGGTCTCGCACCTCAACGCAAACCTCTCCGGCGACGGCAATCGCGACTCCCGTGCGACGTTCCGGAAAGCGCAGAGCGAGGTCGAATTCGATCCCCTCTTCGCGTAGCCGCACGGCCTGCGCGAACATTTCGAAGATATTTTCCGGCGTGGCGGTCAAGACGCGACGTGTAGAGACGGCGCGATCCGGCCGAAAGCTCGGCGAATGAGAGCCGAGCGCACGTTGCACGGCTCGTAAAATATCGGCACGATCCCACGGAATAAACGAGCTCACGCCGTCAAGTAATTCGAAGGCACCGGTCGACCAGCTCACCGCGAGCGGAAAGCCGCGGCGCGCAAACTCGAGCGCGTTCCCCGGCTGCGAACGCGACGCATCGACGATGACACGGGCAAGAGGCAATACGGCTTCGGCTCGTTCGTACGGCACGAAGCCCGCCCGCATGGCGGGCGCATCACCGCCGGAACAAACCACGTAGACTGCTAGATGCAGCTCTTCGAGGGCGAATGCGATGAGCGCAAGTTCGCGCGCGGGTGCAAGCGGTGCCCACACGACGACGGCATCGGGACGCTCGGCACGCGTGAACGACGGGATCGGGCAGTCGGTCGACGGCTCGACGAAAAACGGTTCGACCGTGACGCTGAGCGCCTGTTCCAGACGATAGTGTTCGATCCAACTACGGACTACGACGCCGTCGGAGAGTGCCAGAATCTCGCGCGTGGTTTGAATCAAACGCGGATCGACCTTTGAAAGGTCTCGCTGCGATTTTCCGTCGATAACGAGTTCCTCGCGCGCGAGCGCGTCAAGCGCACCGACGCGCTCGTCGATGTCGTTGAACTGCTCGAGCAGCTTCCCGCCGGTCGCGACGGCAAATGGCGAACGGGCTCGGATCGGTTCTAGCTTTGCGACAAAGCGCGTCCCGCTCTGAAGCAGGCGCTTTGCTTCGACCAGAGCGTCGAGGGGCCGGTTCGGGTCGATCTCAAGCGTCCTCGATGCGAGCGAGGCGGCGCTCACCTACGGGGCGATCGCGAGATTTGAGGCGGAGATAGTAGTGGGATGGAACGACGCCACGGGCGCTGCCGATGCATTCGGGATCGGAAGCGAGTAGGCATAGCAAACGTTGTTGCTCCACCCGGTTGTCCAGAGCGTCGAATTCGTAGCGTCCTTACTGAGGGCGACGCCATAAAAGCAGTTGGCGCCGGATGGAGCCGAGAGGGCCTGCGCCGAGCTCACCGAGAGCGGATTGGCAAAATTCAAGGTATTGTTGTAGTAGTCGACCGCATACAGGCCGTTCGGGCTCCCGGACACTTGCATGAGATTACCGCTCGTCCCGAACGAGCTGATTGTTCCCGTACCATTCAAGGCTGTGAACAGGCAGTTGCCCCCCATGCTGTACCCGGCATACACATTCCCGCCCGCAAGTGCGAGGCTGGCGTTGTCCATCCAGCCGCTGACGCTTCCCGCGCTTGCGAAGACATTCCCGGATATCGTCGCCGTCGTTGAACCGAGCGGATACGTGCCGACGAAATAGCTGCCGAAATTGCCCGCGATGTAGAGCGTATTGTTCGCCACGAGGAACGTGTCGAATGAATGCCCACCTACGAACGTGTCGTAGTTGGGGTTCATTGTCAGGCTTGGGCTGCCCGATCCGACGTTTTGCACGACTCCCAAGTAGCCAAGCGAATCGCCCACGTACGCAGTGCAGTTTGCGTCGATCGCGACGGCGCTCGGAGACGTGCCGCTTGGCTGCCATTGCAACACGGCAGGCGCCGACACAGCCCCACTCTGCGATACCGTAACGATCTCAACGGCACCGTTACTGTAGCCGCCGAGGTAGCCGACGAAGACGCCGGCCGCCGCGAAATTTGCACCGGGGCAGGTCGATGCGCCGGTTGCAGCCATCGCGTACACATTGCCGCTGAGCGTTTGCGTTCGCCGCGTGGCTGATGTACTACGACGCGAACCGGCGGCAGGCCGAACCCGTTTCGGTGCCGTCTGCACCTGACGTGCCGTAGCGAGTGATTGCGTCGACCCGACTTGGCTGCCGCGAAGTGCGTCGAAGACTGCAACCGACGAACCGCTGGTCGCGAAAATGTAGTAATCCGGTTGGAGCGCAATCGTCGTGTTCGGCGGCGGCGACACGACGCTGACACCCGACGGCAAGAACGTGCCGGTCGTTGTGACCGTGCCGATGCTATTCGATCCGGCGGCGTAGGTCGCGGTCGCGCTGCCTGCGGCGCTCACGTTCGGGAAGGACGAGCCGGCCGGACCGTTGATGACGACTGCGTTGCCGGTCGAACCTGAGATCGTGTTGCCGAACGCATCGAACGGCGTGACTTGCAGCGTCGCCGTCTGGCTCGATGGAAAGTTTTCGAACGGGCTCCATTGCGAAGCGGAGATCATCCCGCCGCCGCCGGTCACCATAATCTGCGCGCCGTAGGCGGCCGGCAACAGCGTCATCGAAAGCGTGTTCGCGCCGTTCGCGCTGAGCGTCGCATTTTGGATCGCCATGTCGAGCGGCGCGCGAGTGCTTCCGGCCGCGTTGCCGTAGGCGCTCACGGTGATCGTATCAGCGCCGGACGTCCCGGTGACCGTCAGGGTCGTGCTCGTCGGGACTGGTCCGGCAGTAATCGCAAATGACGTTTCCGTCGGCGTCGCGGCTGGTGCCGGGGACGGGACGATGCGGACGCCGAGCGTGTTCGTCGCCGAGTTGATCGTCTTCGGCGATCGCAGCAGCGCAGAGGAGGCTGCGGGGATCGTGAGCGTGATCTGGACCGTTGCCGGCGGACGGCCCGCGGGCGGGATGTAGACCGCCTGCCCGCCGGGCCCCGAAGTCGCGCCCCCGCCCGAGCAGCCGGCTACGATTGCGACCGCTCCAACGGGTAAAAAAGCCGCGCCTAGACCACCCTCAGATTTCGGTGCCACGGTACCCCGGTTTATTGGCCTAGGACGGCGCCCGACCTTTCGCGACGGTCGAGCGGCCAACTATCTGCAAGCCATCTCACCTCTCATCCGGAAGAACTGTGACGCTTGTCAACTCAGCTTGGTGCGCGCGTCCTCATCGCCAGCGTCTTCGATTGGTGGTCGACCTACCGCGCGGTGCAGATCCTCGGTCGAGCCGGAGCGCAGGTCGAGACGCTCGGCGATCCGACCCTGACCTTCACTCGATCGCGCTTCGTCTCACGCGCGATCGCCGCGTCGCGACAGCCGGCTGAGATCGCGGCAACGCTCGAAGCGCAGCTCGAGCGCGAGCGCTACGACTGGGTCATCGTTGCCGACGACGTGCTCTTCACGTACCTTGGCTCGCTGCCGAATCCGTGGTGGGTACGTCCATGGTTTCCCGTCGCTCCCGGGAGTCGCGCTTTCGCTTTTGCGACGTCGAAGCTCGCGTTCCCGCAGATTTGTCGCGATGCCGGACTTCCGGTTCCCGAGTTCGCGCTCGCCCGAACCCTCGAGCACGCGCTCGACGCGGCGCGTTCGTTCGGTTACCCCGTCATTGGAAAGACGGCTTTCGGTTTTGCAGGACGCGCCGTTACGCGCCTCGAGAATGCGAGGGCGCTACAGGCGTGGTGGCAGGGCCTTCAGCCGCCGGCGATCGTCCAGCGCTTCATCGTCGGCCGCTACGCGACGACGGAGATGCTTTTCGACCGCGGAAAGCCGCGCGCGTATTTCTCATCCATTCGAAGCAACTTTTGGCCGACACCGTTAGGGACGTCGGCCACGCGAACGCTCGCAAATCCGCCGGGGATTGACCGCATCGTGGAACTGCTGGGGACCGTGACGGAGATGGACGGCTTCTGCAATATCTGCTGGATTTGGGGCGACGACGGGGTTCCATACCTCTCTGAATTCAATCCCCGCCCGACGCCCGGGTATTTGCTCCATCCCACGATCCGCGACATGCTGGTCGCAGCGGTGCGCGATCGTTTTGCCGCGGCACCGCATAACGTCCGTACCATAACGGAGCTCAGCCAGACGATCCAGCAATTCCCGGAGCACTTCGCCTTCGCAGCGACGAACGGCGGTTTCCGGCGTTGGTGCGAGGCATTTGCCTCGATAGGGAACGCACCGCTCGACGAGCCGGCGCTCGCGTTAGCTCAGGCGCGAGCAGCGATCAAATTGGGACGCGAGATGCGCCGAAGACCGCCCTAATCCGCATGCCAATCGAGGATCGCTTCCCATTCGGACTTCGGGAAGCGTTCTTTGGCCTTGATCGCGTCGAGGTACTTGCGCTTGCCGGCGCGGTTGCCCTTACCGATGAGAATACCGCCGACGAGCCGGCCTTCGTGGAAGTAGAGCGAGCGGTACCACTTCTTCTCGTGATCGATCCGCTGCACCATATCGAGATCCGGGCGGTACTCGGGCGAGAGGCCGAACTGCGTGATCGTTTGATTCGTGAAGACCTTGCTCGAGTATTCGGGGATGTCGTGATAACGCTCGTCGCCGCCCGCCATGTTGATCGCGACGACCTTGCCATGCGCGCCCGCGTTGTTCCACGTCCCCATGCGATAATGCAGCTCGGCGATCGGATCGTCGAAATCGGCGACGTCGCCCGCGGCAAAGATCCCCCCAACGCGCGTCTCCAAACGATCGTCGCAGCGAATCCCGCCCGCCGCGATCTCCGCTCCGGCGTGTTGCGCGAGCTCGGTGTTCATCGTGAGCCCCAAGCCGACCGCGAAACAGTCCGCCTCGATCTCCATCCCGCTCTTCATGACAACCTTGGTCACGACACCGTTGGAGCGAACGTACTCTTTGACTTCTTCGTTGAAATAGAGATGGACGCCGTCCTCGCGTGCCGCCTCGTGCAGCATCTCAGCCGCCTCGTCGCCGATCATGCGCCGCAAAAACCGCGGCCCGCGGACCAGCCAATGCGTCTCCATCCCTCTTGAAGTGAATGCCTCTGCCAACTCGTACGCGATGAACGAACCGCCGATCGCAACCGCGCTCTTCGCGGTCTCCAAGAACTCCGAGATCGCCTTGGTGTCGTCCATGAACTGGAAATTGAACAAGTTGCGGGCATCCCCGCCGCCGGGCTCCGCCGGCGTGTTCGGCCGGCCCCCGGTCGCGATCAGCAGAGCGTCGTATTCGTAGCCCTTCCCATTCGCAACAACATAACGTTCCTCGGCGACGACCCTTTCGACCCGGGTTAAGAGGTGCAGGTCGATGTTGTGCTTTTCGTGCCACTCGAGATTGCGAATGATGACCTTCTGCTCCGTCACTTGCTTGCGCAGCAGCGGCGGAAGCGCGATCCGGTTGTAGAGCGGATACGCTTCGTCGGTGAACAGCGCGATCGACGCCGACGGATCGTTCTTGCGCAAATGTTCGGCGCACGTCGTCCCGGCGAACCCGTTCCCGACAATAACGTATTTTTTAGGAGCCATGGCTTTCAAACGAGAGGCGCAGCTTGTGAGCGTACAGAACGCGATCCTTTATCACAATGTTGTTACGGGCCCCCTCGGGGGATGATTGGTTTAGCAGCATGCTGATGGGCCCGATGGTCGGGGGGCCCCGTGCAGAGCACGGGGGGCGCGGAGCCTGGGGCGGAGCGCCCTAAGATGGAAGTGCGACTCGTCCAGTTGATGGCGTCGTTCATCCGAGTCTCGAGCGACTACGCCCTGGCGCGCCTCGAGTTTGCGATGCGCTTCCCGGAGCGGGAGTCGCCGCCGGTCTTGAGCCGGCCGCCCGACGCCTCCGAGCGCAGCTTCCGCCACGAATGGGACGCGATCGAGCGACAGCTCGATGCGCTGGGCGCCTACTTGAAACAGATCGAGCGGCAGCCGCGTACAAGGGAGCGGTCGGACCCCGCGTTCCAGTCGCTGGTCCGGACCGCCAAAGAGTTGGATCAGTTTGCCCGCGCTTTGCGTTGGGTACTGACCGTCACCGAAAAGGGCGCCTAAGAAAGGTGAGACCGTGAACTCCAATGAGATGATCGAACGCGCGCTGGCGAGCGCGCGCGAACTACAGCGTAGCATGGGCGATACCGCCTCGAAGACCGCCGAGCAGATGAAGCCGCTCATCGAACAATCCCTCAAGAACGCCCAAGATCTGCAGGCAACGCTCGCCAAACACGCCCAAGACAGCAGCGCGCTTGCGCAGGAACAGTCGAAGCAGGCGATGGGGCATCTTCAAGAGTTCATCCGCATCGGTTCTGAAGCAGCAAAAGCGTCGGCGGCGCAAGCGCGCGATTACGCAACGCAGATGGCGGAGCAATCGCGCAAAGCTGCCGACTCCGTCGCCGAAGCTATGCGGAAGGGCGGCGGGGCAAAGTAGCTAAGACCGGCGCGGCCCGCTCGGGGGCAACCTCGACCGGCTGCGCCGGCGCGATCTTGACGAAACGCTTGGCCGATTGCGGCCAGTCGGCAAGCAATTCGATCGCCCGTGGCGACTCGGTCGCCTGCGCGTGCGCTTCGAGCAGCTTGCGCAGCGTCTCTACGTTTGGATCGTTCGGCTCGACTTGCGCCGCCGCACATTCGGTCGGCCCTAAGCGATGCCGAACCGTGTGTTCGGCACCGAGTGCGAACGCAACGCCGCCGGACATACCGCTGGCGAGATTGCGCCCGGTCGGGCCAAGGATGACGACGATCCCCTTCGTCATGTACTCGCACGCGTGATCGCCTGCGCCCTCGACGACGACCGAGACGCCGCTGTTGCGCACCGCTAGGCGCTCGCCCGCCGTCCCCAGGATGAACGCATGGCCGCCGCGCGCCCCGTAGAAGCACGCATTTCCGATGGCGGGCTCGCTCGGATCGCCGACGCTGCGGATGATGATCCGGCCGCCGTCCATGCTCTTGCCGACATAGTCGTTCGCGTCACCGCGGAGTTCGAGCGTGAGCCCGTCGGTCACGAACGCGCCGAAGCTTTGACCCGCCGTCCCGACGTATCGCAGGGTCGACGGGCGGACTTTCTCGCCGTTGTTGCGCTGCTCGACGATGTTGTGCGCCAGACGCGCCCCGACCGCGCGATCGCTCGGCGAGATGGTGAGGACTTTTTTCGAGGTCCCATAGTCGTCGAGGTGCGACTCCGGGCCCGGACGGACGTCGTCGATCGAGCTGCGCTCGGGCAAGCGCAAGATGACCGAGAGATCGACGTGCTGATACTCTTCCGAAAGGTCGGCGCGTCGGCGCAAGAGGTCGGAGCGGCCATGAATCTCTTCGATGGAGCGGGCGCCGAGCGCGGCTAAACGGCGGCGCACGTCTTGTCCGACGAACTCGAGGTAGGCGATGGCCTCTTCCGGCGTCCCCTTGAACTTCTTGCGCAGCTCCGGATCTTGGGTCGCGATCCCGACCGGACACGTGTTCAAGTGACACTGCCGTGCGTAAATGCACCCAAGCGCGACGAGCAGCGCCGTCCCGAAGCCCATGTTGTCGGCGCCGAGCATCGCGGCGAGCACGACGTCGCGCCCCGTCTTGAAGCCGCCGTCGACGCGCAGCCGCACGCGCGACCGCAAGCCGGTCGCGACGAGAGTGTGGTGGGTCTCGACCAGACCGAGCTCCCACGGCAAGCCTGAGTGCTTGATCGAGCCGAGCGGCGAGGCGCCGGTCCCGCCGTCGTGACCGCTGATGTGGATGACCTCGGCCTGACCCTTGGCGACGCCGCTGGCGACGTGCCCGATCCCGGACTGCGCTACGAGCTTCACCGCGACTTTCGCTTGCGGCGCAACGCGATGCAGATCGTAGATCAACTGTGCGAGATCTTCGATCGAATAGATGTCGTGGTGCGGCGGCGGCGAGATCAGGCCTTGACCCGGGATCGCGCCGCGCAATTTCGCGATCTCGACGCTCACCTTGTGACCGGGGATCTGTCCGCCTTCGCCGGGCTTGCTGCCCTGCGCCATCTTGATCTCGATCTCGTCGGCGCTCGCGAGGTATTGCGCGCTGACGCCGAAGCGCGCCGACGCAACCTGCTTGATCGCGCTGCGCCCGCTGTCGGGCGTGCGCGCGTAGCGCGACGGGTCCTCGCCGCCTTCGCCGGAATTGCTCTTTGCTCCGATACGGTTGGTCGCGATCGCGATCGTCTTGTGCACTTCGGGCGCGAGCGCGCCGAGCGACATCGCGGCGGTCGTAAAGCGCTTGACGATCGCGCTGACCGGCTCGACTTCCTCGAGCGGGACGGGCGGACCGATCGGGACAGGTTCGATCAAGTCGCGCAGCGTGATGGGCGGCCGCGCTTGCATCTGATCGGAAAGCTTCTCGAACGCGTCGTAGTCGCCGTGCATCGCGTTCGCGCGCAAATTCTTGATCACGTTGGGATCGAACGTGTGCCTGACGCCCTCGCGCCGGAAACGGAAATAACCCCGGTCCGGAAGCGGCTCCCCGTCATCGGCGTGCTGCGCCCACGCGCGCATGTCTTCTTCAAACTGCGCGAACGTGACCGATGGGACGTGAGCTTTCATCCCCGGGAAGCACAAATCGACGATCTCGCGCCCCAGGCCGATCGACTCGAACGTCTGCGCGCCGGTATACGATCGCAGCGAGCAGATGCCGAGCTTCGACATGATCTTGAGCACGCCCGAGCGGACGGCCGAGAGGAACGCTTTCTGCGTCCCTTCCTTTTGAGCGGCGCGCAGCGCGAGCCACGGCGTGACGACGTTTGCGCCGGCCGCGATCACCGTCGCGATCGAGTGCGAGTCCCTGGCGTAGCCGTCGGCGGCGGCGAGCGAGGCTTGCATCCGCAAGCCTTCTTTCGTCAGCCGCTGATGAACCGCCCCAACGGCGAGGACCGCCGGGATCGCGACCCCGGCGCCGCGATTGTCGAGGACGATGAACGTCGCGCCTTCGCGCACGGCGTTGACCGCGTCGTCGCAAATCTGCTTGAGGCGCGTGTCGAGCGCCTCTTTGCCGAGCGCGAGCGCGATCGGCCGCTGCTCGAGCCGATGGTCAAAGCGCAGCGAATCAAACGTGTGCTCGTCGAGGACGGCGTGCGCGACCATGACGACGGAGCCGGTCGCCGGGACGTCACCGTTGCTCGGACCCGAGCCGACGAACGCACGCATGTCGAAGACGAGCCCTTCGCGCAGCGGATCGATCGGGGGATTGGTGACCTGCGCGAATCGCTGGCGCAGATAATGCGCGAGCGGGACGCGCCGCTCCAAGAACGCGAGCGACGCGTCGTCGCCCATCGAATAGACAGGCTCACCTTGCCCCGCCGCCATGACGCCGACGACGCCTTTGTAGTCGTCTTTGACGAAGCCGAAGCGCAGCAGCATCGCGTCATCGAAGTCCGGCGCATCGGAGCCATTCTCGAGCGCATCGAACTCCCACGATTTTACGACCGGACGGAAGTCGGCGCGCTCGCGCCGCTCGGCGCGGAAGGTTTGCGGCTCGACGAGCTCGGCCGACGCAAAGCGAACGACGAGCCGTTCCCCGGGGCCCAAGCGGCCGCGCTTGACGATCGGATCATCGCCGAAATCGACGACACCGGCCTCGGAAGCGCACAGCACTTTGTTCGACGCGGTGCGACACCAGCGCAGCGGACGAAAACCATTGCGATCGAGGGCCGCCCCGACGGTATCGAGATGGTTGAAGACGATTGCCGCCGGGCCATCCCACGGCTCCACCGTCGGCATGTGCGCGTCGTAGTACGCGCGCAAACGATCGTCTTCGGCCTCAACTGCCGGCGCCAGCATCAGATCGACCGCCTCTTCGACGCGGTACCCCGCGCCAATCATCGCGCCGATCGCCGTGTCGAAGTCGAACGAGTCGCTGGCCCAGCGGTGCGTCGCGATTCCGCGCGCGTGCATCCAGGCTTTGTTACCGGTAATCGTGTTGATTTCGCCGTTGTGCGCGATGAACTTGAACGGCTGCACGAGGCGCCACTGCGGCGAAGTATTCGTGCTGAAGCGCTGATGGAAGACGGCGAACCGCGAGGCGAACAGCGGGTCGGCGAGATCCTTGTAGTACGCGCCCAGCTCGTTCGAGGAGAGCAGGCCCTTGTAGACGACCGAATTCGATGAGGCGCTCACGAGCGTCGCGTCGGCGCTCATCTCGCGAAACGCACGATCGATGCCGCGCCGAACGGCGCGCATCCGCTCGCGAACGTTGCCCGGTCCCATGTCGACGATCAACTGCTCGAAGCGCGGTGCCGTATTACGCGCGTGCTGTCCGAGGACCGACTCGTCGACCTGCGGCGTGCGCCAGCGGATCGGCGAGACTTCGGCTTCGCGGACCGCAAGCTCGACCCGCTCGCGGACGGCCGCGGCATCCTCTGCGTCGCGCGGCAAGAATAACCCGACGGCGGCGGCGTGCCGCTCCGGGACGCGCAAGCCCGAGGCAACGAGTTCGCGCTGCAAGAGAGCCCGCGGCGTCTCGCAGAGGATCCCGGCGCCGTCGCCGGTCCGCCCGTCGGCGGCCCGTGCCCCGCGATGCGCCATCGAGCCGGCCGCCTCCAGCGCAAGACGAATGACATCGTGCGACGCGCGATTCGAGAGGTCGGCCAGGAACCCGACGCCGCAGGCGTCGTGTTCGGTCTCGTGCTCGGCTAGGTTGGGGGAGCGCATTGATCCTCTAAATAGGCTGGAAAGCGAATGTACCCGGGCACCCGGTGAAAGCCGCCTCCACGGTCTTCCACCACTCCCGGTAATAATTCTCGCGCCGCGGCGTCGCGCGAGTGAACGCTATCCTTTCGACATAGGTGCAGAATGTCTCCCGCTGGCGCGGCAAATGGTCGCGGTCACGGCCCCAGGCCGATGCCCACCATCATGCGGTAGCCGATGTCGAGCGCGCTCTCGTCGATATCGAAGTGAGCGCTGTGGTGCGGATACGCGGTCGCGTCGCCGCCGCGCGCGCCGACGATGAAGTATGCGCCGGGGCGTTCTTCCTGCATGAACGCCATGTCTTCGGCCCACATCACGATCTCGTGACCGTCGATGACATTGTCGGCGCCGACGACCTCACGCCCGACCGCGCGGACGACGTCGTTGGCGACACGGTCATTCACGGTCGGCGGATAGTTGAAGTTGTACTCGAAGCGCGTCTCCACTCGCATCGCATCGGAGAGGCCCTTGACGATCCGCCCGATCCGCTCGGGCATGCTCCTGCGAATCTCACGGTCGAAGCAGCGGACCGTCCCGGCGAGGACCGCCTCATCCGGGATCACGTTGAACGTCGTCCCGGCGACGAACTTGCCGACGGTAACGACCGCCGGGTCGCGGGCCGCGATTTCGCGGCTGACGATCGTCTGCAGCATGGTCACGAGGTGGCTCGCCGCGACGATCGGATCGATCGCGTTCTCCGGCATCGCCCCGTGCCCGCCCCTTCCTTTTATCCAGAGATAAATCTCGTCGGCCGAAGCAAAGAACGCGCCGTCGCGGACCCCGATCTTCCCGACGTCGAGCCCGGTGTAGAGATGCAGCGCGAACGTGCGGTCGACGTGCGGGTTCTCGAGCGCGCCGTCGTCGATCATCAGCTTGTTACCGCCCGCGCCCTCTTCGCCCGGCTGGAAGCAGAACACCAGCGATCCGCGGATATCATCGCGACGGGAGGCGAGCGTCCCCGCAGCCGCGAGGAGCATCGCCGTGTGACCGTCGTGACCGCAGGCGTGCATGACGCCGTCGATCGTCGAGCGATACTCCGTCTGCGTCAATTCCGCAATCGGGAGCGCGTCCATGTCCGCGCGCAAGAGGGTGGTCGGACCCGGCTGCTTCCCGCGCAACGTCCCGAGCACGCCGGTCTTCCCGATACCGGTCCGGACGTCGTCAAGATTAAGGCGTCGCAACTCGTCGGCAACGAAGCGCGCCGTTTCGAACTCGACCATCGAGAGCTCGGGCCGGGCGTGCAGTTGACGTCGCACGCGGACGAGCTCGTCGTGCGGGGCGGGGAGTTCGACAAGCATGCGACGCGACTTTTTGGGTGCGCTGGTCAGGGACCTTGCGGGCGCCGAGTAGAAGAGGAGGTGGCATGGCCAGCAAAATGGTTACGTCGCAATCCCGGGCGCACGTACCACAATTCGAACGCCATGGACTTTCGGACGAACAGCTGGTCTGGATGCTGCGCAACATGCTGTTGCAGCGCACCATCGACAACCGCGGCTTTCAGCTCAACCGCCAGGGGAAAATCCCTTTCGCTGCGGGGAGCGAAGGCCACGAAGGGCTTCAAGCCGGCGCCGCTGTGGCATTTCACAAGGGCAAGGACATCCTGGCCGGCTACTATCGCGACTTGGGCCTCTTCCTCGGGATCGGGGTCACGGCCGAGGAGGCGCTGCGCTCGCAGTTTGCCTGCGCCTCCGACCTGAGCGCGGGACGTCAATTCCCCCATCACTTCACTAAGAAGTCGATTGGCCTCGTCTCGATTTCGTCGGTGATCGCCGCGCACTGCACGCACGCGGTCGGGTTCGCGTACGCGATCAAGTATCGCGGCGAAGAAGGCCGCGCCGTCCTGTGCACGTTCGGCGACGGCGCGACCAGCGAAGGCGAATGGCACGAATCGCTCAATTTCGCCGCTGTCCAGCACCTCCCGATCGTTTTCTTGTGCGAAAACAACGGCCTTGCGATCTCAGTCCCGGTGCGCAAACAAATGGCGATCGACAACGTCTCCGAACGTGCGCCGGCGTACGGGATGCCGGGCGAGACGTTCGATGGTCTCGATCCGATCGCGAGCTACGATGCCGTCAAGCGCGCGCTCGACCGTGCCCGCGCCGGAGACGGGCCGTCATTGATCGAGGGGAAAGTCCACCGGTATCTCGGCCATACGACCGACGACGACGACCGGACCTATCGCTCGCGCGACGAGGTCGCGGAGATGCGCAAGCGCGATCCGGTCCCTTCGTTCGAGTCGTTCCTCATCGACCACGGTGTGCTCGACAAAGCGCGGCTCGACGAGATGCGCAAGGATATCTTGCGCGAGGTGAACGAGGCGACCGATCGAGCCGAAGCGGAACCACTCCCGTCCTCGGAAGATCTCTACACGAACGTCTACGCGGGCGAGACGCAGCCTTGGCGGTAAGCGTCTCGACGACGGTGATGAACAACGTCGAAGCCGTCCGCACGACGCTCTACGACGCCCTCAAAACCGACCCGAACGTCATCCTCTTGGGCGAGGACATCGGCGCGCGTGGAAACGTCTTCCTCATCACCAAGGGCTTTCTCGAGGAGTTCGGACCGCAGCGCATCGTCGACACGCCGCTGGCGGAGGGGGCGATCGTCGGCGTTGCAGTCGGGATGGCGATGGAAGGGCTGCGCCCGATCGCCGAGATTCAGTTCGCCGATTTCATCTACCCCGCGTTCAACCAGATCGTCGGCGAAGCCGCGAAGACACGCTACCGCTCCAACGGCGACTACACGTGTCCGATGGTCATTCGGACGCCGTACGGCGGCGGCGTGCGCGGCGCGCTCTCGCATTCGGTTTCGATCGAAGCGCTCTTTTACCACGTCCCGGGTTTGAAGATCGTTGCACCTTCGACCCCGGCTGACATCAAAGGCTTGCTGACGACGGCGATCGAGGATCCCGACCCGGTCCTCTTCCTCGAACACAAGAAGACCTACCGGCTCATCAAAGGCGAGGTCCCGCAAGGACGCTACACGATCCCGCTCGGCAAAGCCGACGTCAAGAAGCCCGGCAACGGTCTCACCGTGATCTCGTACGGCTACTACATCCATCAGGCGCTCGAAGCCGCGCACGCGCTCGAAGCCGAAGGCGTCTCGGTCGAGGTGATCGATCTGCGCTCGATCCGGCCGATGGACAAAACGACGATTCTCGAGAGCGTCAAGAAGACGCGCAAAGTATTGATCGTCCACGAAGACAACAAGTTCGGGGGGATTGGTGCCGAGATCAGCGCGATGCTCGTCGAAGACGCGTTCTTCGATCTCGACGCACCGATCCGGCGGCTCTGCGGCCCCGACGTCCCGCCGATGGGCTACGCGCATACGCTCGAGAGCGAGTACATGATCTCGAGCGACCGCATGGCGCAAGCAATGCGCGAGCTCGCAAAGTTTTAGAGTGCAGAGCAAGACGCGCGAGGCGACCGTCACCATGCCGCAGCTCGGGGAGACGGTCACCGAGGGGACGGTCGCGCAGTGGCTCAAGCATCCGGGGGACTCGGTTGAAAAGTACGAGCCGTTCGTCGAGGTCTCGACCGACAAGGTGAATGCCGAGATCCCGGCGCCCGTCTCCGGCCGGATCCGCGAACTGCTCGTCAAGGAAGGCCAAACCGTGCCGACCGGCGCGCCGATTGCGATCATCGATACGAGCGACGCCCCCGGAGCCGAAGCCATCGCGCCCACGGAGTCCGCCGGGAACGGGCAGAATGCGCAGGGTGCAGAGCGCCGCGTCTCGCCGGCCGTCCGGCGCCTGGCCCGCGAGCACAGCGTCGACCTCGTCAAGCTGGCGGGGACCGGCAGCGGCGGACGTGTCACTGCCAAAGACGTGCTCGCAGCGGCGCACGTCGCGCGCGCCGCCCCGGCGCCGCGCACTTCCAAAGCGCCGGTCGCCGGCGAGACAATCCCCTTCTCGCACGCGCGCCGGATCATCGCGCAGCGGATGGTCGAGTCGAAACGGACCGTCCCGCACGCGTGGACCATGGTCGAGGTCGACATGACGAACGCGATCCGGCGGCGCACCGCGGTTCGCGCCGCCTTCGAGCGCGACCACGGCGTCCGCCTGACCTTGCTCCCCTTTTTCATGTATGCCGTCGTCGAGGCATTGCACGAGTATCCGCTCGTGAACGCGCGCTATACCGACGAAGGGATCTACGTTCACAAAGAAGTGAACATCGGGATCGCGGTCGCGCTGCAGGACAATCTCCTCGTCCCGGTCCTTCGGCGCGCCGAACAGCGTTCGTTGGTCGACCTTGCAATCGGCGCCGACAATCTCATCGAGCGAGCGCGCTCGAGTAAGCTGACGGCCGACGACCTGGCCGGCGGAACGATAACGGTAAACAATACGGGCGCGATCGGGTCGCTGGCCTCGGCGCCGATCATCTTTGGCGGCCAGACGGCGATCGTCACGATGGAGACGATCTTCAAACGCCCCGTCGTTGTCGACGACGAAAACGATGCGATTGCGGTGCGCTCGATGATGAACGTCTGCACGTCGTTCGATCACCGCGTCCTCGACGGCGTAACGATTTGCAGTTTCTTGAACGAAATCAAGCGCAGGCTGGAGGCCATTAGTCCAACCGGTCCGCTCTAGGCTGTGGATAAATCAAAACGAAGCAGCCCAGCCGTCGTTAGCCTCTTGAATTTTGATCGCGAAAGGAGCAGAATACCAATACATCGCCGTGCTACTGCGGCGGTTGTAGAAAAACGGAGGTGCAGTCCCTTGGGGCAGACAGACGAAAATCCTGAGGAGAATCGCGCGCTCGACGCGCAGCACCACGCTCCATCCACTGTGAGGAGCCAGCCTGAGTTCGCTTGAACTCTAGCTGCGGAGTCTAGAGGAACGCGATCCTTTTCCGATCGCCTGGCCCGTTACGGCCGGGCGATCGTCTTTTTGCGGCGAATACCCAAGGTCGCGATGCGGATCTGTAAGCAGTTCAAGTTCGAGGCCGCGCACGTCTTGCCGCACCACCCGGGCAAGTGTTCGCGTTTGCACGGCCACTCGTACCGGCTGGAAGTCTTCGTCGACGGCCCGTTGCATGGCGGCGGACCGGCCGCCGGGATGGTCGAGGATTTCGATGAGATCGCGCGGATCGTCCGCGCCCAGGTCATCGACGTGCTCGATCATCGCTCGCTCAACGAGTTTCTCGAAAATCCCACAAGCGAACTCATCGTAGCGTGGATATGGGAAAGGCTGGCACCGCATCTCGCCGGCCTCGCGCAGTTGACCTTATGGGAAACAACGACGGCGTGCGCGATTTTGAGCAAGGGCGATGTTCCAGCTCGCTGAGATCTTCTACAGCGTTCAGGGCGAGGGGACGTGGGTCGGAACGCCGGCCGTCTTCGTCCGGTTGGCCGGCTGCAATCTCTCGTGCGCGTTCTGCGACACGGACTATTCGCTCA
>DATNIC010000190.1:0-66703 GCA_035604635.1 Binatia bacterium
ACCGCAAAGAACTCCCCGATCCACTCCGTCAAAGACCTCTCCGGGAAGTCGATCGCAGTGACGACGATCAGCGACATGCAGCAATTCGCGTGCGAGAAGTGGATCGACCAGCAAGGTGTCGACGCCAAAAGCGTCTCGTTCGTCGAGCTCCCGGTGACCGAGATGCCCGTCGCGCTCTCGACGGGGCGAATCGCGGCGGCCGTGCTGCTTGAGCCGATCCTTTCTCAAAACAAGGGCGCGGTTCGGATGATCGGCAAGCCGCAAGAGGCGATCGCGAACAAGTTCTTGATTACCAACTGGTTCTCGACGATCGATTGGATCGCGCGTAATCCCGCGACCGAGCAAAAATTCGCCGCGGTTATGCGCAAGACGGCCGCATGGGCGAACACCCACCCGAAAGAGACGGCCGCGATCTTAGAAAAGTATTCGAAGGTCTCGCGCGACGTGATCATGACCGAAAACAGGGTGCTCTACGCGGATGCGGCGGCGCCCGCATGGATTCAGCCGGTCATCGACATCTTGGCGGAGTACAAGGTGATACCGAGGTCGTTCCCGTCGACGGAACTCATCGCATTGGGAGGACGCTGACCGTGGCCGTTACCGAACCGTTTGAAGCTTTCACCGGCGTTGCGTCGCTCGACGAGCTCTACGCGGCGCTCGGCCCGCGCTCGATTACGGCGGGCTGGCACAAGCCGGAGCCGTCGCTGTGGCCGGAGCCCCGCAAGACCTATATTCCGATGCACTGGGCCTATCGTGAGGGGAAGGCCGCCCTCGACGCAGCCGGCCGCCTCATCGATACCTCGCTCGCAGAACGCCGTAATCTCATCCTCTTCAATCCCGTCGAAGGAAACGCGTATGCGACCGCGCGCACGATCATCACCGCGTACCAGATGATTCTGCCGGGAGAACGTGCGCGGTCGCATCGCCATACGCCCAACGCCCTACGCTTGATCATCGATTCGGAACCGGGGACATATTCGACCGTCGACGGCACCAAGGTCCCGATGGAGACGGGCGACGTCGTGCTGACCCCGTCGTGGATGTGGCACGGTCACGGGAACGAGGGCCACGCGCCTGCCTATTGGATCGACTATCTGGACGCGCCGCTCACGCATCTGCTCGAACCAATGTTCCTCGAATGGCATCCGGATGAGTACGAGCCGATCGTCTCCGAGGGTAAGACGAGTCCGCTGCTTTACCGGTGGGCTGAGATAAAGAAGCGGCTTGCCGATGCGCCGCGCGAGCCGAGCGGGCGCTTCGGGCGGCAGATCGCGCTTGATTCGCACATGCCGACGTTGGGTTTGCACATGTGCGTCTTCGAAGCCGGCGAAACGTCGGCGCCCCTGAAGACCACGGCAAACAACGTCTATAGCGTCGTGAGCGGACGCGGGACGTCGATGATCGACGAACGCACGTTTGCGTGGGAACGAGGCGACGTCTTTGTCGCACCGGCGTGGCGAGAGCACCGTCACCAATGCCAGGAACCCTCCGTCCTCTTCCGCGTTACGGACGAGCCGTTGTTGGCTGCGATCGGCTGGCTGCGTTGAGCGATGTCCTGGTCAAACGCGACGGCGCGATCTTGGAAATCACCTTGAACAGGCCTGACGATGGGAACGCGATGTCCGATGACGCGGCCGCCGAGCTCACGCGGCTCCTGTTGAACACGGATGACGGCACCGACGCAATCGTCTTGCGCGGCGCGGGGGCGGATTTTTGCATCGGCCGTGCGACGATGGGACGGCCACGCGACGGAGCGCCGCCGGAGGCGCTGGCACGACGGCGCAGTACCGAGGTGATCTTCGACTGCTACGGCGCCTTTCGGCGCTCCGCGGTCCCGATCGTCGGCGTCGTTCAAGGACGAGCTTTGGGATTCGGCTGCGCCCTCGCCGCGCTCTGCGACGTCACGCTTGCCTCGGAAGATGCAACCTTCGCGATACCGGAGATGAGCCATAACACGTTCCCGACGATGGTGATGTCGGCGCTCGTCGATCGCGTGCCGCTCAAAGCGCTGACGTACCTCGTCTATTCGACGGCCGTCATCTCGGCCGAGCGTGCCTTGACCTTCGGAATCGTTAGTGACGTCGTCACGCCGAGCGCACTAGAAGGCGCCGTCGCAACGCTGCGCGGGCGGCTCGCGAAGACGCCGAAGCCGGCCCTGTGCGCGGTCAAGGAGTACGCGCGCTCGGCGTTTGACATGGGCACTGCAGGTGCGGTGGATTTCGCTCGGAACTTGCACGCGACCAT
The DNA here is from genome assembly GCA_035604635.1 of Binatia bacterium. Lineage (GTDB taxonomy): Bacteria > Vulcanimicrobiota > Vulcanimicrobiia > Vulcanimicrobiales > Vulcanimicrobiaceae > DATNIC01. The sequence continues at coordinate 2,245 of DATNIC010000190.1, forward strand.
CAATTCTTCAAGCGAGATGCGCAGATCATGAAGGTGCAGCCGGCGGCGTCTCGCGCCACCGATTTTGAGAAGTTCCGCTTGCGCCGGTTTGTCGACCGGCTCCTCGAGTTGGGCGAAGTCGAGATCCACGACGAGCCCGTAGCGCTCGCCGATCTGAGCGCCGTGATCGAGTCGACGCCCAAGGCGACGTGGTTCAAGAACGTCGGCAAGGAGCGCTTCGAGATGATTGCGTCGGTTGCAGGGAGCCGGCGCCGGCTTGCCGCTGCTTTCGGCGTCGATCCGCAGGAGCTCGCCCACGAATTCATGCGGCGGACGAGCAATCCGCAGCCGATCGTCGAGATCGCCTCGGAAGACGCGCCCGTCCATCAAGTGGTTCACAGCGGCGAAGCGATCGACCTCATGAGCTTGCCGTTCCACCTGCAGCACGAATTCGACGGCGCTCCGTATATCTCGTCGGCGATCGACTACGCCGTCGATCCGGCCACGGGGAGGACGAACGTCGGCTGCCGGCGCCTCATGTTCCGCGACCGAACGACGCTTCGAGCCAATTTGACGCAGCCGTCCGATCTCAAGAGGATCTACATGGGCTGCGCGCAGCGGCGTGAGCGTTTGCCGGTCAGCTTCGCGATCGGGTCGCATCCGCTGGACTTCGTCGCCGCCGGTGTGAGGATTCCCGTCGACGAGTTCACCTTGGTTGCAACGATGCGCGGCGAGCCCGTCCCGATGGTTCGCGGCATCACCAACGGCGTGCTCGCGCCGGCCGACACCGAGATGATCATCGAAGGCTATTTCGACGAGCTCGGCTATCGCGAGTCCGAAGGCCCCTACGGAGAGTTCTACGGCTTCTATGGCGGAGTGCACCTCGATCCCGTTTACCACGTCACCGCGATCACGATGCGCAAGGACGTGCTGCACCAGACGGTCCGCCACAGCGCGAAACTGCTCAGCTGGAACGAGTCGGCGAATCTCGGCGGGATCAACGCCGAGGTCGGGATGTGGCGAGCACTCCGGGCAGCGAATATCGAACCGGCGGCGGTCAACGCGGTCGCGGCTGCGAACGGCCGCCAGCATGCGCGTGTCGCGTTGCGGCGCGGGATGCCCGGGCAGGCGCGGCTCGCGATCGCGGCGCTCTTCGCAATCCAGCGCGTCAAACACATCGTCGTCGTCGACGACGATGTCGATGTTTTCTCCGACGAGGAGATCGAATGGGCGCTCTCCACGCGCTTCCGCGCGGACCAGGACGTCGTCGTCGGCGAGCGCTATCCCGGATTCTATATGGATCCGACGATGGACGACGACAAGATGATCGGGAAGATCGGCTTCGATGCGACGGCCCCGTACGGCGTCCCCGATACCATAGAGCGGCGCCGCTCGCGCCCGCCGCGCATGACGCGCGCGCGCCGCTTCGCGAGCGTCCGCGAAGCGCTCGAATCGGGACCGATGTACTTCATGGCGCTCGCGGAGTCCCTCGGCAGCGACGACGGCCGGGAACTCGCGCTCGAGCTTGCCGCCTTGCACGAAGAGGGCACCTTGACGCGGCTTCGCGACGGCGAGTGGGCGCTCAAATCCGCGCAGATACGCGAGTGAACGGCGCCGGCGTACTTCGTTCTGCCTTTGCACGAGGAGAAACCATCGTCGCGCCCGGCGTCTTCGATGGGCTTTCCGCTCGCATCGTCGAGCGAGCAGGGTTCGGGGCGGTTTATGCAAGCGGCGGCGCGATCGCGCGAAGCACCGGTGTTCCGGATCTCGGACTGCTTTCGCTTGCCGAAGTCGTCGCTCGCTTAGAAGCGATCGTCGATGCGGTTGACGTCCCGGTCGTTGCTGACGCCGACACCGGCTTCGGCGGCGCGCTCAACGTCGAACGAACCGTTCGCGCCTTTGCGCGCGCCGGAGTCGCGGCGCTGCATCTCGAGGACCAAACGTTTCCCAAGCGCTGCGGCCACCTGGACGGCAAGTCGCTCATCCCCGTGGAAGAGATGGGAGAAAAAGTCCGCGCCGCTTGTGAAGCTGCGGGCGACTCGGGTCCGGTGATCATCGCCCGAACGGATGCCATCGCCGTCGAAGGTTTCGAAGCGGCGCTCGAGCGCGCGCGTGCGTACGCGGAGGCCGGCGCCGAGATGCTTTTCGTGGAGGCACCGACGACCGAACCCCAGATCGCCGAGATCGCTCGCCGCGTACCCGGCTGGAAACTCATCAATATGTTCGAGGGCGGCAAGACGCCGCTTCTGTCGACGGCTCGCTTGCGCGAGATTGGGTACCAACTCGTCATCATTCCGAGCGACTTGCAGCGGGCCGCCATCCGCGCGATGGAACGGGCTGCAGGAACCATTCGGGAAGAAGGGAGCACGGCCGGCTTCTCGGCAAACATGAGCTCGTTTGCGGAGCGTGACGCCCTCGTCGATACCGCGCTATACCTCGAGCGCGGCTTCCGCTATTCAGAAACTGCCCGGGAACGGCCGCGGCACTAGCGCGCCTCGGCTACTTGCCGTACAATCCAAGCCATGCCTGAGCCGATAATCGCGTCGCCGGAACCCGACGATCCGGTTCTGCTCGAACAGCGGAAGTACTACGACGAGCGGGGCGCGCACGACGAAGACCGCTTCTTTCGTCGCGGCAAGTTCGATCGCGGTCCGCAGCTCAACCGCGAGTGGTTCGCCGAGGTTTTGGAAGTCGTCCGGGCGCTCACCGAGTTCGCGCCACGCGGCGACGTCCTCGAACTTGCGGTTGGGACGGGCATCTGGACGAAACACCTTGCCGCGTCCGCCGAGCGGTGCACCGTCCTCGATTCCTCGGCGAAGACCCTAGAGACGTTGAAACCGCGTCTCGCGCCCTTCGGCACTCGGATAGAGTACATCCACGCGGATATCTTCCACTGGGTGCCGCGCACCCGCTACGATGTTGTTTTTTTCGGCTATTGGCTGACCCACGTCCCACCGAATCTGTTTGACCGATTCTGGGAACTGGTGCACAGCGCTCTCAAAGAGAACGGGCGCGTCTTCTTTGTCGATTCCTTCGACAAGAACTCGGCGCTCGTCCGCTACGAGAGCGTCGACCCGAAAACGCACGTGCAGGTGCGGAAGATGAACGACGGGCGCGAGTTGCGCGTCTACAAGGTCTTCTACGAGGCTCAATCGCTTGGCAAAGCGCTCCACGATCTCGGCTGGAACGCGACGATCAAGACGACGTCCAAGCACTTCCTCTACGGAATAGCGTCACCGACGACGCCCGCGCCGGCTAGTTCAGATAGGCCAGGGGACCCTTCGCAATAGCGCGCTCGATATCGAGTGCATACAACGCCGCAGCCTCGGCTTCTTCGGGCGTCTCAAAAGTCAGCTGGTCAGCGGAGTTCGCCTCCCAAACGAGGACGATTTCTTCACCGGCATCGGAGCGGCCGTAGCCGAACGTAAACATCTTCTCGTGAGCATACTGCTCCGCCGCCGGAAAGGCGAGCCGGATTTGTTTCGCTTCTGTGACGATTGCGAAAAGATACGGTAAGCGGCCCCGCGAAGCGTGTGATCTCGTTCATAGGAGCAAGCTGATCGTCGACGTTCACCTGCCGCCGTTACCGTACCAGGATTGGGAGCCGACCAAGACGACGCTGCACCTATGGTGTCAGATCATCGGGAAGATCCGGCTCGCAACGACGCAACACCGCAATCACTGGTGGAACGTGACCTTGCGTCCGACGGCGCGCGGCCTTATCGCGGAGCGCATGCTCGCCGGCGACGCGTTTTTCGACATCGAGCTCGACCTGATCGATCATCGCACGATCGTGCGAACCAACAAAGCGCATGAACCGGCATACGTCGATCTGCGCCAAGGGCTCAGCGTTGCGAACTTTCATGCGGCCCTCTTTCACGCGCTTCACGGATTCGGCATCAACGTCACGATCCTGGGGAAACCCTACGGCGTCCCGATGACGACGCCGTTTGCGCACGATCACGACCACCGCGCCTACGATCGCGTGATGGTCCGCCGGTGGTGGGAGATCGTGATGTGGACGAGCGAGGTCTTCGATGAATTCGCCGCAGGGTTCGCGGGCAAGCAGAGCGTCCCGCAGCTCTTCTGGCACAGCTTCGACTTAGCGCTGGCGCGCTTCTCCGGACGGCCCGCCGCGGGGCCGCCGAAGCCCGATCCGGTCGCGCAGGATGCGTACTCGCACGAAGTGATCGCGTTCGGCTTCTGGGCCGGCGACGCGAACGTACCGGCGCCTACCTACTACACGTATACCGCGCCCGAGCCGGCAACGCTGACGTCCTTCGCGCTGCAACCCAGTGAGGCGGGCTGGCATCCTGCGGGTGCCGGGCACTTGGGACAACTGCCCTACGATGCCGTGCGCGAGGCCAAGGATCCCCGAGCAACGCTGCTCGCATTCCTGCGCAGCGGCTATGAAGCCGGGACACGGGCCGCGCACTGGGAGGGAGTAAATGCAACATGAATGAGCTCGAGATCAAACGTTCACCCGAAATGACGGTGGAAACGCGCGGGATCGATCACATGAAGAAAGTCGCGATCGTCCGCAACGCCAACGGCTTGATCTCGACGATCGTCAGCGATGAGGGACCGCAGATCGGCGGCGAGGGGAGCGCACCTGCACCGCTGATGTTTTTCTCAGCCGGGATCGCACTTTGACTGCACACTCAGGCGGCGCGGTACGCGTCGATGTTAAAGCTCGCGGTCAAGGACATCGTCGTTATGGTCCACGCACGCTTCGCCGCCGAGGGATCGGTCTTGCGTGAGACGATCGAGACGAGCGCCTCCTTCGAAATCGGCCTCACGATCGAATCGGACGAGCCGCCGGACAAACTCGAAAAACTCGTGCGCGTCGCACATAGCGGTTGTTATGCAGAGGCCGCGCTGAGGGGGAAGGCGCCGATCCGCTTTATCAATACGATAAACGGACGCGCCGTCGCGTGAGCCGGCCGGTCGTCGCATTCGCGAAAGGCGCTTGGCAATATCCATCGGCGCGGGCGCTGGTCGGCGAGCATGCAGAGGTAGTAGAAGAGGATCGTGTCGCAGAAGCCGCGGGTCTTTATTGCGACAGCAACAAGCCACGCGTCGACGCGGCGTACCTTGACCAAGCACCACTCCTGCGTATCATCGCAAGCGCCTCGGTCGGCTATGACAACATCGATGTCGCCGAATGCACGCGGCGCGGGATCGCGTTCTCGAATTCGCGCGGGTCGCTAACGCAAGCGGTTGCCGACGTCGCGTACCTGCTGGTTCTCTCCGTTTTTCGCCACTTCGGCGAGGGCGCCGGCTGGGTCCGCGATGGGAAATGGCCCTCCGGCGACGCGCCTTACGGGGACGACCTGGAGGGTAGCACGCTCGGGATCGTCGGGATGGGCGCGATCGGTCTCGCTCTCGCAAAGCGCGCGCGAGCGAGCGGGATGCGCATCGTCTATTGCAATCGGCACCACACCCCCAACGAGACCGAGGTCGACGCGCGGCATCTTACATTCGAGGCGCTGTTGCGCACCGCGGATTGCGTCATCGTGTTGACGCCGCTCACGGATGAAACGCGCGGCATGTTCGGTCGCGAGCAATTCGCTTTGATGAAACCGTCTGCGTATTTCGTCAACGTCGCCCGCGGGAAAGTCGTGCAGACCGAGGCGCTCTTCGAGGCGCTTGCAGGCCGGCAGATCGCCGGCGCTGCGCTCGACGTGACCGATCCGGAGCCGTTGCCGCCCGAACATCCGCTACTGTCGCTGCCAAATGCCTTGATCGTGCCGCACATCGGGAGCGCGACGCATCAAACGCGCGAGCGAATGTCGCTCTACGCCGCGCGCAACCTGATCGCGGGCATCCAGGGCAAGCCTCTTCCGCAGATCGTCAACTCGGCGGTTTACGAATCGGCGGCGCGATCGGGATCGAGCAGGGTATAGAGCGCGCTCTGATCGAGCCCTCCTCCGCCGTTTTCGACGAACGCCTTGATTCGCTCGAAGACCGCGCGCGCCGCCGGCAGCTCGAGTCCCGCCGCCTGCGCCGCTTCGTAGATATGGGCGCGATCTTTGAGGTGGACTTTGATCGCGGCGCCGGGCTTCCAATTGCGCTCCAGCATGCGCGCGCCGTGCTCGTCGAGGACGCGGCTCGCGGCGAAGCCGCCGAGCATCGCTTCGCGCACCTTTGCCGGGTCGGCACCGAAGGCTTTGGCGAGGGCGAGTGCTTCGGCGACCGCTTCGATCGTCACCGCTACGACGAGCTGATTGCAGGTTTTTGCGACTTGACCCGAGCCTGCCGGCCCGACGTGGACGATTGTCGAACCGAGCGCTTCGAAGACGGGGAACGCAGCGCGAAACGCGGCCTCCGAGCCACCGACCATGATCGAGAGCGTTCCGTCGATTGCGCCGCGCTCGCCGCCGCTGACCGGCGCGTCGAGCGCGGCGACGCCGCGCGCTTCGAGCGTGCGCGCGAGCTCGCGCGCACGAGCCGGCGGGTCGGTCCCCATGTCGACGAAGGTGCTGCCGGGCTGAAGCGCAGCGGCGAATCCGCTCGGTCCTTCCATCAAGTTGACGAGGCTCGACCAATCCATCAGCATCGCGATGACGATCTCGCTCTCCGCCGCGACGCGCGCCGGCGTTTGCGCCGCGCTTGCGCCTTCCGCGACGAGGTCGGCGTAGCGTTCCGGTGTGCGGTTCCATACGGTGACGGGGAAACCGTGACGCAACAGGTTGCGGACCATCGGCTTGCCCATGATCCCGGTCCCAAGAAAGCCGATCCGCGGAGCGCCTGACGACGACATGCGAGTGATCACGTTGAACGCCAACGGTATACGCGCGGCGGCGCGCAAAGGCTTCTTTACCTGGGTTGCCGCGCAGCATGCCGATGTGATCGCCTTGCAAGAGACCAAGGCGCAGGAGCACCAGCTCCCGGAAGCCTCGGTCCTCTCGGGTTTTTCCTCGTATTACGTCGATGCACGGCGCAAAGGGTATAGCGGCGTAGCGCTCTACACGCGGCGAGAGCCGGTATCGGTCAAGCGCGGCCTGGGCTGGCCCGACATGGATGCTGAGGGCCGGTTCGTCCAGGCGGATCTCGGTGCGTTCACGGTCGCGTCGCTTTACGTCCCCTCCGGGACGACGGGGCCCCAACGCCAGGCCGTCAAGATGAATTTCCTCGAGCGCTTCCTGACCGTCCTGATGGAGTTGCGCAATTCCGGTAAGCAACACGTCATTTGCGGCGATTTCAACATCGCGCATGAAGAGATCGACACGTTCGATCCCGTGCGCAACTCAGCGATCACCGGCTTCTTACCCGAAGAGCGTGAGTGGATGGATGCGGTGATCGACCAGATCGGCTGGGTCGACGCGTTCCGCCTCGTGAACCGCGACTCCAAGCAATACAGCTGGTGGGCGAACTGGCCCGGCGCTTGGGAAAACAACCTCGGCTGGCGCATCGACTATCAATTGGTAACGCCCGGCTTGACCGGGCGCGTCAAGCGCACGACGATCTACCGCGGCGAGCGCTTCAGCGACCACGCCCCGGTTATCATCGACTACGACCTGTAGGCTAGCTGCGCGGGTCGAGTCCGTTCTTGTCGAGCGTGACGTCGGAGGTCGTATAGCCGTCGGTGCCCTGCGTCGCGTTGAGCGCGACCCGCGTCCCGGCGACGAGATCGGCCCTGGTTGCGGGGACGTAAGTGAACACGGGCGTCGTCGCGGAGACGACGACTTTCTTTTCGCCTCCGTTGTACGTGAGCGTTAGGACGCGGTTCTGCACGCCTTCTACCGTCGCCGCGGCGATGTTGCTGACCGTTGCGTTGGTCATCGTCGCGTTCGGCGCGTAGTCGTTGGGGCGGAAGCCTTCACCGGGTTTTTGGGCAGCCTGCTCCGGGGGGAAGACGTGGACTTCAACGGCCTTCAACGTCCCGTCGCTTTGCGGCATCGCGGTCGTTCCGAGGAACGTCCCGGGCTTGATGTCCGCAAGACTAAATTTTGCCAAAGCACGAAGACGCGCGTCGGGTGCGAGCGTCACCTTGACGGGCCCCTTGCTCGTGCTGACGGTCAGTACGCCGTCCTTGAAGTCACCGATCACGCCGCGGACCCGCAGCGGCTGTGCAGTCTGAGCGAGAGCCGGAGCCGCGCCCAACAGCAACGCGGCCCCGGTCAGAAAAGTCGAGCGTTTCATCGGCTATTGCGGCGGATCGACGCCGTCTTTTCCGACTTGGAGGCCCGGAGCCTTGTAGCCGTCGCCGGCCGACGCGGCGCGGGGGATGAAGACCTTCACGCCCTTGACCAAATCCGCGCGCGTGCCCGGCGCTGCGGTGACGATCGCTGCGCTCGGCGGAACGACGACCTTCTTCTCGCCGCCGGGGTAGGTCAGCGTGAGAGTGCGATTCTGCACGCCTGCGACGCTCGCCGACCCAATGTCGGAAACCTTGGCGTTCGTCATCGTGCTTTGCGGTTTCGAGTCCCACGGACCGGAACTGAGGTTCGGTGCGCCGCCGGGGAAGATGTGCACCTCCGTGGCGACGTCCTGACCGTTCTGGACGAGCGTCGTCGCACCAACGAACGAGGCCGTCGTGATGTCGGCGAAGTTCGCTTTTTTCGTGATCGCGACGGTGGCGGCTGGATCGAGTGTTACCTTGACGGCGCCGGTTGCCGGCGCGCCGTTGACGGTCGCCGGTTGCAACGTCAAGACGTCTCCGTTCACCGATTGGATCGTGCCGCGGACGCGGATCGGTGGGGGCGGAGCGGCCGCGGGCGCCGCGGACGGCGGGCCGTATGGTTGAGCGAGGGCCGGGGCTGCGCTGGCGACCAGCGCAGTTGTTAGGAGGAACGCCAGTCTTTTCATGCGCCGAGAGTTTGCCCGGCCGGGCGGGACTCCCCGCTTTCTGAGGTGCAAATTCAGAATCTTAGAATGACGCCTGCAAAATCGCGTGTCTTGGCTGGGAGCGCGCTCCTCTTCGTGCTGGCTGCTTTACCCGCCGTGGCTGCCGCGCCGGCGCCCCCTCCGCCTGCGCCCGTCCGTCCGGTCACCGAGACGTTTTTCGGAACGAAGGTCACCGATCCGTACCGTTGGATGGAGAATCTCTCCGATCCCGAGGTCGTCAAGTACATCCGCGATCAGAACGACTACGCGCGCGCGGTCCTCGGCCAGTTCGCCGCCCCGCGAGCGAAGCTGCTGGCGCGGATCAAGGAGCTCGACGACGCCGGGATCCCCGTCTACGATGCGGTCCGCCTTCCCAGCGCCTACTTCTATATGAAGATTCCGCGCGGCGCGAATAACGCGAAGCTCTACGTCCGTCCGCGGCAGGGCGGCACCGAGCGCGTCCTCTTCGATCCCGAAAGATTTGGTAAGACGAGCTCACACTATTCGGTCGACTACTATTCGCCCTCGCTCGACGGGCGATACGTCGCCTTCGGCGTCGCCGAGGGCGGCTCGGAGAACGACACGCTCTACGTTATCGACGTCGCGACCGGAAAGCGGCTCACCGACGCCATAACGCGGATGACGTTCGACGGCGTCGCCTGGCGGCCCGACGGCCGCTCGTTCTACTACTCACGCATGCCCAAGCTCGGCCCGCACGATTCGCCGAATGCGGCGCGGCAAAGGATTCGCGCCTACTTGCACGTGCTGGGCCGCTTCGCCGAGCGCGATCCCGTTATCTTCGGATACGGGGCGAGTCCGGCGGTTGCGTTCAAGCCGGACGAGACCGCCTACGTGATGGTCTCGCCGAGCTCTCCCTACGCCGTCGGTTACATCGTCAACGGCGTGCAACCCAACGTGCGCGTCTACACGACCCTTGCATCGCAGGCGACGTCTGCGAAAGCGCGCTGGAAACAGGTGGCGAGTCCCGACGACGACGTGAAGAACGTCGACTTCCGCGGATCGACGATCTACCTGCAAACCTACAAGCGTGCGCCGCGCTACGAAGTCGTCGCGACGAGCCTGGCGGCTCCGGACGCGATCCATGCGCGCGCGGTCGTCGCAGCGAGCTCGCGCGTCATCACCGGGATCAGCGTCGCGGCGGACGGCCTCTACGTACAGGTCCTCGACGCGGGATTGGGACGGATGCGCAAGGTCTCGTACGCGACGGGCGTGACTTCGAACGTCGCGCTGCCGTACGACGGTGCGATCTCGGAGCTCTCCACCGATCCGCGCCTGCCCGGCTTCGTTATGAAGCTCGGTGCCTGGACCCGCCCGTCGCTGATCTTTGCGAGCAACGGTGCCGCACTAGTGGACACGGGCCTCAAGCCGCCGATACCGGTCGATTTTTCCGCGTACACGTCGGTCGAGGTCAAAGCGCCAAGCAAAGACGGGACACTCATCCCGCTCTCGATCATCTATCCGAAGAACATGGCGCTTGACGGTTCACATCCGGCGCGATTAGAAGGATACGGCGCCTACGGTACGACCGTCGACCCGTATTTTTCCGCAACGCGCTTGGCCTGGCTCGAGCGCGGCGGGATCTTCGCCTATGCCCACATTCGAGGCGGCGGCGAATATGGCGAAGATTGGCATCGCGCGGGGATGAAGCTCACCAAGCAGAACTCGATCGACGACATGATCGCGTGCGCGCAATACCTGATCCAAAACAAGTACACGTCGACGCCGAAGCTTGGGATCTGGGGTGGGAGCGCCGGAGGGATCGTGATCGGCGGCTTCATCGATCAGCGCCCCGATCTGATCGCGGCGGCGATCGATGCGGTCGGTTCGAACAACGCCCTGCGCGCGGAGTTCAGTCCGAATGGTCCGGGAAATGTTCCCGAATTCGGGACGGTCAAGACGCAAGAAGGTTTCAGGGCCCTTTACGCGATGGATGCAATCGCGCACGTGAAGGACGGGACGCCCTATCCGGCGGTGCTGCTCGAGACCGGGATCAATGATCCCCGCGTTGCGCCGTGGGAGTCGGCAAAATATGCGGCGCGTCTGCAAGCTGCAACATCGAGCGGGAGGCCGATCCTGTTGCGCGTGGACTACGAAGCCGGGCATGGATTCGGGACGACGAAGGCGCAAGCGCAAGACGAGCTCGCCGACGAGTGGACGTTCTTGCTCTGGCAGTTTGGAGATCCGGAATTTGCGTTGCAGCGCTAGCGCGCGCGTGCTAGGATAGCCCGGTGTCTTCGACTCCTGTGACGGGCGCGGGCGGTCACACGTCTCTGCGCCGAGCGGTTACCCCGTGGGGATCGTTCTCGTGGGGCTACTCCGACGTCGGAGCCGACATCTTTGTCGCGCTCGGGCTCGTCTTCGGCGCCGCGGCGGGCGCATCGAACGTCGCATTCCTCTTTGCGGGTCTCGTCTACGTCTGCGTCGGCTTGGCCTACACGGAGCTGGCGGCAACCTATCCGGTCGCGGGCGGCGGCCAGTATTTCGTCATGCGCGGGATCGGCGACGTCTTCGGCTTCATCGCCGGCTGGGCGGTCCTGCTCGACTTTACGATCGACATCGTCCTGTTCGCGTGGGCGTGCATCGGCTACCTGAGCAATCTGGTCCCCGCCCTAGCCGCGGTCGGACACCCGCTCAATCATTTCGTCGCGATCCTCATCGTCATCGTCGGTCTCGCGATCCTCAACATCATCGGCGTGCGCGAGAGCACGAACTTCAACGGGTGGGTGAGCGCGCTCGATGTCCTGAGCGAGACCTCGATTTTGTTCTTTGGGTTCCTGTTCACGTTCGATCCCGGGCTGCTGGTCCACACGATGCAAGCGGATTGGCCGACCGCGTGGCAACTCATGAACGGGACGTCGCTGGCAATCATTTCGTTCGTCGGCCTCGAGTCGATCTCGCAAGCGGCTGAGGAGACGCAGCGTCCCTCATCGATCATCCCGCGCACTTCGATCTCCTTGATCCTCACGATTCTGATCTTCGCGCTGGCTTACTCGAACTTGGCGCTGGGGATGCACACCTGGCATCCGATCCCGCCCGACGCCCACGGTCACGCGCAAGCGTTCTATGCGTTTCTCGGCGGTCCCGAGAACAACGACAAAGCCGTCGCTGTGCTCGCCTCCAACATACCGTACTTCGGAGCCTTGGCGTCGTTTTACGTCCCAATCCTCGGTGCGGTGCTGCTGTTGATCTCGAGCAACGCGGGCGTTTTCGGCGCGTCGCGGATCGCATACGCGATGAGCCGCGCCCATCTGCTGCCAAGCATCTTCGAGCGCGTTCATCCTCGCTTTCGCACGCCGGCGGTCGCAATTGCGTCCTTTTGCGGCCTAGGCGTCTTGGTCCACATCTTCGCGGCCCTGCAAGGGAACAACGGGCTCAACTTTTTGGGCGATCTCTATGCCTTCGGCGCCGCGCTCAGCTACACGCTGGTCTTCGTTGCGCTGATCGCGTTGCGCTTCAAGGAGCCGCTCGCGCCCCGCCGCTTCAAGATACCGCTCAACATTCCGGTGCGCTACCGCGGCGAGCGCGTCGAGATTCCGATCATCGGCATCCTCGGGTTCTTCGGCATTTTCGCGATCCTCACGTTCGTTCTGCTCACGCACGACATCGGACGGATCGCCGGCCCGATGTGGGTCGTGCTTGGACTTTGCAGCTACCTCGTCTACCGCCGCATCAAGGGGCTCCCGCTCTGGCGTTCCCAGCCGCGGGATTGGGCTCGCGAGCAGGTCGGGATCTTGCGGGATTCCGGCGAGCTCGAACTCATGGACGACTACTTGGGCAAGTTGCGCGCGCGCGGCATTACCGTTTCTAGCTGACGCTTCCGTCGGGCAAGACGGTCGAGAAACCGCAGAACGGGGCCAGTGCTTGGGGGATGGCGACGCTCCCGTCGGCTCGCTGACCATTTTCCAAGATCGCGAGGAACGTGCGCCCGACGGCGAGCCCGGAGCCGTTGAGCGTGTGGACGAATGACGGGCGCGCTTTCGCATCGCGCCGAAAACGGATCGCCGAACGGCGTGCCTGAAAATCGGTGCAGTTCGAGCACGAGCTGATCTCGCGATACGCCTTTTGCCCCGGCAGCCAGACTTCGAGATCGTAGGTTTTCGCCGCGTTGAATCCGGTGTCGCCCGCGCATAACAGCATAACGCGATAGGGCAAACCAAGCTCGCTGAGAAGCGCCTCGGCGTCGGACGTCAGCCGCTCGAGCGCTTCGAACGAGCGCTCGGGCTCGGTGAGCCAGACCAGCTCGACTTTTTCGAATTGGTGCTGACGAACCAAGCCACGCGTGTCTTTTCCCGCGGCCCCCGCTTCCTTGCGAAAGCATGGCGAATACGCGGTGTACTGCAGCGGGAGCTGCTCTGCGCTCAAAATCTCATCGCGATGCATGGCGGTCAACGGGACCTCGGCCGTCGGGATCATGAACAAATCGGCATCGGGATCGCGAAACATCTGATCCGAGAACTTGGTGAGTTGCCCGGTCGCCCACATCGTGGCGCCGGTGACGAGATACGGTGGGACGATCTCCACGTAGCCGTTGCGGTGCGCGCGAGCGAGGAAGAAATCGGCGAGCGCGCGCGAGAGCCGCGCGCCGGCGCCGCGCAAAATCGTAAAGCGGCTCCCCGAGAGTCGAGCCGCGCGCTCGAAGTCGAGGATCCCGAGCTTCTCGCCGATCTCCCAGTGAGGCTTGGCCGCAAAACCGAGCGGCGGCGGGGGGCCGGAGCTGCGCACCTCGACGTTCGCGTCCTCGCCGGCGCCGTCGGGGACCGAGTCGTCGAGGATGTTGGGGACGTCGGCCAAGATCGCGTCGCGTTCGGCCTCCAGGGCAGGGAGGAGTGCCCCAGCCTCGCTGATCTGCTCGTCAACACCGGCGATTGGCGCTCGCAGCCGTTGCGCCTCAGCCGCGCGATCGGTTGCTTTCGAAATCAGTGCGGTGAGCGCGTTCTTTTCGGCCTTGCGCGCCTCGACAAGGGTCTGGGCCGCACGAACCTTTTCGTCGATCCCTAAGACCCGATCGACGAACGAGGGGTCGAGCCCACGGCGCCGGGCCGAGCGGCGGACGAGTTCCGGATCGCGCCGGAGCAGCAGAAGATCGATCATTGCGCGAAGTGGCCGCGTTTATGCGGGAATCTGCAGCCCTCCTACCGGGAGCGACGTTTCAAACCGAGCGGCTCCTCGCCCCGGAGCAGGCGCTGGTCGCGTACTTATCGCGTTTGGAGTTCGAGCGGCCCAAGATTGAAACGGTCACGATCGACGGCGCTTTCGGCCGCGTCCTCGCGCGCGATGCCGTCGCCGACGACGCATATCCGTCGCATCCGCGTTCGACGATGGACGGCTTTGCCGTCGTTTCGGCGAGCGGTGCGATGCAGCGCATCGTGGGCGAGATCCGGATGGGGCATGCGCCGCCGCGCGCGATCGTCCCGGGCGAGGCGTTACGCATCCCGACCGGCGGCGCATTGCCGGACGGCGCGGACGCAGTCGTCCCGATCGAAGATGTCAAGGTCGACGGCGACGCGATGGAGATCGTCGAGGCCGTCGAGGCAGGCGACAACGTCACGCCCCGCGGCGCCGACATGCAGCCCGGCGAGCGCGCGCTGCGCGCGGGACGCCGTCTCGGCGGTCCCGAGCTTGCGGTCCTGGCGACGATCGGCGTCGTCGACGTCCCAGTTTACAGCCGGCCCGTCGTTGCGATCGCATCGACCGGCGACGAACTGATCGATCCCTCGGGCAAGCCGGGAATCGGTCAAGTGCGGGATTCGAACCGCTATGCGATCGCCGGCGCTTTGACGGCGCTGGGTTGCGCGCCGCTTCAATTGCCGCGCGCGCACGACACGCGCGAATCGCTCGAAGCGACGCTGCGCGAAGGTTTGGCGCGCGCCGACGCGGTCATCCTCACCGGCGGGTCCTCCGTCGGCGAGCGCGATCTCACGCCTGATGCGATCGATGCGCTCGGCAAACCCGGTGTGATCGTTCACGGTTTGCGGGTCAAGCCGGGCAAACCGACGGTCCTCGCAGCGATCGGCGCGAAACCGGTGATCGGGCTGCCCGGGAATCCGGCATCGTCGCTGATGATCCTCGAAGCGATCGTTGCGCCGGTCTTCGTCGCGTTGACCGGCGCGACACCGCATATCCCGCTGTCCTATGCGGCAACCGCCGCCGTCGACTTCAAAGCGCGCGAGGGATGGACATGGTACGTCCCGGCCGCGCTCGAGCGCGATCCCGCGCGCGGGTTGCTCGCGACGCCGCTCCCGCTGCGCTCCTCGCATACGAGCCTGCTCGCGCGCGCGCACGGCTACGTCGTGCTCGGGGAGATGAATTCGCGGATCGCGGCCGGCGACCGCGTCGTGGTCCATCCGTTCTCTTCGGGCGGACGTTAGAGCCGTGCGCTCGCCCAATGCGCGCCTGGTCCTATTGGCGGCCTGCGCCGCGCTCCCGGCCGCGTGCAGCGGCGGGAGCGTCGACCAAGCGGCGCGTTCCGTCGCGAGTCAAGCGCCGGCCCTATTTCAAGATGGTCTGGTTCACGCCACGCTGCGGGCGAAGATCGCAGCCCTCGACGTCGACGCGGCGACGAGCGTCGGGATCGCGGTCCGCGAAGGGCACGTGACGCTGACCGGGACGGTGCGCAGCGCAAAGGTGCGCAGCGAACTCGTTTCGACGGCGAAATCGATCAAGGGCGTCTCAACGGTCGACGACGAGCTGCGCGTCGATCCGAACATGCGCGGAGCGGCCGACAAGGCCGGCGACTTCGCCCTCTCCGCGAAAGTGACCGCCGCGCTCGCCGCGCAAACCGGCGTGAACGCAATCAGCGTCAAGGCGAGCGCGAAGGACGGCGTCGTGACGTTACGCGGTGACGTCCCGAGCGATGCCATCAAATCGACGATGCTTTCGACGACGCGCAAGATGCCGGGCGTGCGCACCGTCGTTGACGGCATCGCCGTGAAACCGTAGCCCGATGCCCAGGCCGACCAAGCAGATCGAGGCGGTCCCGGCGAGCGTCCCGTTCGTTGGACCCGAAGCGCTCGCGCGGCGCGCGGGCGCGGCCGAGCTGCTGCGGCTGGGTGCGAACGAAAGCGCCTTCGGGACGTCGCCGAAGGCCCTGGCGCGGATGCGTGAGGAGTTGATCCACACGAATTGGTACGCCGATCCCGAGAACCACGATTTGCGGCACGCGCTCGCGCGGCGCCACAATTGCGAGCCGGAAAACGTGACGATCGGCGTCGGGATCGACGACCTCTTGAGCCTCGTCGTCCGCACGTTCATCGCCCCGGGCGAGGCGGCCCTGGCGGCGCTCGGTTCGTATGCGACCTTCACCTTTCACGTGAAGGCCTTCGGTTGCAAGCTCGAAACGGTCCCCTACGATCCGTCGGGCGCAGTCGACCTGATCGCGTTGGCGGATGCCGCCCGGCGCCTGCGTCCGCGCGTCGTGTACCTTGCCAATCCGGACAATCCGAGCGGGACCTTCGCGCGCAAGGCTGAGGTTGCGGCGCTACGCGATGCGCTTGCGGACGAAACGCTCTTGCTGCTCGACGAAGCCTACGCTGATTTCGTCCCTAGCGCGGAACTGCTCGGCGATGAGATCGATCCGCGAGTCGTCCGCGTCCGAACCTTTTCGAAAGCGTATGGGATGGCCGGTGCGCGGATCGCGTACGCGCTCAGCACGCCGGCGATCGCAGCGACCTTCGAGAAGATTCGCCAACACTACGGCGTCAATCGGAACGCGCAGATCGGCGCGCTGGCGGCGCTCGAAGATCAGGAGTTCGTCGCTCGGGTCGTGGGCGCCGTCGCCGCCGGGCGGGATCAATACTACCGGCTGGGCAACCGCCTCGGTCTGGCGACGATCCGCTCGCAGACAAACTTCGTCTGCTTCGACATCGGGACGCGTGCCCGCGCCGAAGCGTTGGTCGAGGAGCTCTTGCGCTTGGCCGTCTTCGTCAGAAAGCCGGCTGCGCCGCCGATCGACGGCTTCATTCGAGTGACCGTCGGAACGCCGGAGGAGCGCGCCGCCTTTGAACCGCTTCTAGCCGAGGCGCTGGGGCGAATCGGCGCGAAGGCGCCCGCGTGAGATACGCCGTCATGTCGGATATCCACGGGAACTTGGAGTCGCTCTCAATCGCGCTTTCGAGAGTAGCGCCGGCGGACGGGCTCTTGTGTTTGGGCGACATCGTCGGCTACGGCCCCAATCCCAACGAATGCATCGCGCTTATTCGCGAACGCGCGACGGTCACGATCCTGGGAAATCACGACGTCGCGGCGATCGATAATTTCGGCGTTCAGTATTTCAATCCGGCGGCGCGTGAGGCGCTGCAGTGGACGCAAAGCGTCCTCACCCCCGAAAACGCCCAGTGGCTGGACGGGCTCGCATACGAATTCCGCATGCCCGACTTCTTGCTGGTGCACGGCGCGCCGGTCAATTATTTCGAGTACATCCTGGACAAAGACGCCGCCGCTCGGGCGTTTGCGGCGACTGATGCGCCGCTCGTCCTGATCGGCCACACGCACATCGCCGAAGCCTACGCGTTGCGGCCCGACGGCATGCTCGAAGCGTTTGCTTTTCAGCAGGGCGGGACGATCGCACTCGAAGAGGGATCACGCTACATCGTCAACGTTGGAAGCGTCGGACAGCCGCGGGATCTCAATCCGCAAGCCTCGTTCGCGTTTTACGATCCGGGCGAGCGAACCGTCACGATCGAGCGCTACGACTATCCGATCGCTGCGGTGCAAGAGAAGATCGAAGAAGCGCACTTGCCGGAGGCCTTGGCAAGACGGCTAGTCTACGGGCGTTGATCGAAGCACGAAGATGAGCGAAGAAGAAGCCGTCATCGACGACGGGCGATGTTTTGCGTGCGGACCGCTCAATCCGATCGGGCTGCACATGCGCTTCGAGCGCGACGGCGACGACGGGGCGAAGGCCGAGATCGTTTTGGGCGAGGAATTTCAGGGCTGGCGCGGCGTGGCTCACGGCGGGATCGTCATGGCAGTCTTGGACGAGGTGATGGCTCACGCGGCCGGCTTCATGGGATATCGCGGCGTGACGGCCGGTCTGAACGCCCGCTTCAAAAAGCCCGTCCCGCTCGGCGAGCCGCTCAACGTCCGCGCACGCGTCGCCTGGGTGCGCCGCAACGTCCTCTCGGTCGAGGCGGAAATCCACTCGGGCGGCGAGCTCCTCGCCTCAGGCGAAGGCCGGTTCGTCATCAAAGGCACGGTCGAGCCCGGCCGCCTCGGCGCCGGCGCGTACAGATAAACCATGGCAAAATCTAAAATCGAGCGAGAGCAAGAGAAGCCGGCGGTTCGCGCGCCGACGATGGAGAATCGGCGCGCGCGCTACGAATTCGAGATCCTCGAATCGCTTGAGGCGGGGATCGCGTTGACCGGGACCGAGATCAAGAGCCTGCGCGAGGGCGGCGGGAGCTTAGCCGAAGCCTACGCGCGCGTCCGCGACGGCGAACTGTGGCTGGTCAACATGTACATCCCGCCATACAAGCAGGGGAGTTTCTCGAATCACGATCCGCGCCGGCCGCGCAAGCTTCTGCTGCATCGCGCGCAGATCGACCGGCTCGGCGGACGGATCACCGAGAAGGGCTTGACGCTCGTCCCGCTGCGGCTCTATTTTACCCGCGGGATGGCGAAGGTCCAACTCGGCCTCGCGCGCGGCAAGAAGGTGTGGGACAAGCGGCGCGCTACCGCCGAGCGCGACGCCAAGCGCGAAGCAGAACGGGCGGTCAGGCAATAATGCGCGGAGCGAAACCCGAGCGCGCGATTGCGGCGCTGGTCGAAGGACAGCTGGACCTTCAGCCGCAGTCGACCGTCGTGGTGGCGTGCTCCGGCGGACCCGATAGCGTTGCGCTCGCGGAGCTGACCGTTGCGGCGGCGAGCCGGCGCGATGCGCGCGTCGTGTTGGCGCACGTCAACCACGGCGTGCGGCCGTCGAGCGATCAGGACGAGTTCGTCGTCGTCTCAGTCGCGATGCGCCTGAATTGTGCGGTTCGCATCGCTCGCTGCGTCGCCGAACGCGGCGACGAAGCCCATTTGCGCGAACTGCGGTACGCAGCGCTGGTCGAGATCGCCCGCGACTGCGGCGCCACCGCGATCGTCACGGCGCACACCGCCGAAGATCAAACCGAGACCGTGCTCCTCGCGCTCTTTCGCGGGACCGGACTCGAAGGGATCGCCGGGATGCCGCCGCGGCGGGCGATCGAACCGGGGATCGACCTCGTGCGGCCTTTGCTGCGCGTGACGCACGAGCAGTTGCGTGCCGAGATCCTGCGGGAAGCCCTCCCCTACGCGCTCGATCCAACGAACGAAGCGACCGTCTACCGCCGAAACGCGCTGCGGGCGGTCCTGGGCGAGCTGCGGCGCGAGTTCCCGCACCTCGACGCGTCGATCGCGCGTTGCAGCGAGATCGTCCGCGACGAGCTCGCAGGCTCACGCCTCGCGGAGCGACGCCGGGCGATCCGCGACCGGTTACGCGGCGCCGGCGAACTGGCCGACGTCCCATTCGAACGCATCGAAGCCGCAGTCCGGGCCTTCGAACGCAACAGCCGCGCTCGAGTCTTCCTTAAACAAGGCGTCGAAATCACGGGCAACGATGTTATCGTACGACGAAGCGATTGAAAGCGTCGTCTTCACAGAGCTTGAGATCGCCGCGACCGTTGACCGAATGGCCGCGGAGCTTGGCCGGTTGTGCGCCGGCGAGGCGGTTTTGCTGGTCGGCGTCCTCAAGGGTGCGTTATTTTTCACCGCCGACCTGGCGCGAGCGCTGACACGTCTCGAAGATGGTCCGAGCGAAATCCGGATGGACTTTCTCGCGGTCTCGAGCTACGGCAACAGCAATCGGACCAGCGGCGAAGTGCGTCTACTGAAGGACGTCGCCGAAAGCGTTGAAGGCCGCAACGTCGTGATCGTCGAGGACATCGTCGACAACGGGTTGACCTTGGCGTATCTGCAAGGCTTGCTCGGTGGGCGTCATCCGGCGAGCCTTCGCACCTGTGTCCTTCTGGACAAGCCGTTCCACCGAACCGTGGACGTCCCGATCGACGTTCTAGGGTTAGAGGCGCCGGACGCGTTCATCGTAGGGTACGGTTTAGACTACCAAGAAAGATTCAGGAACCTCCCCTATTTGGCGAAGCTCCAAGCAAGCATTTTCGCCGAGTAGGGGTTCAGCGTCTAAGAAACCCGTGAGAAAAGTCACCCTAGGCTGCAACGGGCAAGGACCGATAGAGGTATTAGGTAGAGAAGTCGTTGGCCAAAATCTATTATCCCCATCAGCATGAAACTTACGGGTCCCCTCGGGGAACGGTTGAATTGCCACACATCATGAGGGACCCGAAAATCCGGGGGCCCCACGCCGCAGGCGTGGGGGGCGCGGAGGGCTCGGCCCGGAGCGCCATATAATGGGTAAGCATCTCAAGACGATCCTGGCGGTCGCCGCGATCTTCGTTTTCGTCATCTTCATTCTCGACAAGCTGGTCATTCAGCAGTCGAGTCCGTCGAAGATCAGCTACAGCGCGTTCTATCAGCGCGTCGAGCGAAACGAGATCGCGAAGGTCACGATCTCCGGACGCGATGTCTCCGGCGAGACGCGCACCGGCGATCACTTCACGACGACGACGCCGGACGATCGGGACTATCTCCCGGCGCTGCGCACGCACAACGTCGAGATTTCCGTCGAGCAGCAATCGAGCCCGCAGTTCCTGGGAATGATCATCCAATTCATCCCGTTCGTCCTCATGGCGCTCTTGTTGATCTTCATCTTACGCCAGGCCCAGAGCGGCGGCAGTCAGGCCCTCTCGTTCGGACGCTCGCGGGCGAAGCTGCTTTCCGAGAATCGCCCCAAGGTGACGTTCAACGACGTAGCTGGGATTGAAGAGGCCAAGCAGGAGCTTGCCGAGGTCGTCGAGTTTCTGAAATATCCGAAAAAATTCCAAGCGCTGGGTGCCCGGATTCCCAAAGGCGTCCTGCTCCTTGGCCCGCCGGGCTCCGGCAAGACGCTCCTAGCTCGCGCGATCGCGGGTGAGGCCGGCGTCCCGTTCTTTTCGATCTCCGGCTCGGACTTCGTCGAGATGTTCGTCGGCGTCGGCGCGTCGCGCGTCCGCGATCTCTTCGAGCAGGCGAAGAAGTCGGCACCGTGCATCGTCTTCATCGACGAGATCGACGCGGTCGGTCGCCAGCGCGGCGCAGGCCTCGGCGGCGGGCACGACGAGCGCGAACAGACCCTCAATCAGCTGCTCGTCGAAATGGACGGGTTCGATCCGAACACCGGCGTGATCTTGATCGCCGCAACGAACCGCCCCGACGTCCTCGATCCGGCGTTGCTTCGGCCCGGCCGCTTCGATCGGCAGATCGTCGTCGATCGTGCCGACGTCAAGGGCCGAGCTGCGATCCTGCTGGTGCACGCCAAGAACAAGCCGCTCTCTAAAGAGATCTCGCTCGAGACCTTGGCCCGGCGGACGCCCGGCTTCTCCGGAGCGGATCTCGAGAATCTGTTGAACGAAGCCGCGTTACTGGCGGCGCGTCAGAACAAGTCGGTCATCGAGATGACGGACTGCGAAGAGGCGATCGACCGCGTCATCGCGGGTCCGGAGCGCAAATCGCGGATCATCTCGCAAAAAGAGAAAGAGATCGTCGCTTATCACGAGTCGGGTCATGCGATCGTCGGCGGGCTGCTGCCCAACGCGAATCCCGTCCACAAGGTGACGATCATCTCCCGCGGGATGGCGCTCGGCTTGACGATGCAGTTGCCGACCGAAGACCGGTATCTGATGAGCAAGGCTGAGATCGTCGATCAGATCACGGGGCTGCTCGGCGGACGAGTCGCCGAAGAGCTCCAGTTCAACGAGGTAACGACGGGCGCGAGCAACGATTTCGAAAAGGCGACCGAGCTCGCGCGCCGGATGGTAACCCAATACGGCATGTCGGCCGAGCTGGGACCGATTCAATACGGACGCGGCAGCCACCAAGTCTTCCTGGGTCGCGATTTCGGCGAGGAACGGAATTACTCGGAGCAAATCGCGAGCAAGATCGACGCGGAGGTTCGCGGGATCATCGAGACCTGCTACTCCAACGCGAAAGCGATCTTGCAAGAGAACTGGCACAAGGTCCAGCGCATGGTCGACACGCTTCTCGACAAGGAAACGGTCGAAGCCGAGGAAGTCCAGGCGATCCTCGACGACAAGGCGTTCCCGCGCAAGAGTGACGACGCTCCGCCGGAGCTGCCGGCCGCCGCCGCAACTCCAGTCGATCAAGACGCGCCGCGCAGCGAAAAGCCCAAACGCCTGCCGACGAACATCTCACCCGAGCCGGCCTAAGGAGCCAGCGCCGATGCGCGTCCTTGCATTGCTCTGTGTCCTCGTCGCCGCGACGGTTTCCCCGGTGGTCGCCGCCGCTCCGTCAGGCAGCGCCGGTATTGCCAGCGGAAAATTAGCCGGGGGCGGTTCGTACATCGTCCGGACGCAACGCGCGGTCCCGGTCGCGGCGGTCGAGCTCTGGTTCCGCGCGCCGTCGGTCGGATTTGCTCGCGATCCGGTCGCCGGGATCTCGCTCCTGGCCGCGAAAGCCGTCGCCGCCTCGATACCGATTACCGGGACGGCGCTCTCGCGTTTCGTCTCCGACATGGGCGGGAAGCTCTCGATCTCGAGTTATCCCGATTCGGTCGGCATCTCGGCGCTCGTCCCCGCCAATCGCGCAGGCGAAGTGGTGCGCGTGATGACGTCGGTCTACTTCACGCCGGTACTGACCGCGGCCGGATTGCGCACCGCACGCGGTGACGTGATCCAGGAAGCCTTGATCCGCAGTTTCGATTCGGACGAAGTTCTCCGCGATGCGCTTCTCGAGCAGCTCTTCGCGACCGGGCCGGCCCACTATTCAATCTACGGCAAACCCGAAGACGTCCGCAAAATAACGCTCGACACGCTCACCGACTTTGCGATTCGCGCGTTCCGCGCGAAGAACGCATATCTCGTCGTCACGGGTGCGGTCGATTCGCAAGTCGTGGCGCGAGCGGTCGATGGCCGCCCGAAGGCGGCAGGCGACGGCGGAGAGAGTGCCGCTGCGAACACGGTCGCTTCGCCGGCGCCGACGGTCGCGCGCGATTTCGCCGACCCTGCGTTCGGTTACGCTTTTGCCGGGCCGGCGATCGCCGATGAACGCGCAGCGACCGCGATGGATTTCATCTCCGACTACCTGTTTCGTTCCGAGAGCGGCGCCGTTTCACGCAAGCTTGCCGGTGCTGCGATCAACGTCACCGGTCAGTTCGTGACCTATCGCAATCCGGGCGTCATGCTCGTCCAACTCTCGGGCGGCGGCGATCTCGGTGCGGCGCGAACAGCTCTCGATGGCGCGCTCGCGCAGATGCGCAAGCCGCTCGACAAGAGAACGTTCGAGGTGGCGCGCGACGCGTTCGTGTACCATCTGTTGAGCGATCTGCAAACGCCCCTTCAGCTGGCCGACAATTTCGGCTGGTACAGCGTCGAAGGGAACGCGCCCTACGCTCCGGGCCTTGCCGGCGCCGGCGGACGCTACTTTGCGGCCGCGAAGTCGCTGACGGCAGACTACGTCGCCGGGATCGCGACAAAATATTTGATGACGCCGGGGGCGACCGTCACGCTCGGCCCCGCGGTCCGGCCCAAGCCGCAAGCAACCGCGGAGTTGCAATGATCGGCGCTCGCATTGCCGCCGCGCTCATCCTCGCGGCGCTGCTTCCATCCGGGAGCCTCGCGGCGGCTCAGCCGGCCGGCGATGCGGTGCACTATCCGGCGACGACCACGCTCGACTTGGGTCAGACGATGTTGTTCATGCAGACCGACCGCGAAGCGCCGCTGGCCGGCGTGCAATTGTTCGTCGCCGCCGGTTTGGCTCGCGAATCGGCGACGGACAATGGGCTGGCTGCGCTCACCGCCGAGTGCATCCTGCGCACGGCGGTCGACACGCCGCTCGGAAGGTTGCCGCTGCGCGACGCCGTCACTTCGTTGGGCGGCTCGATCTCATATGAAGTCGAGCCGCGGTACACGCGGTTCTACGTCGAGTCGCGGCCGGACCGCGTCCCGGCACTGCTCGGCTTTCTCGGCGGCGCGCTCGCCGCTCCGGGTTTCGCGACGCCGACGCTGGCCGCGGCAAAAACGGCGCTCTCCGCGAAAATCGAAGCCGCCGAGAAGAACCCGGTGACCGTCGGCATCGGGATGTTCAGGCAGTCGTATTTCGTCGGCGGTGCCGGTCTGCCGTCGCTGGGCACGCAAGCGAACATCGCCGGGATCGATGCGGTGCGGCTGCGTCAGTTCTATTCCTCGGGTTACAAGCGCGCGAGCGCAACCGTTACCGCCGTCGGCGACGTGACGCCGCAAATCACCGCTGCGACGAAGAGCCTGGTCGCCGGCTTACCCGACGGCAGCGCAGAGCCGGTGACGACGCAAGTCAAGCCGCTCGAAGCCGGGACGCGTCGCATCATCACGCATCGCGACATCGGCGCCCCGTGGCTTGTCCTGGGCTTCGCGGCACCGTCGCCGGGCGATCCTGATTTCGGGCCGATGCTCGTCATCGAAACGCTTCTCTCCAACGTTTTCGAACGCACGAGCGCGACGACGCTGCCGGCCGTCGAACGCTCGATCGGCGCGCTCTATCTCTACGACGATCATCCCTCGAGCATGATCGTCTTCGTCAACGGAACCGAAGTCGAGCCGACGACCGCCCTGCGCGAGCTGCTCGCCGTCGTTGATTCGCTCTCCGCTCGCCCGCTGCGAGACGATATCCTCGCGCGCTACCGATCGACCGCGCTGGGGTCGTTCGTTACCGACACGCTTTCGCTCGACGACCGGTCCTGGGCGATCGGGAACTTCGTTGCGCAAGGTGTCGGGCCGGACTATCCCAATGCGGTCCTCGATGCGCTCGCTGCGACGACCGGCGACGACGTGATGCGGGTCGCCCAGAAATACCTGGACAAGTACACGGTCGCAATCGTCCTCCCGCGCGGTTCATCCGACCGCTGAGGGTCGCCCTAGTCCATGACTATCTGAACCAGCGCGGCGGCGCCGAGCGCGTGTTCGCGCAAATCGCGCGCGCTTATCCCGATGCGCCGGTCTATACGTCGATCGCCGATTCTGCGGTGACGGGTGATCTGATCGCTCCCGAGCGAGTTCGGACCTCCATCTTGCAGCGCTTGCCCGGGCATAACCGCTACTTTCGCGCCCTGGCGCCGTTCTATCCGCAGGTCTTCGAGGCGTTTGATCTGAGCGCGTACGACCTGGTCGTGAGCTCGACGTCGGCATGGGCCAAAGGCGTGCGCACGCGGCCGGATGCCATCCACGTCTGCTACATCCACACGGTGACCCGCTTTTTGTTCGCCTACGATGCGTATGTCGGTGGGATCGCGGGGCGCAGCGTGATCGCCGGCGCAGCGCGTCCCCTCGTCAAGCGCTTGGCGGAATGGGACCTCCGCGCCGCGCAGCGTCCGACCGCGTACATCGCGAACTCGCGCAACGTTGCCGATCGCGTCCGCCGCTATTATGAGCGCGAGGCCGACGTTCTCCCCGGTCCCGTCGAGCTCGACCGGTGGCGCGTCGGTTCGGGCGGCGGGGACTATTTCATCGTCGTCTCACGGCTTTTGCCGTACAAGCGCATCGACGTTGCGATCGAGGCGTGCGCGCGCGCCGGCGTCCCGCTGCTCGTCGTCGGCGGCGGCCCGTCCGAGCGCGCGCTGCGCGAACGCGCGCGCGGGACGAGCACGACGCTGCTCGGATTTCTGCCCGACGCCGACGTGGCGCGTCTCGTCGGCGAAGCGCGCGCGCTGCTTTTCCCCGGAGAAGAAGACTATGGCCTGGTCCCGCTCGAGGCGGCCGCGGCGGGGACGCCGACGATCGCTTTTGCCGCGGGCGGCGCCCTCGAGACCGTGATCGCCGGCCAGACCGGCGAATTTTTTCAGGAGCAAAACCCCGAAGCGTTGGCCTCGGCGCTGCGCGGTTTCGACCGCAAGCGATATCCGGCGGAGCGGCTGCGCACGCACGCGGAGCAGTACGCGCCGGAGCGCTTTCGCGAACGTTTCCGGGCGATCGTCGATCGCGTCATCGCAGAACGCGCGTGACGCCGCGCGCCGCCGCGCACGTGATCGTCGGCGATCGTGACGAGCCGTTCCTCGGCGCGATGCTCGCATCGCTCGAAGGCGCAGTCGATACGGTCCTGGTCAACGACAACTCGCCGCACGAGTCGCGCCATACCGTCGCCTTGGCGGCGTCGTCGTTTGCCCGCGAAGGCAGGCTCTTCGTCGACCGGACGCCGTTCACGGGCTTCGGCGCGGCGCGCAACGCATGCCTGCGCTTGCACGAGGAGCACGATGCCGGTGAGTGGGCGCTGATCGTCGATACCGACGAGGTGCACGGCGCGCTGCTCGCACGCATCGCGTCGAGGCTCGCGGGCGTCCCCGCGCGCTACCACCATCTCGACGGTTACATGCGCCATTTCTTCATGTCGTTCGACTGGTATACGTCGATCGAGCGGCGCAAGATGCTCTTTCGCTTTCGTCCCGGGCTGCGCTGGGAAGGCGCGGTCCACGAGCGACTCGAGGGACTCGACGGGCAGCGGCTGGCGCTGCCGTATGTCTATGCGACATACGGTGCAGCGCTCGGGCCGCGGCGCTTTGCGGAAAAGGGCCGCCTCTATTCGTCGCTCGGTCAACTCGGCGACGTCATTCGCGAGGAGGAGCTCGACACGTTCGACGCCGAGGCGTATTTCGCGCCGTTCTATCCGCGGCTGCTGCGCTTTCGCAGCGAACATCCCAGCGCCGCGCAAGCGACGATCGAGCGGCTACGCCCGCAGCTTGCGGACGATCACGCGCTGACCGAACGGTTGGCCCGCGCGCAAGCGCCGCAAGTGCGTCTGCGCAACGCGATTGCGCGACTCAATTACGAGCAGCGCTGGCGTTCGCGCGCGCTGCACCCGGTCGCGCGTGCGCTCGCAAGACGTCGAGGGTTGCCCGCGCGGTACGGTCCCATGTAAACTCGGCAGCGCGCCGCAGGCCGCGCTCGCGCAGTTGGGCTCGGCGCGCGTCGTCCTCGAGGAGGGTCGCAATTGCGGCGGCCCACGCTTGCGGATCCCTCGGTTCGTCGACGTAGGCCGCTGCGTCGCCGCAGACCTCGGGATAGGGACCGGAACGAGCCGCGAGGACCGGCGTCCCGCAGGCCATCGCCTCGAGCAGCGGGAGTCCGAACCCCTCGTACAGGCCCGGGGCGGCCAGAAACGCCGCTCCGCGGTACAGACCGACCAGTTCGGCCTCCCCCGCCGGCGGGATGGGCACGAAGCTCGGGCCGCCCGGGAGGGACGGTCCCAGCCCCGCCAGGCGCGTCTCCCGGCCCTCCAGGGCCCGGGCCGCCCCCTCCACCAGCGGTCTCGCGTTCTTGTGCGGTTCGTCGCTTCCAACGAGCAGGATGTACGGTCCAAGGGCGGCTGTGGCGGGGCCCGGCTCGAAGGGCAGGCCGACGCCGAGCGGGATCGGCCGGATCCGGTCGGACGTGACCCCGAGCAAGCGTTCGATCTCGCCCGCGCTGAAGGCCGAATCCGTGACGATCGCCGCGGACACCGCGGCCGAGCGCAAGAACGGCGCTTGCTGCGAATGTCGCCGGCGCGGATCGGAATCGGGATAGGCGAAGGGGACGACGTCGTGAATCGTTGCGACCGACGGAGCGGTGCCCGCAAGAAACGTCCCGTTCCAGGGATGCCAAACGACGTCGCTATCCTTGGGGACGCGGCGCGCGAGCGCGAATGCGTCGTGCCCGAGCATCTCGCGAAAGCGCGGGCGCGCGAATTGCGGAAACGGCCCATCGACGAGCAGCGTCAACGTGACGTCATCGGCAGCGGCGAAGCGGCGCACGAGCTCGCGCACGTACCGGCCGATTCCGCGCCGGTCGCGCAACGCGTCGCGCGCGTCGACAGCGAGGCGAATTACGAGCGGCGCCCGGTGCGGCCGTCGACAGCCGCAGCTTCGAACGTGCGCACCATGACGTCCGCCGCGCGATCCCACGAGAAGTCGCCTACGCGCTCGAGCCCGCTGCTGCGCAGCGTCGCGATGAGCGCCTCGTCGTGCATCACGGCGGTCAGCGCCTTCACCCACGCGTCGACGTTCGCCGGTTCGTCGACGTACAGCGCGGCGTCGCCGCACGCTTCTTCGAGGCCGCTGGTGCGTGATGCGACGACCGGAGCGCCGCAAGCCATCGCCTCGAGCGCCGTCATCCCGAAACCTTCGTACAACGACGGAATGACGACCGCGGAGGCGCCCCGATAGAGCGAGACCAGCAGGTTCTCCTCGATGTAGCCGATCTCCAAGACGTCGGGATCGAAAGAGCTCTCGCCGCCGGCGATGACGAGCGCGACGTCTTTTGCCGGAAACGCTCGCGCGTATGCGTCGCGCAAGACGTCGAGATTCTTGCGGCGGTCCGGCGCTCCGACGAAGAGGATGTACGGACGCGCATGCAGCGCTTCAGGCAGCGCGTCGGCCGGGCCGACCGAGAATGGAGCGCCGACGCCGGGCGTTGCAACCTCGATCGTCTCACGGGGCACCCCATAGCGCTCTACGAGCTCGTCCCGCACGAACGATGAGATCGTCGTGATGCGCCGCGCCGATTTGACGGCCGACTTCAAACGGCGGCGTTCGCGTAAGCGCACCCACGGGTTCGGATGCGGAAAGCGCAACGGCGCGACGTCGTAGATGGTAACGACGCGCGGCGCACGAGTCCGCACGTGCAGCAGATTCCACGGAAACCAGTAGACGTCGGCGCTCGTCGACGCGGACACGAGCGGGACGTCGTAATAGCCGAACGCGGCTGCGTAGCGCCGGCGCGCCTCGATGTCGGAGCGTTCGACGATGAGAGCGATCTCAACTCGATCGTTGATCCGGCGCAGGATCTCGCGAACGTAGCGGCCCATCCCACGCCCGTCGCGGATGAGCTGGGTCGCGTCGACGGCGACTCTCATAGGTGGAGGGTGTCCTTCGCGAGGATCAGGAAAAGCGACGCCCCGTTGAAGGCGCCGTGAGTTATCATCGATGCCAAGAGCGAGCCGGTGCGATAGTACACCGTCGCTAGGACGACGCCGCCGAATGTGAGCGGGATGAGCGCGTACGGATCCATGTGCGATGCGGCGAAGAGCGCTCCGCCGGCGAACGCCGCGGCCAAGAACGGCATGCGCCGCAGCAGCGCGTTGAAAACAAACCCGCGGAACACGAACTCTTCGACGAATGGGGCGACGACGATCGTAATGGCGATGAACCATGCGAGCGTTGGCCCTTCGCGCGCGTGCTCGAACAGTTTCACGACCGCCTGTTCGTGTTCGCCGACGAAGAAGCTTTGCAGTGCTGCGGTGATGCTGACGGCCGCGAACATCGCGAATGCGCCGACGACGCCGGCGACGACGTCGGAGCCGCGCAGCGGACGCAATCCGAGTTCGAACAGCGAACGGTGCGCGACGAGCGGGACCGCGATGAGGCCGTATATGACGATCGGGATGTACGCGATCAGCTGCAGCTCGACGAGCACCGGGCTCAGTGGGCTGCTCAAGACCGCCCGCGGATCGGCGTGCGTGATCGCAAGACCCAAACCGTCGCCTACAAAAAGCATCGCGACGAATCCGAGTGCGGCCAGGATCGTACCAACAATCGGGAACGCGTCAGGAGCCCAATGCGTCGGAGAGAGCGGCGAACGAGGCGAGGTCGAGATCTTCTCCACGAATTTCCGGATCGAGGCCCAGCGAGCGAAGCGCGAGCGCCGTTCGTTCACGCGGGATTGCGAGCGCCAGCTTGAGGGAGTTTGCGAGTGTTTTTCGGCGGTACGCGAAGGCGGCTCTGACGACCTGTCGCACGTATGCAATATCGCGAGCCCTCACCGACGGTTGCTCCAAGCGATCGAGGACGACGACGGCTGAGTCGACGTTCGGGCGCGGGAAGAAATGCGCCGGGCCGACCACGAACGCGCGCGAAACGCGCATCGTGAGCGCGACGGCTAACGTCAGGCTGCCGTACTCGGGAGTGCTCGGACGGGCCGTCAAGCGGTTCGCGACATCACGTTGAATCATCGCGACGATCCGTTCAGGCGGCTGCGCGCGCTCGCTGAGCATCAACAGGAGCGGCGTCGCAATGTTGTAGGGTAGGTTCCCCGCGACGCGCCACGCCCCGCCTTCGGCGTAGGCGTCGTAGTCGTAGGCAAGCGCATCGGCTTGAACGATTGCCGCTTGCGCGAGCTCCGGCCGAGTCTGCAAGATATCGACCAGCGCCGCGTCGACGTCGAACGCCGTAACCCGAGCGTCGAGCGCAAGCAGCGCTTCGGTCAGGGCACCGGTCCCGGCGCCGACTTCCAAGATGCGCAAGCCCGGCCGGTCGGCCGCGAGCGCCGCGATCCTTGCGGCGATCCCGCGATCCATGAGAAAGTGCTGGCCGAGCCTTTTTTTCGGCCGCAAGCCGCGCGCTCCAAGGAGCGTCTTCGGGCTATCTGAGGACGTAGACTTGAACGAGCCTGCGCCCGAATCGCATCGCGTCGGCGTACGAGTTGAAGCCCAGATCGATGCGATTGCCGTGAATCGCTCCACCGGTATCGCCTGCGAGTGCGTGCCCGTAACCGGGGATGAAGAGATGCGTCCCCAGCGGTATCACGCTCGGGTCGACGGCGACGATCCCGTGGCCGGCCCGCGCGCCGATCGCCGTGTAGCCCGAACAACCCGAACAGCCCGCCGTATACGCGGTCGCGACCATCTGCAGCGCGGTTCTTGCCATACCGATGGTCTTCTCCGCGCCGCGCAACGCGAGCGCGGCCAAATGATTGTAGGCTTCGACGCCGTTTCCGAGGATGCGGGGCTGCGGTCTACGCACGACGCGTTCCATCACGATCGAACGCTGGGCGACCCCGTCGATCTCGACGACGCGCAGCGTCGTCTCGCGAATGCCGGGTGCCCCGTCGCGCAGCACGCGCTGCTCGTTCGGCGCCAGCGCGAAATCCAGACGGCGCTCGACCTTCGGAACGATTGGATCGCGAACGCGCTCGACCCAGGTGCGCACTCGCTGCACGCGGACGACACTATCCGGAACGATGCTCGTACCGAGCGCCGGCGCGACGCGATCCTGCACGCCGACGTCGACGTTCTTAGCAGTTAATAGCGCCGCGACGTTGGCTGCCGAGGTGCGTACGGATTGCGTTTGGTTGCCGATGATGAGCGTTACGGGGACGGCCGAGCGATACTCGAGCGTCAGGCCGTCGGAAAGCGGCGTCGTTGGATCGAGCGAAACGTAATCTTCGGGCGCGGCAGCGACACCTTGTTCGATGAGAAAATCCGCGACGTTGCGCGCAGTCGTTTCAATGCTCTCGCCGGTTCCGTCGTGAACGAATCGTATGACGGAAACGCTTTCCGCTGCAGGGCGCGCCGCGATCACCGCGGGGGCGCGTTCAGCCCGCACCGGGAGCGCGAACAGCGGCGTCGCGGCCGCGCATGCCAAAAGAGCGGCGGCAAGCGCTTTGCGCCTGTGGATAAACGCCTTTTTCAGCTCATCTCCGAGCAACCGTGCTCCTTTCGCTGGCAAACTTCATGGTCGTGCGGAAGCGTGCTCGCACTGGACGAGCCTTGGTTTATGTTGCTCCCGAAAACCGGTTTCGCAGTAGTGGGGTCTGAGCCGATGCCGACTCGACAAAAGTCGCCTCGCGATGCACTGATCGGGCGGACGCGGGCAACATACCACACGATTGTGCGCTCTGTCAAATCTTTACCGGGCAGGCGTGGGCTCCCAACCTTCGAACGGGCAACGAAGTTTGAGAATCGGTTTCTTCACCGAGTGTTATCATCCGATCGTAAACGGCGTTGTTGCAAGCATCGATGCGTTGCGAGAAGGCCTGCGGCGCGAAGGGCACGATGTCGTCTTTATAACGCCGCGCGTTCCCTATTATCAAGACGAGGAGGCGGCAGCGGTCGTCCGGTTGCCTTCTCTCCCATTGCCGACGTCGACCGGGTACCGTTTCACGCTCCCGGTTTCGACGCGAACGATCGACGCTCGCCTTGGAGCTCCGCTCGACATCGCGCACGCGCATTCACAATTCATAACAGGGGCGCTGGCCGCGCGCTATGCTCGCGCGCATGGCATTCCGCTGGTCTTCACGTACCACACGCGGCTCGAGTTTTACGCGCACTACGTGCCCTTCGAGCGGCGCTTGGTCCGCCGGGCACTGGCGGCCTGGACGCGGGCTTTTGCCAACCGGACGCAAGCCGTGCTCGCGCCGACCGGCGAGACCCGGCGCTATTTGGCCTCGATCGGCGTCCGCACCGCGATCGAGGTGCTCCCGAGCCCTATCGACGTCGAGCGCTTCCGAGCCGGGCGCCGGCGCGCGGACCTGCGCGAACGTCTGGGTGCCGAGCCCGGCACCCTCGTCGTGCTCTGCGTCGGCCGGTTGGCGCCGGAAAAGAACGTCGAACTCGCGATCGCGGCCTGTGCCGCCGCCCCGCCGCGCGTCCGGCTGGCGCTCGTCGGTGAGGGTCCCTTGCAAGGGTCGCTCGAGCGGGAGGTCCGGCGGCTGGGCCTCGGGGAGCGGGTGCGCTTCGCCGGCCCGGTCGCCGCGGCTGAGATGCCCGACCTCTATGCCTCCGCCGATGCCTTGCTCTTCCCCAGCATCTCCGAGACGCAGGGGCTCGTCCTGGTCGAAGCGCTGGCCGCTGGTCTCCCGATCGTCGCCGTCGATACGCCTCAGACGCGCGAGATTCTCGGCGAAGGGGCCCGGCTCGTCGCCCCGGAGGCCGGGAAGGTCGCTGCCGCGTTGGAGGCCTCGACCTCAGCGACGTCCCAGCAAAGTGCCATTCAATTGGCATATCAGCGCTTTAGTATCGAAGTCCAGGCCCACCGCTTAGCCGCACTCTACGGCAAGCTCCTCGGGGCCAACACTTGACTCGAACAAACGTTCGATTTTACAATGACTGAAGGAACCATGATTACGGGTACTACCCGGCGGAAGGCCGCCGACGTGAGGATCGGATATGCAGCGGATGAGCGCGGCGAGGGCGTCGTCTATGCGCTCGTCAGCGGCGCGGCGGGCGAGTCGCTGATGCGGACCGGCTTCCGCGTCCGCCGGCTGGGCGGTGCCGAGGGGCGCGAGATCGGCTACGCCGCGCTGACCGCGGTCGTCGGCGCGCTGCGCGGCCGCGGCTCGGGCGCGCTCGACATCGAGATCGCCGATGATGCGATCGTCGCAGAGGTCGAAGGCCGGCGTCCCATCCCGCCCGCGCTCGCGATGCCCTACGTGACGTTGCGCTGCTCGCTCAACGGCCTCGCGCAGGCGCGCATCCATTCCGTCGACCGCGAGAAAGTTGCCGATCTCGAAGCACGCGCGCGCGCCGAGGTGTCGTTGCACGTCGCGGCGTGAGCCGCCGGTATCGCTCGTTGCGGCGCCCGGAACTGCCGACCGAAACCTCGGCGCTCGCGCGCTTCTTGCTCGGGACGGTCTTGGTCCACGACCTTCCCGAAGGCCGCGTCTGCGGCCGCATCGTTGAGACCGAAGCGTATCTTCCCGCCGTCGATCCCGCGTCGCATGCGTATCGCGGGCCGACGCCGCGCAATCGTTCGATGTACCTCGCGCGGGGCTTTGCGTACGTCTATTTCATTTACGGCGCGCAGTATTGTCTCAATGTGGCCAGTGAACGAAAAGGCATCGGCGCCGCAATCCTTATTCGCGCGCTCGAGCCGCTCGAAGGGGTCGAGCTCATGCGCGCGCGTCGCGGCGTCGAGCGCGAACGCGATCTCACGCGAGGTCCGGGCCGCCTGACGCAAGCCTTCGGAATCGGACCGGCGCAAGACGGAGTCGATCTCTGTGCCGGCGGCGCGCTGCGCCTTGCCGCGGGCGGCGTGCCCGACGCCGACGTTGCGGAGAGCATCCGCATCGGATTGAGCAAAGCCGCTGAGCTTCCGCTGCGTTTCTACCTTCGCGGCAACGTCTTCGTCAGCGGGCCGCGTTCGCTCTCGCCGGGATGAATGTCGCGCTCGTTCGGCGCACCTAGAATGCATTGCGTCTCCACCACTATCTCGCTCGCGCAGGCGTCGCGTCGCGGCGCGGCGCCGAGGATCTGATCGCCGCCGGAGAGGTCCGGGTCAACGGCACCGTCGTCACGCGCCTGGGGACGCAGATAACGCCCGGCGATCGGGTCGAATTTCGCGGCCGCGTGGTCGCCCCGGCCGAACGTTTCACCTCGCTCGTTCTTCATAAGCCGGTCGGTGTCGTCACGACGATGCGCGATCCGCAGGGGCGCCGAACCGTCGCGGAGCTGATCGAGCAAAGCGGCGTCGAGGCACGCGTCGTCCCAGTCGGACGCCTGGATTACGACACGTCCGGCGTTCTGCTGCTGACCGACGACGGCGACCTTGCCCATGCGCTTACGCATCCGCGCTTCGGCGTTGCGAAGACCTATCGCGCGACGGTGCGCGGCCGGATCGGCTCGGCGGAGTTGGCCCGTTTAGTGGAAGGAATTCGGCTGGAGGGCGAGCGGACGGGGCCGGCGCGGGTGCGGACCGTGGCGATCCGCAAGGATCGCTCGACGGTCGACATCACGCTGCACGAAGGACGCAACCGCCAGGTGCGCCGCATGTTCGAAAGCGTGGGACATCCCGTCGTCACGCTGGTCCGCACGCAGTTCGGTCCGCTCGCGCTCGGAGCACTCGGCCCGGGACGGACGCGGCCGCCGACCGAGCGCGAGTCGCGCGCGCTCGATGAGATCAAGCGGACCGCGGCCGGGATCTCACCATGACGATGGTCCGAGGAATCCGCGGCGCGATCACGGTCGAGCGCGACGAGAGCGAAGCGATCCTGGCTGCGACCGAGCGCCTTCTGGCGGCGATCGTCGCCGAGAACGACGTCGATACCGCGCAAATCGCTTCGGCGCTCTTTTCGGCGACCCCGGATTTGACGACCGCGTTTCCGGCGGCGGCTGCACGGCGAATGGGCTGGACGCTCGTTCCCTTGTTGAATTTCACGGAGATCGACGTAACCGGCGGGCTCGCGCGCTGCGTACGCGTCCTGATCCATTTGAATACCGATCTGCGGCAGGATCAGATCGTCCACGTCTTTCTCGAGGGCGCGCGCGTGCTGCGTCCGGATCTCATCGAGCGCGAACACTGAGCACGATCGCCGTCGCCGGACTGGGAGTGATCGGCGGATCGATCGCGCGCCGCGCGCGCGCCCGCGGCGATCGCGTCGTCGGCTTCGATCCGCTGCAGCAGACGATCGCTTACGCGCGCACGCACGGGATCGTCGACGAGGCGGTCGCACAGGTCGGCGAGCTGATTGGTCGCGGCGAGACGTTGGCCGTCGCGGCGCCGCTCGAGGCGACGCTCGAGATCCTGGAACGCTGTGCTTCCTCGCCGCCCGGCCGGACGCTCTTGGTGATCGACGTCGCTTCCGTCAAGGTTCCGCTCCAGCCGTTCGTGCAGCGCGTGCACGGTTTTGTCCCGACCCATCCCCTCGCCGGCGCCGAAAGGAGCGGACCCGCGGCTTCGCGGGCCGATCTCTTCGATGAGCGTCCGTGGGCATACGTCCCGACCGGCGACGCTCAGCTCGACGCACGCGCCGTCGACTTCATAATAGGGATGGGAGCGCGGCCGGTCGCGCTCGACGCCGCGCGGCACGATCGCGTCGTCGCGTTGACGTCGCACGTCCCGCAGCTGCTCTCGACGGTTTTGGCCGCGGGGCTGGCCGGGGAAGACGACCCGTTGATCGCTCAGCTGTACGGACCAGGGCTGGAGTCGATGTTACGATTGGCACGTTCTGCCTGGCCGATGTGGTCATCTATCGTCGCTGCAAATGGACCAGCGATCGCACCGGGCTTGCGCGCGCTCGCCGCTGCGATCGCCGCCGTCGCGGATCGCATCGATGCGGGCGACATGGCTGAGCTCGAGGCCTTGTTCGAGCGAGCCAATGCGTTGGCGGCGCGTCTTGATATCGGTGAGCGTGACGGCAGCTAAGCATTGACTTCTCACCGAAAGCTAAGATTTCGATAAACAGGTAAGGGCCCAGGGGTGGCCTAAAGGCAGGCCTGCAGCAAGATCGGAGGCGGCAAGGAACCGTGGATTTCTTTTCAGGCTTTTTCAGCTTCGTCGTTGCCGGGGGGCCGGCGATGTGGGCGCTGGTCGTGTGCTCGATCGTGACGGTCGCGATCGTCATCGAGCGCGTGTATTTCTACTCGACGCAGCGCTCGGACTCGCGGGAGCTCTTGCGGCAAATCGGAACGCACATCGCGCAAAACGATATTCCGGGAGCGATCCGCGTCTGCCGCGAGAGCAAAGGGATGCTGCCGCGCATCCTCGAGTTCGGCTTGCTGCGCGGCGACAAGGATCGCAGCGATATCTCCGAGGCCCTCTCGATCGCGCTGATGGAGAACCTAAATCTCCTCGACCGCAATCTCCCGGTCATCGGGACGATCGCGGTCATCGCGCCCTTCGTCGGTCTCTTCGGGACGGTGCTCGGGATCATCCGCGCCTTCCAAGACATCGCGCTCAAGGGCAATTCGACCCCCGCGGTCGTCGCGGCCGGTGTTTCGGAAGCGCTGATAACGACTGCTGCCGGTCTGTTCGTCGCGATTCTCGCGGTCATTTTCTTCAACTATTTCAAAGCTCGCATCAAGACCATCTCGCAAGACTACACCGTTGCCGCCAATCAGCTTGCGGAGATGCTCCACTTCCATAACACCGGTGAGCCGATCCCGACCGATCTCTATCAACCGGTCGGCGGGACCGCGGCGGCGACTGCGCGCACGTAACAAGAGAGTTCCGTGTCGGTCATATCCTCGAAACCGGGTGGCGACGAAGTGATGTCGGAGATCAACATCACGCCCTTCACGGACGTACTGCTGGTCCTGCTCATCATCTTCATGATCCTCGCCGCGTTGATCACGCCGCCGGGCTTTCAAAAAGAGCTGCCCAACAAGAGCGCCAATTCTCCGAACAACGACGACAAGAAAAAGACGATCGAGATCGATGTCAACCAGCGCGGCGTGATCTTCATCGACGGGAAGCGGACCGATGAGCAGCACATCTATGCCGACGTCGCCGAAGTCGCGAAGCGGCGAGGACACCTGCACGTCTCGATCATCGCCGACCAGAAGTCGCCGTATGGAATCATTATCCGAATTCTCGATGCGGCGCGGCTGTCGGATCTCGAAGACGTCGGCTTTGTAACATCATGAAAGCAATAGAGTTCTTTAGCGCCCCCGCGGGGCGTGTCGCCTCCGGCACAACGCTGAGGGGCGCTAT
The DNA here is from genome assembly GCA_035604635.1 of Binatia bacterium. Taxonomy (GTDB): domain Bacteria; phylum Vulcanimicrobiota; class Vulcanimicrobiia; order Vulcanimicrobiales; family Vulcanimicrobiaceae; genus DATNIC01. Next base: position 39,305 of record DATNIC010000190.1, read on the forward strand.
GGTCGGGGGGCCCCAAAGCAAAGTTTTGGGGGGCGCGCAGCCTGGGGCGGAGCGCCTGTAGACGTGGCGGTCACGACGGGACAAGACGACGACGAAGTGATGTCAGCGATCAACATCACGCCCTTCACGGACGTGCTTTTGGTCTTGTTGATCATCTTCATCATCCTTGCCGCGGTTACCAAAGAGCCGAAACTGCCCGATGCCAAGAATCAGGACAAGGTCAAGGACTCGCAAATCGTCGTGATCATCGATGACAAAGACCGCATCCAAATCGGCTCCCGTCAGGTGCAGATCCATCAGGCCGCGCAGACTTTCAAGGATCTGGCCGACCAGACCGGTCACCGCTTCAACAGCGTCATCATCAAGGCTGACCCGAAGGCGACCTACGGCGTCATCCTTCAGGTGATGGATGCGGCCAAATCTGAGGATCTCACCAACTTCGGACTCGCAAATAAGGTCGAAAGCAATAAGGAGTAATGGCTTCGCAGTCGCCGGGGACGCCGCCGCGCTTCCAGCGCGCGCGCTCGTTTCTGCTCTACGCGTTCGGAATCTCGATCTTGCTCCACATCGTGGTCGGTCCGTTGGTCGCGCGGTGGAAACAGCCTGACGTCACAAAGGAAGAGATCCAAAAAGTCTCGGTGACCAAAAAGGTCGCGATCATCGTCCCGACGCCGTCGCCGCCGCCGCAGCCGACCCCGCCGCCGACACCGCGACCAAAGATCACGCAGCCGCCGCCGCCCGCTCCGGCCGCGAAGCTGAAGGTGGAACCGCCGAAGACGCACACGCAAACGGTTCAGGGACCGACCGAGGCAGTCGCCCCGCCCGCGCAGGGCAACGTCAACGGCGCGCCCGGTGGGACCAGCGGCGGGACCGGAGCCGGCGGGAACGGCATCGCGCCGGGCTTCTCGACCGCGCCGCCTCCGGCGCCGACCAAGCCGCCGTGTGCGAATCCGCAAGTCGCCGCGCGAACCGTCAGTGCGGTCGCGCCCGATACGCCCGACATCGCTCGGCAACAAGGGATTACCGGTAACGTCGAGGTCAAGGTCGATTTGAACGAAAAGAGTCAGGTAACGGGCGTCTCGATCTACAAGACGGCCAACCATCTCCTCGACAAGGCCGCACTGGATGCTGCAAAGGGAAGCCGGTTTCAAACGGCGATCGAGAATTGCCAGCCGATCGCATCGTCATACCGTTTCGTGGTGGAGTTCCAGTCAGAGTAACGCGCAAGCTTGACTTTTGCGCAGGCAATGTTTCTTGCCGCCTTGCAGGGCGTCAGCGAACTTTTCCCGATCAGCAGCCTGGGTCACACCGTGTTAATTCCTGCGCTGCTGCATTGGAAGATCGCGCGCGAGAGCCCGCAGTTCTTGTCGTTCGTCGTTGCGCTGCACCTGGGGACGGCGCTTGCCCTCGTCGTCTTCTACCGCACGACATGGAAAGGGATCATCACCGCGTTTGTGCGCAGCGTCGTACGCGGACGATTCGATGGGACGTCCGACGAGAAGACCGCTTGGCTGCTGATCGCCGGTACGATCCCAGTCGCGCTTCTGGGCGTTTACTTTGAGTCGACCGTCCGCTCGTTGTTTGCCTCGCCGCTCCCGGTCTCGCTCTTCCTGGTCGCGAACGGAGCGATCATGTTCCTGGGCGAGCGCTTACGTCGAGCTCAGCACGCAGGGCGCGGGAAAGGCTATCGCGTGCTCGAGGAAATCAGCTGGCTCGATGGTGCGCTGATCGGCCTCTCGCAAGGACTTGCGCTCTTACCTGGGATTTCGCGATCCGGGACGTCGATCGTCGCCGGGCTGCTGGCCGACCTCGATCACGAGTCGGCCGCGCGCTTCTCGTTCCTACTGGCGACGCCGGTGATCTTGGCGGCGTCCGTCGTCGAGGTCCCGCTCCTGTTCACGCCGTCGGGCAGCGCCATCCTGACCGAAGCGCTGGCCGGCGGCGCCCTCTCCGGGATCGTCGCGTATGCATCCGTCGCGTTCCTGACGAAGTACTTCGAAAGCAACGACCTGCGCCCGTTCGGGTGGTATTGTCTGGTCGTCGGCGCGGTTTGCGCCGTCCTCTTCGCAACGAAAGTGATCGCATGAAGATTCTCGCCATCGTCCTGGCAGTCGCGTTCTTCACCGTCGCCGTCCTCTATTGGGTGGGGCTATTCGGCGGCGTCCACGTGAAGCACGGCATTCTTTTTGCAGGCCTCGGCGTGCTGGCCCTAATTTGGCTGCGTTTCCAGAGCGCAGCGCCGACGCGAGCACGATGAAGAAGCCGTCCCACATCGCGCCTGACGGATCGCTCGTGATGGTCGACGTCGGTGCGAAGGCGGTCACCGAGCGCGTCGCCCGCGCGGAGAGTCGAGTCCGCATGTCGGCCGGCGCCGCGTCGGCGTTGCGCGAAGCGACGTTGCCCAAGGGCGACGCGTTCGTGGCAGCGCAAGTTGCCGGAATCATGGCTGCCAAGCGGACGTCCGAGCTGATCCCCCTCGCCCATCCGCTCCCGCTCGCAAGCGTCGAAGTGACGTTCGAATGGACGACTGCAACGGAAGTGCGCGTCGAAGCAACCGCCCGAACGAACGCGCAAACGGGCGTCGAGATGGAAGCGCTCGTCGCGGCGAGCGTCGCCGCGCTCACGATCTACGATATGACGAAGGCGCTCGACAGAGGCATCGTCATCGACGGGACGCGACTGTTGGAAAAACGCGGGGGAAAGAGCGGCGCTTGGAGCGCGCGGTGAGCTACTCGACCGCGGTCGTGATCCTCTCGGATCGAGCTGCGGCCGGGACGCGCCCCGATGCGTGCATCCCCGTTGTCCGCGAGCTGCTGGGAAACGAATACGCGATCGGGGAGACGCGGGTCTTGCCGGACGATGAAGCGGCGCTCGCCGCCGTATTGATCGAGCTCGCAGATGTCAAGCGGGTGGCCCTCGTCTTGACCAGCGGGGGGACGGGATTGAGCCCGCGGGACCGGACCCCCCAGGCGACTGCGGCCGTCCTCGACTACGAGATCCCCGGGATCGGCGAGGCGATGCGGGCTGCCTCGGCCCGGTTCGTCAAGACGGCGATGCTCTCGCGCGCCGTCGCCGGGGTCCGCGGCGCGACCCTGATCGTGAACCTTCCGGGAAGCCCGAAGGCGGTCCGCGAGACCCTCGAGGTCGTTTTGCCCGCGCTGCCCCATGCGTTGGACCTCCTGGCAGACCGGGTAAAGGACGGCTGAAGTATGCCAAAAGTCGCGAACGCTCTTCCGTTTTCCGAAGTATAGAAGTGTGTAGGAATCGTTCAGGAGCCTTAGTCTAAAGACGATGTTGTTCGGCGACCCCTCGGGGAATGGTTTTGTGAGCAGGACGATGAGGGAGCCCACGGGTTGGGGGCCCCATGCGAAGCATGGGGGGCGCGCAGCCGGGGGCGGAGCGCCTATAAGATGACGTTTTCCGCCGCCCAGGCGTACCTCGTGGGGACGATCAACGAGACCGCATCGCGCCGATTGCCGAATCGGCTCGCGCGTATGCGGGCCTTGCTGCGCGAGCTCGGCGATCCGCAAACGAAGTACCGGACGATCCACGTCGGCGGGACGAGCGGTAAGGGCTCGACCGCAACGATGATCGCGGCCGCGCTCTCGGCTTCGGGAAAACGTACCGGCCTGCACACCAAACCGCATCTTTCGTCGGTAACCGAACGCGCGCGAGTCGACGGCGTCGCGATCGGTGAAGAGCGGTTTGCCGAGATCCTAGATGAGATGATGCCGACGATCGAACACGTTGCCTACGAGTTCGGACGCCCGACCTACTACGAAACGCTGCTGGCGATGACATTCTCATATTTTGCGCAAGAGCACGTCGACGTCGCGGTCATTGAGGTCGGGGTCGGCGGTAAGCTCGACGGCACCAACGTCATCGAGCCGGTTACGAGCGTCATCACGAACATCGGGTTCGACCATACCGACATTTTGGGTCCGACGCTCGAGGGCATCGCCGACGACAAAGCCGGGATTGCAAAGCGCGGCGTCCCCTTGGTCTCGGACGTTGCCGCTCCCGGACCGCGCGCGATAATCGAGCGCAGCTGCGAGCGTGCGGGCGCGCCGTTTCTGTCGGTGCGCGATCTGGTGACGCTCGAAGCGCGCCCGAGCGAACCGTATGGACAAGCATTCGTCGTGCATACGCCGCACGAACGCTACGAGCTTGCGCTTCCGATTTTGGGTCGCTTTCAGCAGCGTAATGCCGCGACCGCGATCCTCGCCCTCGAACAGTTGCCCGCCGATCTCCGGCCGTCGCGGCGGGAAATCGAAGACTCGTTCGCGACGCTCGTGATCCCGGGACGGATGGAGTTCTTTCCGTCGCATCCGGCCGTGATTTTCGACATCGCCCACAATGAAGACAAGGCCAGAGAGCTCGCGAACGCGCTCGCCGAGACGTTTCCGGGGCGGCGCTTCTCGTTCGTGATCGCAATAAGCGAGAGCAAGGATGCCCCGCACGTCCTCGCGCCGTTCGCCAAGCTCCCCGCGACCTTCACGTTCACATCGTTCGAGGCGACCGGCCGGACCGCGATCAAACCGCAGCGGCTCGCGAGCATCGCGAGCGATCTCGACGCGTGGGGACGCGCGATCGCCGATCCGGTCGAGGCTTTTGCGGTCGCGCGGCGGAACGCCGACACGTCGGACGTGGTCGTCGTGACGGGATCGACGTTCGTCGTCGCGACCCTGCGCGATTGGTGGGTCTCCAACGTACAGTCGGCTTCGCGCTAAACCTGATCGCGGCGCGCTCGATGTGCGCCGGCGTCGCCTAGCATGGGGCGAGCGCACGTACGTCATGGGGGTAGTCAACGTCAGCCCCGATTCGTTTTCGGGTGACGGGACGCCCGAGATCGAAGCGGCGACGCGCCGCGCCCTCGCTCAGCTCGCAGGCGGTGCCGACATCGTCGACGTCGGTGCGGAATCGACGCGTCCGGGACATACGCCGATCGATGCAGGTACGGAGCTCGCACGTCTGCTGCCGGCGGTCAAGGCAATCCGAGCGCGCGCGCCGGACGACACGATCGTCTCGGTCGACACCTTCAAAGCCGATGTCTTCCGCGCCGCGCACGCCGCGGGCGCCGACATGCTCAATTCGATCTGGGGACTCGACGATGAACTGCGTGCCGCAGTCGCCGAGCTCGGCGTCCCGGTCGCGATCATGCACAATAAGCCTGTTGCCGTCTACGAAGGCGACGTCGTCGACGAAGTCATGCGGTACCTCGATGAGGCCGGCACCCGTGCGCTCGACGCCGGGATCCCGCGCGAGCGCATTCTCCTCGACCCGGGGCTCGGATTCGGCAAGCTGCCCGAGCACAACATCGCGTTGCTCGCGGCACTCGACCGCCTCGTCGCACTCGGCTTCCCTACGCTGCTCGGCCCGTCGCGCAAATCGACGATCGGCAAGCTGATCGGCCGGGCGGTCGACGCGCGCGCATTCGGGACGGCCGCAGCCGTCGCGCTCGCGGCGGCGGCGGGGATCGACGTCGTCCGCGTCCATGACGTCGTCGAGATGTGCGATGCCGTGCGGGTCGCGGATGCGATCGTCCGGGGCTGGCGTCCGGCCGGCTGGCGAGAAACGCTTCCCTGAGCGAGACGATCGAGATTCGCGGGATGCGCGTGCTCGGGCGTCACGGAGCAAATCCGAGTGAGCGCGAGCAGCCGCAGCCGTTCGACCTCGATCTCGTGCTGGACGTCGACGTGACGCGCGCCCGGCATTCCGATGCCCTCGAAGACACGGTCGATTACGCGGCCATTGAGAGTCGCGTCCGTTCGATCGTGGAGACGACGTCCTTCGCGTTGCTCGAGCGGCTCGGTCAAGAAATCCTCGAGGCACTTTTCGCCGACCCGCGCATCGCGCACGCCGAGATCGCGATCGGGAAACCGGGACTGCTCGGCGGCGCGACGCCCGTGGTGCGACTGCGCGCGCGCAACGGTTCGTGAGACTCGCCTATATCGGGATCGGTTCGAATCAGGGGAATCCCCCGGCGAACGTTGAGACGGCGATCGTCCGCCTTGATGCGCTCGGCTCGATCGTGAAGCGCTCGCTCCTCTATCGCACGAAACCGTGGGGCGAGACGGAACAAGCCGATTTCATCAACGCCGTCGCGGCGCTCGAGACGGTACTCGATCCGCGCGCGCTGTTGCGCGGGCTCAAAGAGATCGAACGCGAGCTCGGACGGACGACGACGTACCGGTGGGGGCCGCGAACGATCGATCTCGACATCTTGACGTACGGCGACGAGCGCATCAACGAGCCGGACCTGGTCGTGCCGCATCCGCACCTCGCGGAGCGTGCGTTCGTCTTGGTCCCGCTGGCTGAGATCGATCCGGCGTACGCAGCGTTGCGCGACGCGCTGGCGGCCGACGAACTTCGGAGCGTTGAACCGCAGTAAGGGCTAGATCGCCTGTTCCAAACGGCGGCTCCCCAGCGAGAGGCCGTAGTTGACCACGAAATAGATCAGCGCGATGAGGGCGAACACCGGGATCGGCTGAAACGGCGGGCCCGAGTAGATGATCTGCGCTCGGCGCACGAGCTCAAGGATCCCGATGACCGCGGTGAGCGACGTGTCCTTGATCAAGGTGATGAACTGCGAAACGAGCGTCGGCATCATGCGCCGTAGGGCGATGGGCAAGATGATGAGCCGCAGCGTCTGGACTCTTGTCAGCCCCTGCGCGGAGGCGGCCTCGACGAGGCCGCGATTAACCGAAAGGATCCCGGCGCGGACGATCTCCGCAACGAGCGACGCCGTGAATGCCGACATCGCGGTGACGCCGGCGGCAAAGGGCGAGAGCCTGATTCCGATCTGCGGGAGAGCGAAATAGGTGAAGAAGATCACGAGCAGGATCGGGAGCGCGCGCATCACCTCGATGTAGAAAATCGCCGGATAGCGAATCAGCGCGACCGGGGAGAGCCGCGCAAACGCCAAGAGCAGGCCGAGAATCGACGAGAACACGATCGAGAGGCCGGCGACGGCGAGCGTCATCCCGAGTCCGCCGAGCAAGAAGCGGATGTTGTCCCACGTGAAGAGCCAGCCGAGATCGAACATCAGCGAATCGCAAGCCGGCGTTCGGTGAAGTTGATCCCAAGCGCAGCCGGGATCGTGATAACGAGATAGAGGAGCGCCGCGCCGGCCAACAATTCGGTGTACGCGAAAGTCCGGCCACCCAGGAGATTTGCGGTCCCCAGGATGTCGGCGACGGAGACCGTGCTGACCAGCGAGCTGTTCTTGATCATGTTCAGGGTCGTGTTGCCGATCGGCGGGATCGTCATGGCGATCGCCTGCGGCAAAACGACGAAGCGCATCGCCTGCGTGTACGAGAGGCCCGAAGCCTCAGCGGCTTCGAGCTGGCCGCTCGGGACGGCGAAGATCCCGCTGCGAATCGCTTCGGCAAAGAACGCGCCGGTGTAGATCGAGAGCCCGCACACTCCCGACCAGAAGCCGTCGAAGCGTATGCCGACGCTCGGAAGGGCGAAGTAAAAGAAGAAGATCTCGACGAGAAGCGGGACGTTACGAATGAACTCGACGTATGCCGTCCCGGCGCGATTGAGGAGGCGACTCGGCGTGACTCGCAGGACCGCAACGACGACGCCGATCGCAAACGAGAAAACGAACGAGAGGATTGAGACCTCGAGCGTGATGAGGAGCCCCGCGAACAATGCCCCCGCATTGTCGACGAGGACGGACCAATGCACCTAGCGCGTGGCGGCCGGTGCCGGCGACGGCGATGGGAATTGAGTCGCGAATTGCTCCGCCGCTTTTTCGGGCGACTCGGCGAACCACGAGCGCCAATCACCGGGCGGAGACTCCTTGAGCCATTTCGCGTGCATTTTCGCGTAGCTGCCGTCCCCGGCGATGTGCGTCAGCGTCGTGTTCACGGCAGCGGCCAGCGCGCGGTTTCCCTTTGCGATCCCGATCCCATACGGCTCGAAGGTGAAGAGCCCGCCGGTCAGCTTGAAGTTCGCCGGGTCTTGCTGCTGCAAGCCGAAGAGCAGGACGTTGTCGGTCGTCTCCGCGTCGACCCGTCCGCCCCGGAGTGCAGTAAAGCACTCGGGATAGCTCTCGAGGACGATGACGGTCGCGCGCGGCGCGACACGCCGGATCGTCTGTTCCGGCGTCGATCCCGTGATGGTGCAGACGCTGCGCCCGGCGAGATCGCGATACGATTTGACCGGTGAGTCCTTGCGGACGAGCAGCGACTGACCGGCGCGATAGTAGACGTTCGAAAAGTCGATCTGCTGCATTCGTGCTTGCGTGATCGTCATCGTCGCGATGATGAGATCGATGTTCCCGTTCTGCAGCTGCGGGATTCGGTTGGCCGAAGTGACCCCGACGAACTCGATCTTGTTTTCATCGCCCAGAATCGTCTTCGCGACCGCGCGCGCGATGTCGATGTCGAAGCCGTCGACCTTATTGGTGCGCGGATCGAGTTGACCGAAGGGCGGCGCGTCGAACTTGACCCCGACTCTGAGTACGCCGCGCGCTTTGATCGTATCGGGAGTCGTCTCGGCTGCCCGCGCGGGAGCCAAGGTCCCCAAGAGCATCGCCGCGAGCGCGACGAGAAACCACGGCCGCAAGGATCTGTGCATGTTGAATCTCCTCTGAGCTATCCCCCAGTGAGGATGCGGGAAAGGAAGAGCTTCGTCCGCTCGTGACTCGGAGCGCCGAAGAAGTCGCCGGGCGGTCCGCTTTCGACGATCCGTCCTGCATCCATGAAGCAGACTCGGTGCGCGACTTGCCGGGCGAAGCCCATCTCGTGGGTGACGACGACCATCGTATATCCTTGACTTGCCAGCGTCTTCATCACGTCGAGGACTTCGTTTATCATCTCCGGATCGAGGGCGCTCGTCGGCTCGTCGAAGAGCAGGATTTGCGGCTGCATCGCCAGCGTTCGAGCGATCGCCACGCGCTGTTGCTGCCCGCCGGAGAGGTTGCGCGGGTACTCGGCTTCTTTTTCCGCGATTCCGACCCGGGCCAGCAGCTCGCGGGCGATCCGGTCCGCTTCGGCGTGAGGCGTCTTGCGCACGTGGATCGGGGCCAGCGTGATGTTCTCGAGGACCGTCATGTGCGGGTAGAGATTGAACTGCTGGAATACCATCCCGACCTCTTCGCGGAGCGCGCGAATATCGGTGCGGGGATCCTCGACGTGCATTCCGTCGACGATCAGCTCGCCGCTATCGATCGACTCGAGCCGGTTGATGCAGCGCACCAAGGTACTCTTCCCGGAGCCCGACGGGCCCAGGACGACGACGACCTCGCCGCGCTCGACCAAGAGATCGAGATCGCGCAAGACCTGATTGGCCCCGAACCACTTGTTGACGGCCCGAAATTCGACGATCGCCATGAAGGCGTCGGATTCAGGCGGCGGGCTTGATGATCCCTTCGTACACTTTCTTCGCGATGAAGAGGTCGAGGAGGCCGGCGTCGACCTTGCCGCGCTCGGCGAACTCTTTGACCAAGATGTCGAGGGCCTTTTCGATCGACATCGCCTTCTTGTAGGGGCGGTCGCTCGCGGTAAGCGCATCGAAGATGTCGGATATGGTCATGATCCGCACCTGCGGAACGATTTCGGCCGATTTGAGGCCGCGCGGATAGCCGGTCCCGTCGAGATGCTCGTGGTGCCCGTAGGCCTGCTCGGCGACGTTCTTCCAAGGTGTCTTAATCCACGGAATCTCGCGCAGGAAGAAAAACGATTGCGTGACGTGCTGCTGCATTTTGTCGCGCTCGTCGTTGGACAGCGAGCCGCGTGGAATCTTTAGGAAATCGTACTCGGGGGCGTCGAGCATCGGCTTTTCCGCGTCGACGTCGATGTAGTGCTTCTGCAAGAGGCTGTCGAGGATGTCGCCCACGCCCTCCGCGACGACGCGCGGCTCGTTCGCATCCTCGACGGTCTTCATCAAGGTCATCAGCTCGTTCGTCGCCGTCGCGGTCTCGGCGTCGATGGCTAGAACATCGGGATGATCGAGCGGCGCGCCGTTCTTGAGCAGCTCGAGCTTGCGATGTGCAGTTTGCACGCGCAGCTGTTCGACCGCGAGCAAGAAACGCATGCGGATCACGTCGAGCCGGCCATCCGGCAGCTTCTTCGACTTGCCGAAGATGTACTCGGGGACCGCAACCTTGCCGAAGTCGTGCAACAGCGAAGCGTAGCGCATCTCGCGCAACTGGTCCGCGTTGAACTTGAGATCTTTGAAATCGCCCGCATTGACCGTGTTGAGCGCCTCGGCTTGCGCGACCGTCAGCGAGGCGACACGCGAAGAGTGACCCTGCGTCGCAGGGTCGCGAGCTTCGATCGCTTTCACTGAGGCTCGGACGAATTGCTCGAAGAGATCTTGAATCGATTCGATCAGCGCCTTGTTCTCGAGCGCGACGGCGGCCTGCGAGGCGAGCGACCGGAGCACGTGCTCGTCGTGGTCGCTGAACGGTGAGACGATCTCCTCGGTGTGCGCCGGCGACTGGAGGACCGTTTCGAAGTCGGGCTTGCTGTTGATCAGTTGAATGACGCCGACGATCTCGTTCTCGTGATTGAGCATCGGGACGCACAAGACCGACTTGGTGCGGTAGTTGTTCTTCTGGTCGAACGACGGGTTGAAGCGGTACTCGTGCTCTTCGCCGAGCTGGTAAGCGTCGTCGATCCGCACGACCTCGCCGCTGACCGCGACGTAACCGGAGATCGACGCTCTCGAGAGCGGTAGGAGCGCGCCGATGAGGACGCCTTCGTCGGCTGGTCCGGTCTGCGCGACCGCGAAGCGCAATTTCTTTTCGTCGTTTTCGTTGATGACCAAGAAGAGGCTGCCGGCGTCGGCAGCAGTGAGCTCGCGTGCCTTGCGGACGATCAACCGTTGCAAAGCGGCGATGTCGCGCTCCGCCGAGAGTGCAAGCCCGATCTCGAGCAGCTGGTCGGTGTCCTTGGACTGTTCTTCCGTCAGCTCCGTGAGCTGCTCGAGGCGGTCGCGGGCTTGCGCGAACGCGATCGCGGCTCGGACCGTCGTTAGGATCGCATTCGCATCCAACGGCGAGCCGAGCCAGCCGACCAGATGCGGATTGTTCGCGAGCCACGATGCGCGCTCGTCGTTCGGTTCGGTGACGAGGATCGTCCCGCAACTGCCGAACGAGGCCATAAGCTCGAGCGCGTGCTCGATGTCGTCATGCGGTCCGAGGCTTGCGAGGCGGTCGTAATCGATGAGATAAACGACGCGCGCCGCCGCCTGCGGCGTGTCCGGCTGGTAAGGGAACCGTGCAACGCGCGCGTCGATCCCAGCCTCCGCCAGGAGCGTTTTCGCGTCGCCAAGCTCCAGGCCGCCAGGGTGAACGAGCACCGCGGCAGAGGTCGACCCCGGCGGTGAAAGCTCGACAATCGCCATTCCGTCTGTTCCTTTTATACCATATCGGGTGGGGAGGGGGTTGCCCTCTAGCGCCCGCTGTGGCGGAGGCGAGGTCCGGGGAGGCGAAGCCCGCGTGCCAGTAATGTTGTTGAGCGCGCCGAGCGACTATGGAGGGGAGCCTGCCGATGCGCACAGGATGTGCATAGCAGCGGCCTCGGGGAATCGTTCCTTAGCAAGTATGTTGAGCGCGCGTGAGGCCCGGGGGCCCCATGCGAAGCATGGGGGGCGCGGAGAGCTAGGCTCGGAGCGCCTTTCAAATGTTTGAGGAGACGGTCGAACATCGCCTGAGGCCGATTGCGGCTGCGTTCGCGGAGAGTGATCTGGTTCGCATCCGCGTCGCCGACGATGCGGCCGAGATCGAACTGCGTCGCGCCGTCCCGAATGCGCGGGCAGTCGCGCCGGGTTCCGGAGGCGAGCAGACCAACCGCACGTACGATGTGATTACCGCCGAGGTCGTCGGCGTGCTTCATTTCCAGCGCCCGCCGGTCGAGGAGGGTTACTCCCTCGACGGGGACCGCGAACTAGCCCAGATCGAGGCGCTGGGGATCCGCAATCCGGTACGCTCGCGCGGGGCCGGACGGGTCGCGTGTATCTACGTCGCCGAAGGCCAGCCCGTCGACTACGGCCAGCCCTTGTTCGCGATCGACCGCTCTTAAGACATGTTCAGAAAGATACTTATCGCGAACCGTGGCGAGATCGCGCTACGGATCAATCGTGCGGCACATGAGCTCGGCGTCCCGACGGTCGCGATTTTTTCAGAGCCGGATCGCACATCGCTGCATGTCCGTCATGCCGACGAAGCATTTTGCGTCGGGCCCGGCCCGGCAGCGCGCTCGTATCTCAACGTTGCCAATATCATCTCCGCGGCGCTGATCTGCGGAGCCGACGCAATCCATCCCGGATACGGCTTCCTCGCCGAGAACGCGCGCTTTGCGCAGATCTGCATCGATCACGATCTCGCGTTCATCGGGCCGCCGCCCGCCACCATCGCCTCGATGGGCGACAAAGCAGAGGCACGCCGAAAGATGGCGGAAGCCGGCGTCCCGACGACGCCGGGAAGCGAGATCTTGCGCTCGCTCGCCGACGCGCGCGCCGCAGCGCAGCGGATCGGGTATCCCGTGTTGCTGAAAGCGACTGCCGGCGGTGGCGGCAAGGGGATGCGCGTCGTCGACGGCGAGGATGACTTGCCGTCCGCTTTTGCGACGGCGCAAGCCGAGGCGGAAGCGAATTTCCGGGATGGGCGTCTGTACCTCGAGCGGCTCGTGCGCAAGCCGCGGCATATCGAAGTCCAAGTGCTCGGCGACCGCTTCGGAACGATCGTCCATTTGGGCGAACGCGACTGCTCGATCCAAAAACCGTCGCATCAAAAGCTGATCGAGGAGGCGCCCGCGCCCGCGCTCTCCGAGCCGATACGCGAGAAGCTGCACGCCACGGCGCTCGCGGCGGCGCGCGCCGTCGGCTACAGCAACGCCGGAACGCTCGAATTCCTCGTCGACGGCAGCGAAATCTACTTCATGGAGATGAACACGCGCATCCAGGTCGAGCATCCGATTACGGAACTGATCTACGGCGTCGACCTGGTCAAGGAGCAGATCCGCATTGCGGCCGGGGAGCACCTCGGATTCGCACAAGACGATATGAGTCCGCACGGGTATGCGATCGAGTGCCGCATCAATGCGGAAGATCCGGCCAACGGCTTCGCCCCGAGTGCGGGGACCTTGGTCGATGTCGAGTTCCCGGGTGGCCCCGGCGTCCGCGTCGATACGCACATCGTCGCCGGGAGCCAGATCCCGCCGTACTACGACTCTCTCTTGGCCAAGGTCGTTGCGGTCGGCCGCACGCGAGCCAACGCCATCGCACGCATGGAACGTGCGCTTTCGGAAACACGTATAGAAGGTGTGCCGACGACCATCGAGATCTGCCGCGACGTCCTGCGCAGCGAAGCGTTTCGCGCGGGGGGCGTCGACGTCGAGTTCCTGCCGAGCCGCTTCATCGCCGCCCGGGCCGTCGTTTAACGTGCCCAGCCGCCGCCTCGCGCGCGAGATTGCATTGCAAGCGCTGTTCAGCGTCGAAGTGGGGCACCGGGATACCGGAGAAGTGCTCGACGAAACGTTTGCGAGGGTGCGAGGCACCGACAACGCGTTCATCAAGGACCTCGTCTACGGCACGCTCGAAAACGCTCCGCAGAGCGACGAGCTTATCGCACCGTTGCTTGAGGGCTGGACGATCGACCGCTTGCCGACGATCGATCGCCTGCTGCTGCGCATGGGCGTCTTCGAGTTGCGCCACCGGCCGCTCGTCCCCAAACCGGTTGTCATCAATGAAGCCGTGGAGCTGGCCAAGAAATTCTCCACGGAGGACTCAGGCCGCTTCGTGAACGGCGTTCTATCCAAAGCGAGCACGCTGTGAAGAAAGGGCCCGGCGCTCTAAAAATAGCGATCGCCGCCGCCGTCTTCGCCGTTCTGTTTGCAGCGGGCATCATCGCGGGGATCATCGCGTCGTATTCGAACGACTTGCCCGACATCAACCGCCTGGCGGACTTCCAGCCGTCGCGTTCGACGCGCGTCTACGCGCGCGACGGCTCGCTGCTGGCGAACTTGTACCGTGAGAACCGCACGTGGGTCACGATCGATCGCATCCCGGTCGTCGTGCGCAATGCCTTCATCGCGACTGAAGACCAGCACTTTTATTCGCATCACGGCGTCGACATCGGCGGGATTTTGCGCGCGGGCTGGGCCGATTGGCGGCACGAGCAGTTTCAAGGCGCGTCGACGATCACGCAGCAGTTGGCGCGCGCGCTGTTTCTCTCGAATCAAGTCTCGCTCTCGCGCAAGATCGAAGAGGCGCTGCTCGCCATCGAGATCGAGCGCTACTATACGAAAGACGAGATCCTCGAGCGCTATCTGAACCTAATTTATCTCGGCGCCGGCGCGTACGGCGTCGAAGCCGCATCGCACACCTATTTCGGGACCGACGTCGGCCACCTCACGCTCGGGCAGGCGGCGATCCTGGCCGGACTGCCGGCCGCGCCGTCCGATTACTCGCCGTTCGTGAGCCTGGACCGCGCCAAGGAACGCCAGAGCCACGTGCTCGAGCGGATGGCCGCCAGTGGATTCATCACCGGGCAGGAGGCGCAGCAAGCCCAAGACGCTCCGCTCGGCCTGATTGCGGAACGTCCCGCCGGGCTGCAATCGTATCGCTTCCCGTACTTTACGACGTACGTCACGCACATCTTGGAGCAGACCTTCGGGTCGCAGGCGACATTCGAGAGCGGGCTCGAGGTCTACACGACGCTCGATCCGCAGATGCAAGATGATGCCCAGTCGGCCGTCGACTGGGGGCTCGACCAAGCCGCAGCGGAAGGGATCGGCGCCCATCAAGCCGCGCTCATCGCGCTCCGGCCGTCGACCGGCGAGATCCTCGCAATGGTCGGCGGGAAGGGCTTTTCACTCAAAGATCAGTTCAATCGCGCATGGCAAGCGCGCCGTCAGCCCGGCTCCTCGTTCAAGGCGTACGTCTATACGGCGGCGATCGATAGCGGGATGCCGCCGACGACGATCATGGACGACGATCCGGTCAGCTATCCGATGGGCGATGGGACGCGCTGGGCGCCGCAAGACGACGACCATCGCTACTTCGGTGCGATCACGCTGCGGTACGCGCTCGCGCAGTCGCGCAACATCGTCGCGGTCAAGCTCGCTGAACAATTGGGAATCGACAAGGTCATCCAGTATGCGAAGCGGATGGGCGTCAAGGAGCCGCTCGAAGCAAACCTGTCGCTTGCGCTCGGAACCTCGGTCGTGACGCCGCTCGATCAAGCGACGGGCTACGCGACGCTGGCGAACCAGGGGATCCATATCGATCCGTCGCCGATTCGGATCGTGCGCGATTCGCTCGGGACCGCGATCCTCGACAATCAGTATCCGCAAGAGACCGAAGTCGTCAGCGCCGGGACGGCCTACGTGATGACCTCAATGCTGCAGAGCGTCATCAACGAGGGGACCGGCTATCCGAACGCACAGATCGGCCGCCCTGCCGCCGGCAAGACCGGGACGACCTCCGATTATCGTGATGCCTGGTTTATCGGCTACACGCCCGACCTCGTCGCCGCGGTGTGGCTCGGAAATGACGACTACCGCAAAATGAACGAGTCGTACGGCGGCAATATCCCCGCACGGATTTGGGCACGCTTCATGAAGGCGGCGCTCGCGAAGACGCCCAAGCACGAATTTGTGTTCCCGCGCGGAGAGGTCAGGAAGGTCGCGCTGTGCTCCGGGAAGACCGAAGTCTTCCTCGCCGGGACGGAGCCGCAACCGTGCAGCGTATCGCACGGCGCAGCGCTCGCGCCGCCGGCAGAGCCGAAGACCCCGCCGACGATTCCGCCCGATACCGTCGGCGACGGCAAAGTGTTCGAACGGCTGGACAACGCGCCGCCATGATGCGCCCGCTGCGCACGACCCCGCCTATCCGCAGCGTCAGCAAAGTCGTCCAGTACATTCGAAAGGTTCTCAAAGAGAACAAGTGGCTGCACGAGATCGGCGTGCGCGGCGAGATTTCGAATTTTTCACGGCATTCAAGCGGCAGCGTCTATTTTAGGCTCAAAGAGAACGAGGTTGTCTTGGAGTGCGTCGTCTGGAAGGCCGATGCTGTAAGGCTGCCGTCGCTCAAGGACGGAGTCGCCGTGGTAGCGACCGGGCGAATCGAGACGTACGACAGGCGTAGTACTTATCAATTAATCGCGCATACCATCACGCTTGAGGGAGTCGGCGATCTCCACGCCGAGTACGAGCAGCTCAAGAAAAAGCTCGCCGACGAGGGCGCCTTCGACGCTGACCGAAAGCGCCCGCTTCCGAGATTTCCCTTTCGCATTGCCTTGGTTTCGTCCAGCGAAGGTCGCGGAGCGACCGACTTCACGACGGAAGTCGCTAAACGCGCACCGCATGTTGAGATCGTCATTGTGGATACGCCGGTTCAGGGCACCGGAGCCGCAATAGAAATTGCAGACGCGATCGACAAAGCATCCCGTCTTGATGTCGATGTCATCGTCGTCGCTCGCGGTGGCGGTTCTTTTGAAGACCTGTTTGCCTTCAGCACCGAGACGGTGGTGCGCGCAATCTTGCGCTCCCGCCTTCCGGTCGTATCAGCGGTCGGCCACGAAAAGGACGTCTCGATTTCCGATCTCGTCGCCGATCTACGGGCTCCGACGCCAGGCCTCGCAGCCAGCCTCATCGTCCCCGTGCGCAGCGAGCTACTTCGGAACATTGAGCGCCACGAGCGCACCCTCGGACGCGTGCTGGACCGGCATCTAAAGGATGCGGGTCGCGAGCTTGCGCAAGCCGTGCGGTATTCGGTTGTCGCCGATCCGGCGCGGCTTTTTGTGCCCCGGCAACAGCGCCTGGATCGAGCGACGATGCAGTTGCTTCGCGAGG
The DNA here is from genome assembly GCA_035604635.1 of Binatia bacterium. GTDB lineage: Bacteria > Vulcanimicrobiota > Vulcanimicrobiia > Vulcanimicrobiales > Vulcanimicrobiaceae > DATNIC01. The sequence goes on from DATNIC010000190.1 coordinate 56,113, forward strand.
CAGAACTCGCGCTGCGGGGCCGGTTCGAGCGCGTTACGTCGCTCGTGCGCCGGCTCGAGCCGTTCGATCCGACGCGCCGCCTATCTCAGCGCAAAGGGGAACTCGAAATTCTTCGCTACAGGCTCGGGCGCGCGGGCACGGAGAGGATCGAGCGCGATCGAGCTAGGGCTGCTGCCGCGCGCGCGCTGCTGGAACCGGCCATGAGGCGCGGCTTTGCTGCTAGGACGCTAAGGGCCCAATTCCTAGAGGCAAAGCTCGACGGCAACAACCCGGAAACGATTCTTCAACGCGGGTACGCCATCGTTCGCCGAGACGGGGTTGTCGTGCGGGACGCCCACACGGTACCCACGGGTGCGGAAATCTCTGCTAAAGTCGCTCGCGGAACGCTGGTGGCCCGCGTCGAAGATCGGAGGAACGATGGCGCAGAGTAAGGCCGACGATTTCGAAACCAGCTTGAAGCGGCTGGACGAGATAGTTACAAAGCTTGAGAGCGAGGACGTCACCCTCGATCAGTCCGTGGAACTCTACAAGCAGGGTAAGGAACTTGCCCGTCGTTGCACCGCGTTACTCAACGCTGCTCGCAAGTCGATTGAGGACGCTTCTCGCGATGATAGCGAAAACGGAGCAGCAGAACCGCTCACTGATGAAGATGCCGAGGACGAACAAATCCCGTTCTAAGCGACTCGACATGGTCGTAGCCGAGCGGACCGGGTTGTCGCGCGCGCAGGCGCGCGGCTTGATTCTAGCCGGGCGCGTTCAGGTCGACGGCTCGCCGCATGTCAAGCCCGGCGCGCACGTCCCCGACCCCTGCGCCATCGTCGTCGAAGAGCCGATGCGATACGTCAGCCGCGGCGGTGAAAAGCTCGACGCGGCGCTGCGCGCCTTCGAACTCGATGTCCGCGGCCTGCGCGTTCTCGACGTCGGCGCGTCGACCGGAGGGTTCACCGATGCGTTGCTCGCGCACGGCGCAGCCCACGTCGTCGCCCTCGACGTCGGCTACGGGCAGCTCGCTTGGAAACTCCGCAACGATCCGCGCGTGACCACGATCGAGCGAACCAACGTGCGGCTCCTCGCCGACGATGCGTTCACCGAGCCGTTCGATCTGATCGTAGTCGATGCGTCGTTCATCTCGCTACGCACGGTCGTCCCGAAAGTGGCGCGCTTCCTGGGTGAGCGCGGCGGGATCGTAGCGCTCGTCAAACCGCAGTTCGAAGTCGGACGCGAGCACGTCGGCAACGGCGTCGTGCGCGATCCGGCGCTGCATCGCAAGGTCCTGCGCGAGGTGCGCGACGCGCTCGCCCCGGCCGGCCTCTTCGCAGTCGACGTGACCGCCTCGCCGTTGCGCGGACCTGCGGGAAATATCGAGTTTTTCTTCCTCTTGCGGCCCCAGGGCGCGGCCCTCGACGATGCGCGCCTCGACCGCGTCGTTGATGAAGGGCACGCATGAAGGCCTTGGCGCGGCGGGTGGTCGCCTTCTACATCGATCTGCAGCGCGAACGCGCGCGCGAGACTGCCGCGCGCGCGACCGAGATCGCGCGATCGCATGGATGTACGATCGCGCTCTCCGACGAGCAGAATGGGGTCCTCGGCTGGGCGACCGCTGGGGCGAACATTGCCGAAGCCGACGTGCTCGTGACGATCGGCGGCGACGGGACGCTCTTGCGCGGGGCACGGATCGCCGCGCCGCACGACATCCCGCTCCTGGGCGTAAACACCGGCCACTTGGGCTTTTTGACCGAGGTCGACGGCGCCGACGGCGGGCTCGAGGCGCTCGTTCGCATCTTCGAGGGCAAGGAATATGCGATCGAAGACCGCGTCGCCCTGCAAGCTTGCGTGGGCGGCGGCAAGGCGCTCTTCGCGCTCAATGACGTCGTCGTCCACAAGGGCAACGCGTCGCGGATCGTCCCATTCGGCTTGAAGCTCGATGGCGAAGACGTTGCTCATATTCCATCCGACGGAATCGTCGTCGCGACGCCGACGGGTTCCACTGCCTACTTCCTGTCGGCCGGCGGGCCAATCGTCGCCCCGGGCGTCGACGCGTTCGGAATTGCACCGCTCCTTCCGCACACGCTCTTTTCGCGGCCGCTCATCGTACCCGCGTCGTCGGTGATCGAGATCCACTGCGACTCGGAGGTTCTCCACGCGAACCTCGAGACCGACGGCGACGTCATGGCCGATCTCTCACCCGGCGCGACGGTGACGATCACGCGGTATCCGAAGCCGGTCCGCTTCGTCCGGTTGCAAACCGGCGCGTTCTTTAGGCGCCTGGAGACGAAGCTGCGCTGGGGCGTGCCAATCAAGGAGGACCGACGATAGTGTTGTTGAGCGCGCCCTCGGGGAATCGCAATCTGAGTAATGTCGTGAGCGCGCGTGAGGTATTGGGGGCCCCAAGCGAAAGCTTGGGGGGCGCGCAGCCTGGGGCGGAGCGCCTTTCAAAAGAAGACCGGCGTTAGGCGCTAAAGCCGTGACCTTGCAGCGGCTCACGATCGAAGATTTCGGACTGATCGAGCGTGCCGAGGTCGCGTTTGCAGACGGGCTGACGGTCTTCAGCGGCGAGACCGGGTCGGGGAAAACGATGTTGCTCGGGGCGCTCGCGTTCGCGCTGGGCGCGCGCAGCGAGACCGAGATGATTCGCGCCGGAGCAGAGCGGGCCCGCGTGATGCTCGAGATCGAGACCGGAGTCGAGCTGCGTGAAGAGCTCGCGCGCAGCGGGATTGAAAGTGATGCCGGAGAGACGATCGCGATCGTACGCGAGATGTCGGCCTCGGGGCGCTCTTCGGCGCGCGTCAACGGCGTCGCCGTAAGCGCGGGCCAACTACGGGCGCTCTCCGAGCGCGTGATCGAGACAGTCGGGCAGCACGAGGCTCAACGGCTGCTCTCCCCGTCGTATCAGCTCGAGCTACTCGACCGTTTTGGCGGAGAGGAGGTCGTTGATGCCCGTGCGCGCGTCTCTCGAGCGCATGCGGCGCACGCGGAGATCGCACGCGAACTGGCGCGCATCCGCTCCGATGCGGGCGACGCGCTCGCCGCCTATGATTTCGCGAAATTCGCGTTGACCGAGATCGACCAGGCCTCGCCCGAACCAGGCGAGGACGAGCGGCTGCACGAGCGCCGGGACTATCTTTCCAACATCGAGCGCATCGCAGCTGCGCTCGCCGCCGCGCACGAAGCGCTCGCGGGAGAGGGCGGCGCAATCGATGCGCTCGGTGCCGCAAGCAGCTCGCTCGCCGGAATCGCCCGGTTCTCCGACCGGCTGGGCGCGTCCAGCGAGTCGGTCGCGGCTTTGCAAAGTGAGGCGCGCGATGCCGCGCTCGAGCTCGCTCGCGAACGGGAAGCGTCGGAGTACGATCCTGCCGAGTCGGAGGCGATCGGTGCGCGGCTCGAATTGCTCGATCGGCTCAAGAAGAAGTACGGCGGGAACATCGCGTCCGTCTGCGACGCGCGGCTGCGTTTCGCGGAGACGATCGAGAACTATGAATCACGCGACGAGCGGATCGTCGAGTTGGAGTCGGGCGAACGCTCCGCGGCGGTCGAGCTGCAAGCCTCGAGCGACGGGTTGCGAACGCTGCGCGCGCGCGCCGCTGCCGGCCTCGAGGCGGCGGTCGTCGCCGAACTTGCGGCCCTCGCAATGCCGGCCGCGCGCTTTTTCGTCGGGCTCGAAGCACTCATGGCAGCGACGCCGAACGGTGCCGACCGCTGCGAGCTGTTGCTCGCGCCCAATCCGGGCGAGCCCGCCCGCCCACTCGCGAAATCGGCCTCCGGCGGCGAACTCTCCCGCGTGTTGCTCGCGCTCATCGTCGTCCTTGCGGAAAGGCGTGAACGAACCGCCATCGTCTTCGACGAGGTCGACGCCGGGATCGGAGGGGCGACCGCAAACGCGGTCGGCGTGCGCCTGGGCCGACTTGCGACCGAGTCGCAAGTCGTCGTCGTCACCCACCTGGCGCAGATCGCATCGTGGGCCGACAGCCATTATGCGTTAAGGAAACATGAGAAGCGCGGCGTGACCACAATCACGGCGGAGCCACTCGATCCGGACGAGCGGCGCCGGGAAATTGCGCGGATGCTTGCGGGCGACACGCGTGATGTTGCTCTGGATCACGCTCGGACGATGCTGTCGGAAATCGCAGGCCAAAAGTCCAAAATACTCTAACGGAACATTCAGAATTCTTGGAACTTTCGAAGCTATACTCGCAGCATGAACAAGCCGCTTGCTTGGCCGATGATCCCCCGCCTGATCTCGATTGTAGCAACCGCCGCCGTCGTCCTGACGGCCGGTCCCGCCGTGCGCGCGCAAGATGAGGCCGGCCCGCTACCCGTCCAAGTCGCCGCCGTCCTCGACCGCCTGGCCGCCGATCCCCTGACGCCGCCCAGTTATGCCGCCGCCGTGACCCTACGCGTCAAGCTGCGCATGTTTCCGTTCATCTCGCTGACGCTGAACGGCAACTCGACATACGAACGGCCCGGCCAGTATAAGTTCTCATTCCATGGCTTTCCGCTCGTTGCCCGGCAGTTCGAGAAGATGGACTTCAACTTGGGCGACCCGAAGGTGTGGCCGGAAAAATACGACGTCGCGCTCCAGCCTTGCGCTGCGGACGGCGACACGGTGCTGCGGTTAACGCCCAAATCCTCAAAGATCGTACGCTACATTCAACTCGAAGTCGATCCACAGAAGGGTCACATCAACAGAGCGCAGTGGTCGCGGTACGACAACGGCACGCTGGCCCTGACCCAACGCTTCAAGACGGTCGGATCGAACGAGATGGTTTCGGAGGCGCAGGTCCAGGTCGCGATCGGCGCAATCAAGGCCAACCTCAACATCGACTTCGCGAACTTCGTGATTCGCGAGCAGACCGTCGCCTCGAACTAGGCGTTCTACGGAATCTGGTGGATCTTGAGGACGTTGGTCCCGCCGGCGCCGACCGGCATCCCACTCGTGATCGCGATCGTCTCTCCGGTGTGCGCATAGCCTTCGGTTAGAACGCGCTGCTCGGCGATCTCGATCAGCGTCTCGATAGAGCGGTACTGCTGCGAGACGATCGCCTCGACGCCCCACATCAACGCCGACTGACGGGCAACGGATTCCAGCGGCGTGAGTGCGACGATACGAGCTCTCGGGCGGAACGAGGAGACGTAGCGGGCGGTGTTCCCGGTCGTTGTCCCGACAACGATCAGCTTGAGTCCTAGGTACTCGGTCGCGCGCGCGGCCGCTTCGGCAATCACTTCGGCGACGCCGATCTCGGAATCCGCGAGCCGCCGCAGCTTCAGCTCGTCGTGGGGATAGTTCTGTTCGACTTCCTTCGCGATCGTCGCCATCACGTTCACTGCTTCCACCGGATAAGCTCCACGCGCAGTCTCGCCGGAGAGCATGACGGCGTCGCTCCCGTCGAGGATCGCGTTCGCCACGTCAGTCGCTTCGGCGCGGGTCGGCCGCGGACTCGAGATCATCGATTCGAGCATTTGGGTCGCAGTGATCACCGGTTTGCTCGCGCGGTTGGCCCGAGCGATCAAATCTTTTTGGACGAGCGGGACTTTTTCGAGCGGGATCTCGACGCCGAGATCGCCGCGCGCAACCATGATCGCGTCGCTCAGGCGCACGATCGCATCGATGTTTTCGAGGGCCTCGTGCTTTTCGATCTTCGCGATGACCGGGATGTCGGCGCCGTGGTTCTTCATGAACTCTTGAACGCGCGCAACGTCGTTCTCCGAGCGGACGAACGAGACGCCGACCCAATCGACCCCGTGCTCGATGCCGAACTTCAGATGCTCGAGATCACGGTCGGTCACCGACTCGATCGAAAGCGATCCTTCGGGATAGTTGATCCCCTGCTGCGCGCGCAGATCGCCGCCGACCTCGACGCGCGTCGCAATGTCCGAATCATCTTTGCCCTCGATCCGCAGCGCAATCGTCCCATCGGCCAGATAGATCCGCTTGCCGACTTCGACGTCGTGGGGTAAGCCCGCGTAGTTGACCGAGACGCACGTGCCGTCGCCGGGGACTTGGCGCGTCGTCAGGGTGAATGACGACCCGGGCGCGAGCCGGACGCTCCCACTCCCGTTTCCGTTGAGGCTTCCCGTACGGACTTTCGGCCCCGGTAAATCCATCAACACGGCGACGTGAATTCCAAGGTCGCGTGCGATCCGCCGCGTCTCCTCGATCGCCTTGCCATGCTCGTCATGCGTCCCGTGCGAAAAATTCAGGCGCACGACGTTGACGCCGGCGCGCAGCAGCTCGCGCAAAACCACGGGGTCGCGCGAGGCTGGCCCGATAGTGGCGACGATCTTGGTGCGTTTCGCCGCAGGGCGTGCCATAGATAAGACGCGCTTCTCAAGGGGAGGCGCGGCGATCCTGCGGCCAAGAGGCGGAAGATATTTTTTATTTCCAGGACCCGCGTACGCACCGGCTAACAAGGCTTGCGTGCGTGCACCGAAGGGCGAGCGTCGACGGTACGCCGCCAGCTACGCGATCTCGATCGTCCTGCATCTGGCGCTCATCGTCTTTTTCCTCGGATCATCGGGGCTCGAGGCCGGGGGGCCGGAGTCGGAAAATCAGCCCGTTGTCGCGCAACTCGTGACGATCACGCACGAGCAGCGGCCGACGCTTACCATCACGCGCGAAGCGCGACCGGCGAAACCTGCTCCGCCGGCACCGCAACGCAAGCAGACGCCGGCTCAGCGCGTTGCTCCGCCGGCCGCGATCGTGCAACGGCCCGCGCCCGCACCGACGAGCGCGCCGCCGGTCCCGCGCGCGCAACGCGAGTTGGCGAAGACCGTCAAGACCGCTCCCGTTCAGGCGCACTCAACCCCCGTTCCCCAAGCGGTGGCCGTCGCCGGGACGCCCGTCGCACAGCCGCCTTCGCCGCCGACCGCACCGCCGGAGATCACTCCCACCGCCGAGCCCGCGCGCGTCGCCGCGACGGTGCCCCCGGATACCTCGCGGATCGTGCCGCGCCCGACTGCGACGATTCCGCCCGACACCGCCCGCATCGTCGCGCGAGCCGAGACGCCCGCTCCGGCGGAACCGACAAGTCCGCCGACGGTGACGCCGCGGACTCCGGCGCCCGAACCGACCCGTGCACCGACTGCAGCGCCGACGGCCGCGCCGACGCGCGCACCGACGATCGCGCCGACAAGCGCGCCGCGCGTCGTCGCAACTGCGGTCCCGACCGCGCAAGCCGTCGCGGTTCACACGCCCGGGCCGGCGCCGACTGCCGCCGCGGCACGTGCGGTGGCCGAAGAATCGGGCGCGCAAAAGAACGCGGCCGCACCGGTCGCGGCGCCGCTCCCGGTCGCGCGAGCGGCGACGCCGGCGCCCGTCGCCTTCGTACAGCCGACCAACGCCCCGCAGCAACGCAGCGCCGCGGAGCTCTTAAACGAGCGGCTCAAGTCGCTCACGCTCAACGTCCTCTTGCCGCGCTCAGAGGTCAACTATTCGCAAAAGCACTACGGCGGCGACGACATCGCGCTCTTGGGACAGCGAATCGAGCAAGAGTGGCAAGCGAAGATCGCGCCGCCGTTGAGCATCATCGGCGAGATCTTCGGGATCGTGAAAAAGCCGACGACGGACCTGCAAGCAGCCAGCGTCACGTACCTTTACAAACACGGGATCTTCGGATTGTGCTACGGCTGGTATGTCATCGAGCATCCGCTCAGCGGCGGCCACCCCGAAGGCGGATATACGATCCTGCCCTGCGGCCACTTCACGCCGGTCACACCGGGCTCGCTTACCTTCCCGTCCGCCTCGCCCTCACCGGGGCCTCGGCCCCAGGCGACGGCCGCCCCGCGAGGTTGATCCCGGGGCCGCAATCGTGTATCCTTATATACCGGATATACCGGAAGTATCGATGGAGCGTGGGCGAGTCCCGCGCTTCTCTGTTGTAAGGCAGCGTTCTAAATAGGCAGCTTGTTGTTACGGGCCCCCTCGGGGGATGGTTATGTTAGCAGATATATTGATGGGCCCGATAGTTTTGGGGGCCCCATGCGAAGCATGGGGGGCGCGCAGCCTGGGGCGGAGCGCCTTATGACCGAGAACTATGCTTTGAGTGACGCGTTTGAGCGCGTCGCTTCGCGATTGCCTCACGAGCGCGAGTTTGCCGGGATTGAGATCGTCTCGACCTCGGCAGAACGCCATGGCGCCGAGACTGCGCTCAAGCTGATGATCGATCGTCCCGGCGGCGTCGATCTCGTGCTCTGCGAGCGGGTCGCAGCGCGCATCAACGTTGCGCTCGACGCCTTCACTGATCCATATACGCTCGAAGTTCGTTCAGCTGGTCTCGATCGTCCGCTGCTCCGGCCCGCCGACTACGAACGGTTCGCCGGGAAGACCGTCTGCGTCCATACGACGCTGGCGATCAACAACGCGAAGACACACCGTGGACGCCTCGCCGGCGTGCGTGGGACGAACGTCGTGCTCGAGACCGAGCGCGGCGAGCTCCCGCTCCCGCTCGAAACGATTCGCTCCGCGAATCTAGAGTACGATTTCCGAGCCGACCTCCAACGGGAGAAGCACGCGAGGAAGAACAGAAAGAAGAAGATTCACCGTGAACCCTGAGATGATCTCAGCACTCAAAGAGATCGAGAGCGAGCGCAACGTCAGCTTCGAGATGCTCTTGGAAGCGCTGGAAGCAGCGTTGATCTCCGCCTACAAACGCAATTTCGGCGGCGAAGCGAACGCGATCGTAACGATCGACCGCCAATCCGGTGAGTACAAAGTGTACCACCGCCGTACGGTCGTCGACGCGGTGGCCGATCCGAAGCTCGAGATTGCCAAGAAAGAAGCGGGCGAACGTTACGAACCTGGTGACTTCTTCGATGAGGTAGTAACCCCGAAAGACTTCGGGCGCATCGCCGCCCAGACCGCCAAACAAGTGATCGTGCAGCGCATACGTGAGGCCGAGCGCGACACCATTTACAACACGTATATCGCGAAGCTGCACGGCATCGTGAACGGCGTCGTCCAACGCTACGAGCACCGCAACATGTACGTGCTGCTCGACAACAAGAACGAAGCGCTCTTGCCGTTCTCGGAGCAAGTCCCGCGCGAGAATTATCGGATCAACGACCGGATCCGCGCGTATCTTCTCGACGTGCGCAAGACGAACAAGGGGCCGCTCGTGGTGCTTTCGCGCGCCGCGGAAGGGCTCGTGCAGCGGCTGCTCGAGTTCGAAGTTCCCGAGATCGAGGACAATATCGTCGAGATCATGGCGATCGCGCGCGAACCGGGGAGCCGCTCGAAGGTCGCCGTCCACTCGCATCGGCCCGACGTCGATCCGGTCGGAGCGTGCTTGGGACCGAAGTCGACGCGCATCGCCAACGTCTCCGACGAACTTCGCGGCGAAAAGATCGACGTCATCCGCTGGTCCCCCGATCCGATCGCCTTTATCAGCAACGCGCTTGCGCCGGCGAAAGTCCTCGGCGTCGAGCTCTTTGAAGACGAAGGCGTCGCGCTCGTGACGGTCCCCGACTACCAGCTTTCGCTTGCGATCGGGCGTGAGGGCCAAAACGTGCGTCTCGCGGCCCGCCTGACCGGCTGGCGGCTCGATATCACGAGCGAAGCCGAGGCCGAAGAGGCTCGGCAGCGCTACCTAGCCGAGCGCGAAGAGCGTGCCGCTACGGTAACGGTCCCCGCACCGGTGGCGGAGGTCGAAACCGCCGTAGCGGAGGAACCTGTTTTGGAAGAGGCCGAAGAGGGCGAGGCTGCAGCCGTTTCGATCGATCCAGACCTGTTGCGCAAGCTCGAAGAGTTCAAGCGCGAACGGCTCGGTCAAGAGAGCGGAGGCGGCGAATAACCTTCCCGCTCCGTACCTGCGTCGGTTGCCGGACGCGACGGGAGCAGCGCACGATGCAGCGCTTCGTACGCACTCCCGAAGGCTGGCTTCCCGATCGGGGACGGCGACGAGAGGGACGCGGCGCCTACCTCTGCTCGGTATCCTGCGCCAAGGGTGTCGAGAAGAACAAACGGTTCTCAGGACTGGCCCCGGCGGCGCGGAGTTTCTTCGAATAATAAAAATACAGACGATCGCCTTCCCTACAGGACAGCGACATGAAGTAAAATGAGGTTCCCGCCTTGTGCGGGTGACGAATAAGGGACAAAATGGCAACGGGTAAAGTTCGGATTTTTGAGCTCGCGAAAGAGCTGGGGATGTCCTCGAAGGAGCTGCTGGCGCTCTTCGGACGTCTTGAGCTTGAGGCGAAGAACCAGTTGAGCGTCGTCGATGCGAAAATCGCCGACTTACTGCGCGCTCAGCTCGGAAAGGCCCCGGCCGCTGCGCCGAAAGCCGCGACGAAGTCGAAGGCCTCGGCCGCGCCGCAGGCGCCGGCCGCGGCTCCGCGCGCGAGAGCGGTCAAAAAGGCGGCTCCCGAAGAGCCGATCCCGGTCCTGCGTCCCGTGACCGGTCCCGCAAGGAAGGTGGCCGAGTCCGCAAAGCCCGCGCAACCGGAGCTACCCGTGCAACCCGTTGCGGCCGCCCCAACTGTACCGGTTGAGCCGCCTCAGGCGCCGCCGGAAGCCGCGCCGCCTCCGGCAGCAGCCGCACCGCCTCGACCTGCGCCGGTGCCTCGCCCGCCTGCCCCCGAGCAGCCGATTCCGAGTCTG
>DATNIC010000191.1:0-10061 GCA_035604635.1 Binatia bacterium
CGATGACCGGTTGAATAAGCCGGGACTCGAACGATGTCGAGAACAGATTCCGGGACATCGCCCGAACGACTCCGACGTCGATTTTGGTGTATGAAGCTTCTACAGCCGCGGATTCTGCATGATGCGCGTTCGCCCAACGGCCCGCATCATAGAACACTCTACTGAGCCGCACTGCCGCGCTTGGGTTGCGCGCGATCCAATCCCGTTTTGCATAAAAGCAGTTGATATAAAATCTGCTCGCGATCGTATCGAACGGCTTCCCCAGCCAACGCAGATCGCCTCGGGCCGCGCTCAGGTACGGCTCGCCGCCGAGCGCCGCTGCGACCGTGCCGCGAACGAGGGCTTGACTCATCTCGGCGAAGGGGATCTCGAAAAGGGTGACCTTCCCGTCGTCGGCACCGTTGACACGCAGCCACTGGGTTACCGAGATCCCGCTGAGCGATTTCAAATTGACGACGCCGACTGACTTGCCCTCCAGATCTCGAGCGCTGCGAACAGGGCTGTTCTTCGTCACGACGAGGACCGTCGTCGGCGCCGCCGCGGTGTACACGGCGCCGCTCGCAAAAAATGCCAAGGGGATGCCGTGGTTCACGGCATTGCTCAGCTGGATGACGTCGCCTAGCCCGACGTCGATCGCGCCGGCGGCGGCCGCCTGCATGATCGTCGCTCCATTGGCAAGCACAACCAATTCGACGTCGAGTCCGGCCTCCCGAAACATCCCAAGATCGCGCGCATAGGCCGGCTCCAAATACGGATCGTTCAGACCGAAGCCGATCCGGATACGCTCGGTCTGCGCGGAGACTCGCGCCGGCAGGGTAACGACGGGAGCCGCGCCGAGTAACCCCACCATCCGGCGCCGCGAAAACGCTTTGGGCATCTCGCTCATAAGGAGGCGTTTCCGCCGTTACCGGAGCAAATCCGGCTTCTATGCGCGGTTTTGGCGTCGTCGAGACGGTCGAGCGCAAAACGCTCAAGCTCGACGGGTGCACCGTCAGCTATCTGCGCGGCGGGAGCGGGACGCCGCTCTTGTTCCTGCACGGCGCGAACAACGTCCCCGGCTGGCTGCCCTTCCTCGCGCGGCTCGCCGAACGGCACGACGTCATCGTTCCGGATCATCCGGGCTTCGGAGCCTCCGAGATCCCGAGCTGGCTCGACAACATCCACGATCTAGCCTACTTCTATCTCGACTTCATCGAAGAGCTCGGCCTCAAAGAGATCCACCTCATCGGCGGATCGCTCGGCGGCTGGCTTGCTTGTGAGATCGCGATTCGCCAAACTGCGCCGCTGCGGACGCTCACCCTCGTCGGCGCCGCGGGGATTCGCCTTGCCGGCGTTCGCAAGCGTGACATTTTCTTGATGTCGCCCGAAGCCCTGACGCGCGCGCTCTTCTTCGACCAAAAACTCGCGGACGAAATGCTCGCGCAGCCGGTAACTGAAGCGACGACGGAGGCGCAGCTCAAAAACCGCTACAGCGTCGCGCGCGTCGCCTGGCAGCCGAGACTATTCGATCCGCACTTGGCGAAGTGGCTGCATCGCATCGACGTTCCGACGCTGCTGGTGTGGGGCGATTCGGACCGTCTCGTACCGCCGGCTTACGCCGCTGAGTTCGCGCGCCTCATCCCCGACACGCGGACCGCGATCATCGCGCAGTGCGGCCATCTGCCGCAAGTCGAAAAACCGGACGAATTCCTTGCGGCCGTGACCCGCTTCATCGAGCAAAAGGGCGCCTAAAACATGAAATTCATGCTCTTCCACCTGATGCCGTACGCGTATTTGGACCTCAACTACACGGACAAATACGAATCGGCTTGGGTCACGCTGCCCAACACGTATTTCGATCCCGAGAAGGGCCACGAGCTCTACGAGCGCTACCTCGGCGAGCTCGAACTCGGCGACCAGATGGGCTTCGATGCGATCGGCGTCAACGAGCATCATCAAAACGCGTACGGCTTGATGCCGATCCCCTCGGTCATCGCCGGAGCGCTTTCGCGGAAAATCAAGGGCAAGCTGGCCGTCCTCGGACGCGCTCTTCCCCTCCTCAACAACCCGCTCGTCGTTGCCGAAGAGTTTTCGATGCTCGATCAGCTCACCGGCGGCCGGCTGATCGCGGGCTTCGTCCGCGGCATCGGCGGCGAGTATCACTCCTGGGGCGCCAATCCGACGGAGTCGCACGAGCGCTTTCTGGAAGCGCACGATCTCATTCTCCGCGCCTGGACCGAACCCGGACCCTTTCACTTCGAAGGCAAGCACTACGATTTCGAATACGTCAATCTGTGGCCGCGTCCGTACCAGAAGCCGCATCCGCCGGTGTGGATACCCTCGTCGGGGAGCATCGAGACGGTGATGTGGGCAGCGCAACACAAATACACCTACCTTCAGACGTATAGCCCCGTCGCAGCGGTCAAGAAGAACCTCGAACAATACAAGATCGAGGCCCAAAAGGCGGGCTATACCGCAACGCCCGAACAGATGGGCTGGATGGCGCCGATTTACGTTGCCGAGACCGACGAGCGCGCACTCGCGGAAGCCAAGCCGCACATCGAAGCCTTCGCCAACAAGTTCCTCAAGAAGCCGTTCGAGATGCGCTTGCCGCCCGGCTACGTCAGCATGAAGTCCCTCAAAGGCGTCATGCAAGCGAAGGTCTCACAAACGGTCGATCGGACCGCCGAAGAGATCTTAGCGAGCGGATCGTTCATTTGCGGCTCAGTCGAGACCGTCCGCAACACGCTGCTCGAACGTCAGCGCGACATGGGCTACGGGCACCAGCTGTGCTTGATGCAGTTCGGGACGTTGCCTGCCGACTTGACCAGAAAAAACATGGAGCTCTTCACGACGCGTGTCATGCCATTCTTACGAGAAAGAATCGGCGCCGAGGCCGCTGCCATCGCCTAGGAGGACGCTCATGCGGACATTGTTTGCGCTTGTTTTCGCTTGCTCGCTGGCGCTCGTTCCGTGCGGCGGACGCGCCGCCGAGACGACGCCGTTCGAGCTCAACGCCATCGCACCGCTGACCGGCACCGGGACATTCGTAGGCAAGGAGATCGCCGAGTCTCTCGGGGTACTCGAGCAGTTCGTCAACAAGCAGGGTGGGATCAACGGCCGGCCGGTGAAGTTCGTCATCTACGACGACCAGACCAATCCGCAAATCGGCGTCCAGCTTGCCAACGAGATCCTCGCAAAGAAACCGTCGATCATCCTCGGCCCGGGGATCGTCGCGGTCTGCAGCGCCGTCGCCGCGCTCACCGCCGCGAATGGACCGATGCAATATTGTTTTTCACCCGGGATCCATCCGGTGAAGGGGACATACGTCTTCTCCTCCGCGGTCTCGACGGTCGATCAGATGGGCGCAGCACTGAACTACTTCCGTCTGCGCGGCCTCACGAAGATTGCCATCATTACTTCGACGGACGCTTCAGGCCAAGACGCGGAGAACGCGTTCAACGAAGATCTCGCGCTCCCTGAGAACAAGAGCCTGAACGTCGTCGATCGCGAGCACTTCAACACCAGCGACGTCAGCGTTGCCGCGCAGATGGTGCGCATCAAGGCGGCGAATCCGCAGGTCCTGATCGCATGGAGCACGGGGACGCCGGCCGGGACGCTGCTGCGCGGAGTAAAAGAGACGGGCCTCGACGTCCCGATCCTCACGACGTCGGGCAACCTGACGTACACGCAAATGCAGCAGTACGCGTCGTTCATGCCCAAAGAGCTCTACTTCCCGACAGTCCCGTCGGTCGGCGAAGTGCAAGTCGCCGATAAAGCGACGCGCGACCAGATCAATGCCTATCACGCAGCTCTGGCGACCGCCGGGCTGCGCGCCGACTATCCGCGCGCGTCGGCTTGGGATCCGGCGCTCATCGTGATCTCAGCATTTCGAAAGCTGGGGATGAATGCGAGTGCGACCCAAATCCGCGACTATATCGCGAATCTCAAAGGTTGGACCGGGATCAACGGTCCGTACGATTTTCGCGCCGTTCCGCAGCGCGGGCTCGACGTGAAGGGCGCGGTCGTCGTGCGATGGGACGTCGCAAAGGGCACGTGGATCGGCGTTAGCAGACCGGGCGGAACGCCTCTGTAGCGGACTCCACCTACATCATCAGGTCGCGGTTGTGTTCGAGGCCGAACATCGTTGCGCCCCAGTTCCGCCCGTAGTATTCGAACTGGTTCGCCAAGTGTTGGCGGCCGATCGTGATGTCGTTGAGTATCCTGCCGAACGGCAGATCGGCGGAGATCCCGGCCGCGCCCGTGAGCTTGAACAGGCGGGATGCCAACGTCATGCAGCGCTCGGGGACGTAAGCAGACTGGAACTTGTACTGCAGCCGCTCGGCGAGCGGCGGCGTCTGACCTGCGTGCGCGTACCGCGTCAACGTGTCGAACGTGCGGAAGAGGACCGCCTTCATCTCGTCGATTGCAGCCGTCGTCTCTGCGCAGGCCAATTGGGCGACGGGATCCTCAGCCGTGCGGCCGCCGGCACGCGAGACGCGAACCGAGCCGTACTCGAGCAGGGCATCGAGCAAGCCTCGCAGCGCGCCGATCGCGGCGGTGCTCACGCCGCGCACGAAGATTTGCCCGAAGGGTAAACGGTACAGCGGCGACGCGTTGACCGCCTGGCCGGGGCCGACGAGGTTGAAACTATCGACGAGCGCTTGCACGCGGTAACCGGGGACGAAGACGTCGTGGACGACGATATCGTGGCTCCCCGTCGCGCGCAATCCCGGGACGTTCCACGTATCGACGATCTCGTAGTCCTTGCGCGGGACGAGGAAGTGCCGTTGGTCCGGCAGCCCGGGCTTCTCGGATTGGACGATCGCGCCCAGGAAGGACCAGTCGCAGTGCTCGCAGCCGCTCGAATACTTCCAGCGGCCGTTGAGGATGAACCCGCCGTCGGCCGGCGTCGCCTTTCCCATCGGCGCGAGCGAGGACGAAATGAGGACCGACGTCTCTTTGCCCCACACATCCTGTGCTGCGCGATCGTCGAGTAGGGCCATCAGCCACGGATGGACGCCGACGACGCCGTAGATCCACGCCGCCGACATATCGCCCTCACCGAGCACGATTTGAACCTCGAAATAGGTCCGCAGGTCCATCTCGAAGCCACCCCACCGCTTGGGCTGAAGGACGCGAAAGACGCCGGCTTCCTGCATGTCGGCGATCGTCCGCGCGTCCAAGTTGCGCGCGCGCGCGCTTTGCGGCGCACGCTCGATCAGCCGCGGGACCAGCGCGCGCGTGCGCTCTATGACGTCGTTCAGTTGTTAACGCCGAGGATCTTGTTGTACTGCGAAACCAACGCGTTGTATTCCGAGGGATCGGGTGTCTTGATCACATGCAATTGCATGCGTGTATTGAAGACGTTCGGGTTGTTCTCTACATCGATTCTCGCGGATGGTCGGCCGCTCAACTCGACGAGCGCATTCTGCCCGTCTTTGGAGAGCAGCCAATCCAGTAGGACGCGCGCTGCGTTCGGGTGCGGCGCGTTCTTGATGAAAGCGACGGGCGTCAGACCCACGATCAGTGGTTTTGGATTGATGAAGTCGATCCCCAAGCCGGCACGGTGCTCCTTGTCCGCCAAATAGCCATACACCGTCGGGGTGACGTCGAACTCACCCGATTCGAGCTGCGTCATCGTGTTCGTGTGGCCTTGCGTCAGGAGCGGATGGTTCGCGATGATCTTCGTCAGCAGGTCCTTCGCGTTCGGATCGATCTCCGTCAAGCCTTGATACCAGTTGTAGGCGGTCGCATTGAGGCCGATCTTCCCGCGCCATTCCGGTCTGGCAAGGTCCGCGACCGACGTCGGCGGCTTCAAGCCGTCGGCCTGCAGCTTCTTGACGTTCCAGGCGAGGACGGTCGTATCAAAATAGAGGCAGCTCCACAAACCGTTGGGATCGTTTGCCCCCTTGACGAACTTTCCGGGATCGGCCGGGTGATAGACTTGCAATGCACCGGCCGCGGCAAGCTGTGCCATCGGCACGACGTCCCCGTTCGCGACGTCGGCATTGAACTTGCCGCCTCGCTGCTCGGTGATGATCCGCGCCGGGATCAAGTTGCTCGTGATTTGCAGCGTCTGCAGAGCAATGCCGGGATGCGACTGGTCGAACCGCTGGACGAGAGGCGTCAGCGTCTTCGCATCGACGGAGGTGTACCAGACGACGGTTCCTTCTTTTTTTGCCGCGTCCATCACGCTCGCCGGGACCGCCGCTATGCCCGCCCGACCGAGACCGAAAAGCAGCATCGCCGAAGCGAAGATCGCCATGAACGGCCACCACCGCCGCCGCTTCGGCCGGCGCGCAAGGACGTTCAGGTTCTCGCGAAAATCGGCCAACGACAGAACGACTTCCGCCGTCTCGCCGTTGAGCAGCCGCAAGATCGCGCGGCGTTGCGCGCCGCCGATCAACGTGATCAAATCGCGGCCCGACCAGCCTGCGGTCGCTTCGGCAATTTCGCGCAGACCGGACCCGAGGTCAAAGTCGACCGTTGCGTCCGTCAAGCGTGAGCGCAGCAAGGCCTCTCGCTGTGCGGTGTCCGGTAGCGGGACCGTGATGACCTTGCCCAAGCGAGAGCGGATCGTCGAATCGACGGCTTCGATCCGGTTGGTCGCGCCGATGACGAAGACATGTCCCTCGTGCTCGGCGATGCCTTCCATCTCCTCAACTAGCGCGCGCACGACTTCGATCGTAAAGCCATGCCCGCCCCCAACGCCTTCGGGCTTCGGCGCGATCTTGTCGATTTCGTCGATGAAGAGGATCGCCGGGCTCTCGGCGCGTGCCCGCGCGAAGATCGACTTCGTCATCTGGCCGCTCCAACCGCTGTAGCCGCCGACGAAGTCGGTCGATTTCGTCCCGATGAAATTGAGACCGCTCTCGTTCGCGAGCGTACGCGCGATCTCGGTCTTTCCGGTCCCCGCCGGACCCGAGAGGAGCAAGCCGCGCGGGAGCTCGATGCTCAGCCCCTTCATCTCCTCGGAACGGCGCAGCATCTCGCACATGATCCGAAGATCCGACTTGATCTCGTCGGGAAGGATTAGATTCTCCCAGGTACTGCGCTTGGCGATACCGATATTCCCGCGCTTGCGAATCGCCGCGATATGCTTGTCGAAGATCGCCTCGGTGGGCTCGCAGGCCTTCGTCGTCTCGCTGAACGAATCGCGCGCGACGCTCTCGGCGAGCGTGCGCAGATCTCGTCCGGAGAAGCCGTTGGTTTGAGCAACGACTTCGTCGACCGCGGCATACTCAACCCAGCAGCGTTTCATCTCACGCTGTAAGATGCTGCGACGCATCTCCGCGTTGGGGAGACCGAAGGCAAACTCGGCTCCGAAACGCGAGACCATCGCGTGATCGATGCGTTCGCGCTTGTTCGTCGCGCCGATGACCCAGACGTGCCGGCTGTTGTCGAGCACGCCCTCCCACTGCGCGAGAAATTCCTGGAGCGCCTCGCGATTGAACGAATCATTGTCGACGTCTTCGCGCGCGCCGAAGATCCCCTCGCAATCATCGACGAAGATGATCGCGCGCGCGTTTTGGCGCGCGCGCCGCCAGAGCTGGCGAATGCGTTCGCCCGTCCCGCCGACGTGCGGCGCCTTCAGGTCGGAGATCGTCGTGGCGATGAACTGCGCGCCGGCCGCCCTGGCGAGCGTCCGCGCAAGCAGCGTCTTCCCCGTACCGGGCGGACCGAAGAGCAATAGGCCGCGCGGCGCGGCCGGATGCTGCGCCTGAAACATCGCGAACCATTTTTGCAGCTCGGCCTTGCGGTCGGGATCGAGATCGATCTCCGTCCATGGATCGACCGTCGCGGCGCCGTTTGCCGACGCCGTAGCGTCGGGCATCTCGATGACGCCAACCGCGGGCTCTTCCGTTCCGACTGCCCAGCGGATCGCGCGGCGGATCGTCCGCGCGGTCGGGATCTGCTCCCAAATGCGATTCCCGGCGTCGTCGTGAGAGGTGCTCGCCGGGAATGCGGGATCGACTTCGCAGACCGCTTTCCATAAGGTCACGGTCTCGACGTCTTCTCCCCCGCGCAGAATGACGGTCGAGCACTTTTCCCAACCCGCGGGATTGGGGTCGTCGACAAGCGATCGAATGTCCGCCTTGGTCGATTCTTTTAGAGGCTCCCCCTTCGCGTTGCGCGCTAAGCCGAGAGCGTCGTCGAGCGTTTCGGTAGTCAAACTTATCGTGCTTGGCCTCCTGGACCGAAAACCCTCGCGGAGGGGAAAGCCCTGGATCCAAGATATCTACCGCTCGTGGACAAGATCGGGCGGCGTTCGGCGATAGCGGTAGCGGCATCGCTGCTGGCGCTTCCACTCGCTGCGCAAGCACAAGGCTTGGTCTCGATCAAGGCCGCGGGCGTCCCCGAAGACTCGATCACGCCCGCGTTGTGGGCGGCGCAAAGCGGCTTGTTCCGTAAGCACGGGCTCGACGTACAGATCGACGCGCAGCGCAGCGGGTCCGCTACGACCGCGGGTGTCGTCGGCGGTGCGTACCAGTTCGGCAAATCGAGCCTGATTTCGATCATCGCGGCTCACGCGCGCGGCTTCCCCATCGTCGTCGTTGCGCCGGGCGGCGTCTACCAATCGAACGCGCACAGCGGGCTGATCGTGAAGTCCGATTCTCCGATTCGCACCGGCGCCGATCTGAACGGAAAGACGATCGCAGTCTCGGCGCTCAACGATCTGTACACGATCGGGGCCTACTCGTGGGTCGATGCGCACGGCGGCGACTCCTCAACGGTGAAGCTCGTCGAAATTCCCATCAGCGCCGTGTTCGACGCGGTCGTGGGCGGGCGCATCGATGCCGGGAACACGATCGACCCGGAGCTGCACAACGCGCTTCAAACACGGAAGGTCCGCTTTCTCGCCGACACGGACTCTGCCATCGCACCGCGATTCATGTATACCGCTTGGTTCGCGACGCTCGACTATGCGCGGAACAATCGCCCGATCGTGCGGAACTTTCAGTCCGCGATTCGCGAAGCGGCGGCGTTTTCCAACAAGAACCCGGGGCAGACGGTCGACGCGCTCTCGAAGTTCTCGTCCGTCGACACGAGCGTGATCGCCAAGATGCCGCGCGCTATCTACGGGACCGTGCTCGACCCCCGGATGCTGCAACCCCTCATCAACGCGACGGCAAGATACAAAGTGATCCCCGCGACGTTTGACGCGCGCGATCTGATCGATCCGGCGCTCCGTGACTAAGCCTCCGTTTCGCGCCGACCACGTCGGGAGCATGCTGCGCCCCGCAGCGCTCAAGAAGGCGCGGGAAGAGTTCTTGGGCGCGCACACATCAGATGCAAACCTGGCGCCGCACGACAACGCCCAACTGCGCGAGGTCGAAGACCGCTGCATCCTCGACGTCATCGCCATGCAGGAACGCGTCGGCCTCCGAGCAGCGACCGATGGCGAATTGCGACGCCGGAGTTGGCTTCTCGAGCTTATTCTGAGCTGGGACGGCATCAAAGTCGATCGGACCGGAAACACGAAAGTCCGCTGGCGCAACCAGAGCGGTCCCGTCCAGGCATCAACCGCGATGACGGCAACGGCGCGAATCCATTGGCATTCGAGCGCGGTGCAGCGCGCGTTCGAGTTTCTCAAAGCACACACGACCTTGGTTCCTAAAGTAACGATGCCGGCGCCGAGTGCCATCCATTACAGTTTCAACTGGTCTGACGAACAAACGAAACGCATCTATCCCGATCAAGAATCGTTCTGGGACGATCTCATCGCAGCATACCGTCAAGAGCTCGCGGCGTTGACGGCTGCCGGCGCAACGTACATCCAACTCGACGATACGAGCCTCGCATGCCTCTGCGATGAGACCCATCGAGATTACGTGCGCTCCTTTGGCGAAGACCCCGATGCGCTGATGCGCAGATACGCGCAAGCGATAAATGCCGCGATCGAGGGCCTGCCGGACGACGTTGCCGTGACGCTGCACCAGTGCCGGGGTAATCGCGAGGGAAATTGGCTCGCCGAAGGCGGCTACGATCCCGTAGCCGACGTGCTCTTCAATCACATCGACGTCGACGGGTACTTTCTCGAATACGACACGGCTCGCGCCGGCGGATTCGAACCGCTG
>DATNIC010000192.1:0-9277 GCA_035604635.1 Binatia bacterium
CGCATCCATGAGCTGGAAGATCGGATCGGCATCCGGATCGCCGCGCTTTCCGCTGGAATTGAGGGCCTTGAGCGCGGAGCCTTTGATGACCGGGACGTCGTCGCCCGGGAATTGATAGCTCGTGAGCAGCTCGCGGACTTCCAATTCGACGAGCTCGAGCAACTCCGCGTCGTCGACCATGTCGACTTTGTTGAGGAACACGACGATGAAGGGGACGCCGACCTGACGCATGAGTAGAATGTGCTCGCGCGTTTGCGGCATCGGTCCGTCGGCGGCCGACACGACCAGGATGGCGCCGTCCATCTGCGCAGCGCCCGTGATCATGTTCTTAATGTAGTCGGCGTGACCGGGGCAGTCGACATGCGCGTAATGGCGAACCGCCGTCTCGTACTCTTGGTGCGAGATCGCGATCGTGATGCCGCGCTCTTTCTCCTCGGGGGCGTTGTCGATATCGTCAACGGTCTTCTTCACGATGTTCTTGTTCTCGGTGGCGAGACAATTGATAATCGCCGCCGTGAGCGTCGTCTTACCGTGATCGACGTGGCCCGTCGTCCCGATGTTAACGTGTGGTTTGCTCCGATCGAATTTTGCCTTCGCCAATTTAAATCGTGTCCTTTTCTACTTCTTTATTCGCTTGAGTTACGCCGCGGGTTTCTTGCCCGAGGCTTTGGCGACGATCTCTTCCTCTATGGACTTCGGCGCCTTTTCGTAATGACTAAACTCCATTGTATATGTCGCGCGGCCTTGCGTCTTGCTGCGCATGTCGGTTGCGTACCCGAACATCTCCGCTAGCGGGACGTGCGCCGTGATCACTCGCGCGCCGCCCGGCGCCTCTTCCATCCCCTGGATCATCCCGCGCCTGCTCTGCAAGTCACCGGTAATCGCGCCCATGAAGTCCTCGGGTACGGTCACTTCGACCTTCATAATAGGCTCGAGGAGGATCGGGCCGGCGGCGCGGTTTGCCTCCTTGAACGCCATCGACCCGGCGATCTTGAACGCCATTTCGGATGAGTCGACGTCGTGGTAGCTCCCGTCGTAGAGAACCGCCTTGAAGTCCAGAACCGGATAGCCCGCTAGGACCCCGCTCTGCGAGGCTTCCTGGATCCCCTGCTGGACCGGCTTGACGTACTCTTTCGGCACAGCGCCGCCGACGATCTCGGACTCGAAAACGTAGCCCGATCCCGGCGGGAGCGGCTCCAGGCGAATCCAGACGTCGCCGTATTGCCCCTTGCCGCCCGACTGCCGGATGAAACGGCCCTGCTTTTCGACCTTCTTCGTGATCGCTTCTTTATAGGCGACCTGCGGTTTGCCGACGTTCGCTTCAACTTTGAATTCGCGGCGCAGGCGATCGAGGATGATCTCCAGATGGAGTTCGCCCATCCCGGCGATGATCGTTTGCTGCGTCTCTTCGTCGGTGTGCATCTTGAAGGTTGGATCTTCTTGCGCGAGCCGCGACAACGCGGTCCCGAGCTTATCCTGATCGCCTTTGGTCTTGGGCTCGATCGCTTGCGAGATGACCGGCTCGGGGAAGGTGATCGACTCGAGCAAGATCGGCGCCTTCTCGTCGCAGAGGGTGTCGCCGGTCCGCGTGTCCGAGAGGCCGACCGCGGCCGCAATGTCGCCCGCGCCGATCGCGTCGATGTCCTCGCGGTGATTCGCGTGCATGCGCAAAATGCGGCCGATCCGCTCTTTGCGGCCCGACCGTGCGTTCAAAACGTAGCTGCCCTTCTCGAGCGTCCCGGAATAGACGCGGAAATACGTCAAATTGCCGTACGGATCGGTCGCGATCTTGAACGCGAGCGCGGCGAACGGCTCCTTGTCGTCCGGCTTGCGGACGATTTCCTTCCCGGTCTTGGGATCGAGTCCGGCGATCGCCTTGGCTTCGAGCGGCGACGGCAAGTAGTCGACGACCGCATCGAGGAGCGGCTGAATGCCCTTGTTCTTGAACGCGGAGCCGCACAGCATCGGAAGGACCGTCCCCTCGATTGTCGCCTTGCGCAACGCGCGCTTGAGGACCGGCTCGTCGATCTCTTCCCCCTTGAGGTACTTTTCCGTCAGCTCGTCATCTTGCTCCGCAATCGCCTCGATGAGGTTCCCACGCCATTTCCGCGCGGTCTCGAGCAAATCGGCCGGGATGTCTTGAAGGTCCATCGCCGAGCCGAGATCGTCGGTGTAAACGACCGCCTTCATCTTAAAGAGATCGACGACGCCTTTGAACTGATCTTCCGCGCCGACCGGGATTTGGATCGGCATCGCTCGCGCGCCCAGGCGTTCGCGGATCTTGTAGACCGCGTTGAAGAAATCGGCGCCCACGCGGTCCATCTTGTTGACGAAAATGATCCGCGGCACTTTGTACTTGTTCGCTTGGCGCCAGACCGTTTCGGACTGCGGCTGCACCGCGGCGACCGAATCGAAGAGCGCGACCAGGCCGTCGAGGACCCGCAGCGAGCGCTCGACCTCGACCGTGAAGTCCACGTGGCCAGGCGTATCGATAATGTTGATACGCGTGTCTTGCCACGTCGTCGCGGTCGCGGCCGAAGTGATCGTGATGCCGCGCTCCTGTTCTTGGACCATCCAGTCCATCGTCGCGGCGCCCTCATGCACTTCGCCCAGCTTGTGGGTCCGGCCGGTATAAAACAGAATCCGCTCGGTCGCCGTTGTCTTGCCGGCGTCGATATGGGCGGCGATTCCGATATTACGTGTCCGCTCGAGCGGAAATTCTCTCGTAGCCATGGTGATGTATGTGCCGGCCCTCGTCTACCAGCGGTAATGCGCGAACGCTTTGTTCGCTTCGGCCATCTTGTGCGTGTCGTCGCGCTTCTTGACCGTCGCGCCAACGTTGTTGGCGGCGTCCATCAGCTCGTTGGCGAGCTTCTCGGTCATCGACTTGCCCGGACGCGTGCGCGCAAACGTGATCAGCCAGCGCATTGCCATCGCCTGACGGCGGTCCGGACGGACCTCCATCGGAACCTGGTAGGTCGCGCCACCGACGCGCCGGGGACGGACCTCGATCAGCGGCATCGCATTGCCGAGTGCTTGCGTGAAGACGTCCATCGGATCGCGACCGGTCTTCTCGCTGATCATGTTGAGGGCGTCATAAGTGATCCGCTCGGCAAGCGACTTCTTCCCGCAGAGCATCACCTTATTAATGAAGCGCGCGAGCACTTTCGAGTTGAACTTCGGATCGGGGAGGATCGCCCGTTTGGGTACGGGGCCTTTGCGCGGCATGCCGGCCTACTTCTTGGCGGCGCGCTTGGCACCGTATTTAGAGCGACCCTGCTTGCGGTTTGCGACGCCCGAGGTGTCGAGCGTCCCGCGAATGATGTGATAGCGGATGCCCGGGAGATCTTTGACACGGCCGCCGCGGATCAGGACGACGCTGTGCTCCTGAAGGTTATGCCCGATCCCGGGGATGTAGGCGGTCACTTCCTCACCGTTGGTGAGCCGGACGCGTGCGACTTTGCGGAGTGCCGAGTTCGGTTTTTTCGGGGTGATCGTCTTGACTTGGGTGCAGACGCCCCGGCGAAACGGGTTTCCCCGAACGTCAAAGGTGCGCAGCGGCAGATCGGGGTGCCCCGGCTTGGGCCCCGTCTGCGAGACCCGTAGGGCCGGCGCTTTCACCTTTTTTTCGATCTTTTCGCGCCCTTTTCGGACGAGCTGACTGATCGTCGGCAAGTAAACTCCTTGGACACACACAAATATGGCCACACCTTCGGTGGGCCGGAACCTCCGGATTATAGCAGGGAGCCCTCCCGATTATCAAGGGCCGCCGAAGCAGGGGGTGTTCGATGCAGCGCTCGCGCGCGCAGTTCCTCAAACTGGCTCTTAGCTCGCTTGCTTTGGGCCTCCCGTCCGCTGCCGGCGCTCAAGGCACACTGCGGGTGGGCGCGACGGCAAACGACTCATACGCGGAGCCGTACTACGCCCAAGACCAGGGCTTCTTCCAACAGGCGGGGCTCGGCGTCGATCTCCAGACGTTCTCCAACGGCGCCGGCGTGACGACCGCCCTGGCAGCGGGTGCCATCGACATCGGGATCACCAATCCGATTTCGCTCGCAAACGCGGTCGAGCACGGGATCCCGTTCCGCTTCTTCGCCACAGGCGCGCTCTACAATCGTGAAGAGCTCGCGCTGTGCGTCGCCCCTGATTCGCCGATCAAGACCGCTAAGGACTTGGAGGGCAAGGCCGTCGCAACGACCGCCATCAAAGACTCGAACTCGCTCCACACGATCGCTTGGATCGACCAAAATGGCGGCGACGCATCAAAAGTGCAGCTCGTCGAGATCCCATTCTCCGCTATGGCCGCCGCCGTGAAGCGTGGCACCGTCGCCGCCGCGCCGATCGCCGAGCCTGCTTTGAGCGTTGCGAAGAAGGAGGGTTCGGTCCGTGTCCTCGGCCACCCGATGGACGTCTACGGCAAGCGCTTCATGGTCGGCGGATGGTTTTCGCGGCTCGATTGGATCAACGCGAACTTGCCGTTGGTTCGCCGGTACGTCGCGACGATCTACGCGACGGCACGTTGGGCCAACACGCATCCCGACGAGAGCGCGACGATCCTTGCGAAGTACGCGAAGATGGATCCGGCGACGGTTCGCACCATGAATCGCGCGCCGTACGGCGACTCGTTCTCGCCTGCCCTCTTCCAGCCGTATCTCGACTTGGGCTACAAGTACAAGTATCTCGAGCATCAGCTCAAAGCGACGGATCTCTCCACGAAGATCTGAAGGCTGAGGGGACGCGAATCGTTAACGCATAAGGACTCAATTATTAGGAGTGTGTAGATTATGAGAGCTTCTCGCAGTAGCTTCCTTGCCGGTGCCGTCGGTACGGCAGCCCTCGCGCAAACGCCGCTCGCCGTCATGGCGACTCCCGCCGACGTCGCAAAAGCGACGCAGGGCCTGACGTTCACGATGCTGCGTACCGGCAGCGGTGATCATCTCGCCGTGCGCACGTCGCGCGGACTGGTCGACGTCGTCGTCGCCGCATCGATGATGGGGATCGCGTCGCCGCCGCGAACCACGGACGACGTCATCGCCGGCCGCGGGAACGTCGCCGCGCTTCCGCAGATCGTCGCGCACGCTCCGGCCGGTGCCATCCGCCGGGCCGGCTCCGTTGGATTCGCGCCCGTTGTCACCGCCCCGCAGAAGATCGTTTGCGTCGGCCTCAACTACAGAGCGCATATCGTCGAGACGAACGCAAAACAGCCGATCGCCCCCGAACTCTTCAACAAATACAACACCGCGTTGAACCGGCACAACGGGACGATTCCCGTCTCGCACATGGACGCTACGCAGTTCGACTACGAGTCGGAACTCGTCATCGTCATGGGCAAGACGGCAAGCAATGTCAGCGAGGCCAACGCCCTCAACTACGTCTTCGGCTACGCCGCGGGCAACGATTTTACGGCCCGAGACCTCCAGACGCGCATCACCCAATGGATGACGGGGAAGACACCGGACCACTTTGCGCCTATAGGTCCCTGGCTGGTCACCGCGGATCAGATCCCCGATCCTCAGACGCTACAAGTCCAAACTTACGTCAACGACGAGACGACGCCGCGTCAGGATCAGAACACCGGTGAGATGATCTTCTCGTGCGCGCAGATCATCAGCTATACATCAAAGTACATTACGCTTCAGCCGGGCGACGTCATCTTCAGCGGGACGCCGAGCGGCGTCATCCTTGGGTATCCGAAAGACAAGCAGGTATGGTTGAAGGCGGGAGACCGCGTCCGCACCTCGATCACCAAGCTGGGGGACTTGCGCTTCACGCTGACCTGACGGTCAGACTGCGAAATCGAACGAAATCTGGGCGCGCTCCGCTGCCGGCGAAAGATCGAACCGGTCGGCGAGCTCGAGAAAGCGCGCGAGGGCGTTTACCATGCGTAGTTGTTCGACGCTCGAGCAGCGGATCTGCAAGAGCGCCGGACTCGCGACCAGGATGGCGAGCGCCCTCGCTCGCGAGATCGCGACGTTGAGGCGATTGCGGCTGAAGAGAAAATCCAGATCGCGCGGGAGATCGTCGCCGCTCGACGTCGCCATCGAGAAAAAGACGATCGGCGCTTCTTGTCCCTGGAATTTGTCGACGGTCCCGACCGGGATATCGTGCAAACCACGCTCGGCAAAGACGCCGGCGATGCAGCGCGCTTGCATGTTGTATGGGGTCACGACGGCAAAGTCGTGCGCCGTCGTTCGGCGATGCACTCCTTCCTTGTCGATCATCGGCGCTCCGATAAGTCGCTCGATCGCGTCGGCGATCGCATGCGCCTCCGGCTCGGCTTGCTGCGCATTGCCCTCGTGCGGCACGGGAAGCCAACGCAGTCCAGCCGCGCCTTCCACCAGTTGCCGCGCGCACGATGCGGCGCTGCGCAGCCGACCGTCATATGCGAGCTCGGAGATGAACCGGCAGATCTCGGGATGCATGCGGAAGCTCAAGGGTAGAAACACGCCGCGCTCGGGCCGGACGGTCGCGTCGTCGCCCAAGAGATGTTCGAGCACCGAGGCTCCCGCGTTCTCCGGGTGGATGCCCTTGGAGACCTGCGCGAGTTGAAGCGGATCACCGAGCAGGATGATATTGCGCGCCGAGGTGCCGATGGCAATCGCGTCGGCGAGCGCCACTTGTCCCGCTTCGTCGATGACGACGTAATCGAGGACGGCGTCCATCTCCTTACGCGCAAAGAGCCACGCCGTGCCGGCGAGAAGCTGCACGTCGGGTCCGGGCGGAAAATCGGTATTGCTCTCACTCGAGCGGATAAACCGCGACTCGAAGTAGGACTCTTCGTTCTCCTTGGTCGCCTTCTTCAAGCCCGAAAATTGAAACGACTCGGCGGCTGCAACGTGCTCGATTTCACGCAGCAAGTTGTGAATCGCCTTGTGTGAGGGGGCCGCGACCCCCACACGTTTACCGGCTTGCAGCAAGCGTACGACGACGCGCGCTCCGGCGTACGTTTTGCCGCTTCCGGGCGGCCCTTGAACGAAAAGGTAGCTCTCGTCGAGTGCAAGTGCGAGCGCTGCGAGCTCGTTGGGATCTTCAGCCTCCAGCCGATCTCCATCGGGGACATCGCGCCGGCGCGGAAGGCTGCGCTCGAGCACATCCCGGGCCGCCCGATAGCGCTCGCCATCGGAGTCCAGGAGCGCTTGCCCAAATCTTCGCAGCGCCTCACGTTGAACCGGATCGCGCACGGGACCTTCGGCATGCAGCGCGCGCGGCATCGCGTCCGTCGCGCGGGTCTGCCCGCGCTTGAGCTGGACGATTCCCGCGACGCCGTCGATGCTGACGATCGTTCCGGCGAGGCGAAACTTCACCGCCGGGTCGTGGACCTTGTCGCCGACGCGCAATTTATGTTCTTGGGGCGGGAAGCGAAAGGTGTGAATCGTCGAGCGCTTCTCGGCGAAGGGCAGCACATCGGCGTCGAGCGCGAGATCGCCGATCGCCTCGGGCACGTCGACGAGCTCTTGCGGCGTACTCTCGCAGCGCGCAAAGTAGGCCCACCAATCCGGTTTCGCTTCGCGCCGATGATAGTCGACGAGATACGCCGCCGGCGGCTGAGCCGCCGAACGCAGTTGCTCGCGCAGCGCGATGAGCTCTTCGTCTTCGGGCTTCATCGCTTCGATCGCTTCGGGCGGCATGCGCCACGGAAGGTCAACCGGACGCAGGCGCAGCAGCCAATCGCGCAATTCGAGCGTGGAGAAGCAGTCGTCGCGGTTGTATGCCTCGATCTCCGAAAGGAGTTCGGGCGCACCGCTCTCGCGCCAGCGCTCGTACCAGATCACCGAGCCGATCGCGTCCTTTACGCTTGCCTCGCGCCCGCCGCGATAGAACGTCTCGACTTTCTTGAGCGAGTAGCTCGAGTGCGAGACGCGCAGGGCGCCTCGGACGACCGCAAAGAGATCGACGAAGACGTTTTCCCGCAGAAGCGTGTCGACGTCGTCCTCGCGCGTCGCATAACTGCACATCAGCCGCTTGAGCGCGCTGACCTCATATGGCGCGTAATGGTAGACGTGCAAGTCAGGATAGCTGCGGCGGCGCTCAACGACGAAATCGACGAAGGCTTCGAAGGCGCCGCGCTCGGCAGCTCGATCGTGTCCCCAAAACGCCCGAAACGTGGGCTGCCCGTCGTCGAGATAGGCGACCCCGAAGAGATACTCGAGGCCGCCGTCAACGAACGGATCACCCTCCATGTCGAAAAAGAGATCGCCCTCGTTCGGAGCCGGCAGCTGCGCGAAACCACGCTCGGGGCCGGTCTCGAGCAGCTCGTAACGCTGCTCGCCGTCGCGCGCCGCAACTTGCAGCGCGGCTTGCGCGCGCAGCCGTTCGAACGTCTCGCGGCCGATCTTCGGCGGCTTGGCGCTGTCCGGGGCATCCGCGAGCTCGGCGATGCGCGTAATGCCGACATCACGGAAGCGAGCGATCTGCGTGCGCCGCATGTTCGCGACCCCGCTCAAATGGTCGTCGGCGGCGCGCTGGGCGATACAACGTTCACTCCATCGACAGCGACTGCAGTAGTCAACCACGTCGGGATACGTCGGCGCATGCGAGGCGGAAGCAGCGATGAACCGCTCTTTGAGGGCCCGGTAGTACGCAGCGTAGTCCGCGTAGCGGAACGCTTCTTCACGCCCGTCGCCCATGATCCCGAACATGCGCTCCGGCTCCGCGCCTTGCAGCCGCGCAAGCAGGTCGCTGTAAACGCAGAGCTGGACGACGTGCGCCGGGACCGCGGTGCGGGCGTACTTCGCGTCGGCGACTTCGTAGCTCCAAGCACCCAGCGCCGACGGCCGCTCGACCCGCCGCAGAAAATCGGCGACACCGAGCCAGCCTTCATTTAATAGAGTCGCGTTGTGGATAACTTCCGCGCCGCTCTGCATGGCCGCGTAGGTCGCCGCAGCGCTCTCGATGGCACCCGTGCCTGTCCGGCGCTCCAACTCGACGATCTGCTTGCCTTGCGCCCGCAACAGCTCGACGTAGCGGGCCTCGTGCTCTCTACCCTTCGCGGCGACAAGCAACTCCTCGTCCGTGGGCGACGGCCGGATCGCCTCGCCCGCCGCGACGAGCTGTTCCAGCGTATTCAGGTGCTCGCACCGCAGGAAGTCGACGAGGTCGGACGCCGAGTGCATTTGTCCGAGGCGGTCCATATCGACCATGATCGCACACTTCGATGTCAGGGGGCTGGCACTTTCGCATAGAACGGCGGGACAATGCGAATGACGAGCGTTGGGAGATCAGCACGGCATCTGGTCGCGCTTACGGCGGCCTGCGCGGCGCTCGTGGCGCCGTTCGG
>DATNIC010000193.1:0-11284 GCA_035604635.1 Binatia bacterium
GACGCCGGGGCAAGCACAGCTCACGCTTTCGCTCTACATGATCGGCTTCGCCGCGGGCCAGCTCGTCCTGGGTCCGGCATCCGATCGCTTCGGAAGGCGTCCCGTGATGCTTGCGGGCCTGCTCGTCTATTCGATCGCAGGGGCGGCGTGCGCCGCGAGCGTCTCGATCGAGCAACTCATCGCATTTCGCTTTCTGCAAGGCACGGGCGCGTCGATCGGCGCGGTGATCGTCCGAGCGATCATCCGTGACTACTACGGCCGCCGGGCGGGGACAAGCGCGCTGGCGGGCGTCTTGACGGTACAAGCCACAGCGCCGCTGGTCGCGCCGGTCATCGGCTCGTTTCTCGTCGTCACCGCCGGCTGGCATTCGATCTTCGTAACGCTCGCGCTCACCGGCGTCGCGATGTGGATCGCCGCGTACATCGCCATCCCGGAGTCATTGGCAAATCCGGACGAACGAGCGATGGTTCCGCGGCGCTTTCTCGCGAACGCGGGACGTTTCTACGCGAACCGGACGTGCCTGGGCTACAGCCTGATCGCCGCGGCGAGCTCCGGCGTCCTCTTCTCGTACCTCGCCGGTTCGCCGTTCGTCCTCACGCAGGTCTTCGGCGTCCCAACACAGATCTACGGTTTCTTACTGGCGGGCAACGCGATCGTCGTCATGATCGCCAATCAAGCGAACATCGCCGCGCTCCGCCGCGTCCAACCCGAGCCGCTCCTGCGCTTCGGGCTCATCCTCGCCGCCGGTGCGGTCATCGCGCTTGCCTTCGTCACTCACGGCCGCGGCCTCGTCCTGGGGGCGTTCCTGGCGTGCACGTACACCTATTTCTTCGCGCACACGTTCATCTTCCCCAACGCAATCGCAGCGGCGCTCGACCCCGTCCCCGAAATCGCGGGAGTCGGCTCATCCTTGTTGGGGACCGGTCAGATGATCGCCGCCAGCATCGCCGCATATTTCGTCGGCCGGCTCTACGACCACACGCCGTCCTCGCTCGTGCTGTGCATGGGACTTGCGGTCCTGTGCATGCTGCTCGCCTACGGGAGCGTACTTCTCACGACTCGAAAGGCCGCCCATGATCGCCACTGAGCAAGTTGAACTGAGCGCGGCCTTCTGGCCCAACGACCGCAGCGCCGCGGTCTTCGACGGACGGATCGTCCCGGAAGGGATCAAGCTCTACATGAGCGCGATCTTTCCCTCGGAGATCTTTTGGCGCCAGCTGAAGTTCGCCGACTTCGACTTCTCGGAGATGTCGATGTCGTCGCTCTTCATCGCGACCTCACTCGGCCAGAAGGAATGGGTCGCGCTGCCGATCTTCACGATGCGCAGCTTCTTCCACACCTGGGCGATCGTCCGCGCCGATGCGGGGATCGAGAAGCCGGCCGATTTGCGCGGCAAAAAAGTCGGCGTCCCGGAATATCAGCAGACGGCGGCGGTCTGGTCGCGCGGAATCTTGCAGCACGAGTTCGGTGTCGAACCACGCGAGATCGAGTGGTTCATGGAACGCAGCCCCGAGATGAGCCACGGCGGGTCGACCGGCTTCACACCGCCGGCGGGCGTCAAGCTGTCGTACATCGACCCCAAGACCGACATCGGGGGGATGCTGCTCTCGGGAAGCCTCGATGCGTCGCTGCTCTACATCAATACGGGCAATCTGGTCGACCGGGCGAAGGCCGACTTGAGCGCGCGCAAAGAGATCCGGCCCCTGCACCCCGACCCGATCGCCGAAGGGGCGCGCTTCTATAAGAAGACCGGGATCTTCCCGATCAATCACGGCGCGGTCATCCGGCGCTCGATCTACGAGAAGCATCCGTGGATCGCGCGGAGTCTCTACGACGCGTTTCTGGCCTCGCGCCAGGAGAGCGACCGGCGGCGCATCGGGTCGCTCGACAACGAGATCGCAACCGGGCTCGCCGATCCGGGGACCGAGGCCGCGCTCCGGCACGACCTGTTCGCATACGGGATCAAAGGCGCCGGGCTCGTCCTCGAGACGATCGCGGCCTATCTACACGAGCAGGGCTTGACCAAGCGGGTCGTCCGGCTAGACGAAGTCTTCGCGCGCGAATGCATGGACGTCTAGGAGCCTAGCATAGCTCGGCACCTGGTCTCTTCAGACCGGCCAATTTGGCAGGTCATGCTCGTCTTTTTGTTTCCGCTGATGCTGGGCAACGTGTTGCAGTCGATCTCGATGACGCTCAACACGATCTTCGTCGGCCGTCTGATCGGCGTCCCCGGCTTGGCCGCGATCTCGGCGTTTTTCCCCGTCTTCTTCTTGCTCATCTCGTTCGTGATCGGACTCTCGAGTGCGAGCACCGTCTTGATCGGGCAGGCACACGGCGCGCGGGACGAACACCGCGTACGCAAGGTTGCAGGGAACGCGCTCTCGTTATGCATCCTTCTCGGCATCGCCGGCGCGGTGGCGGGAAGCTTCGTCGCGGATCCGTTACTCAAAGCGATCGGGACGCCGAGCGACATTCTTCCGGCGTCGATCGGGTACGCACGGATCGCCTTCTATGGGTTGCCGCTGCTCTTTTTCTACCTCATGTACACGACGCTCTTACGCGGAGTCGGCGACTCAACGACCCCGCTCTACTTTCTGATCGTCAGCACGCTGCTCGGAATGGCGCTCACGCCCGCGTTCATTCTCGGTTGGGCTGGGCTCCCGCGCATCGGCGTAAACGCGGCGATCGTCTCAAGCCTCCTCGCTACCGCAGCGACACAACTGGTCCTCTTCTTCTACCTGCGTGCGCGCAAGCACCCGCTCGCGCTAAACATGGAGATGCTGCGTGACTTTGCGCTCGATCGTTCCTTAGTCGCGACGATCCTGCGAATCGGCGTTCCGGCCGGCATCCAAGTCGTGATGGTCTCGCTCGCGGAGATCGCCGTCATTTCGTTCGTCAACCGCTTCGGCTCGGGTGCGACCGCGGCGTACGGCGCCGTCAACCAGGTCGTGAACTATATCCAGTTTCCCGCGATCACGCTTGCGATCACCGCCTCGATCTTCGGGTCGCAGGCGATCGGCGCGCGGCGCTTCGACCGGCTCGGCGCCATCGTTCGCAGTTCGGTCGTGCTCAATTACGTCATCGTAGGGACGCTGATCGTCCTCGGCTACGGCCTCGATAAGCCGCTGCTCTCGCTCTTCCTCGGCAACTCACCGACGCTGGAGATCGCCCGTACCCTTTTGAAGATTACGCTATGGAGCTACGCCATCTACGGCAACATGGCCGTCCTCTCCGGCGTGATGCGGGCCAGCGGGGCGGTCCTGTGGCCGACTGCGATCTCGATCTTCATGGTGTGGGGAATCGAAGTTCCAACCGCCTACGTGCTCTCGCAACGGATCGGCCTCGACGGCGTTTGGATCGGCTACCCGGTCGCCTACTGCGCCGGTCTCGCCCTGCAGTCGGCTTACTATTTCCTCGTGTGGAAACGCCGCGAGCTGCGCCCGATCGTTTGAGCTTAAGATAGTATTAACCAAGGGGGCCTATACTCGATGAGATTTTGCAAAATGGCCTGTTCTCGGAGGGGCATCGATTGTTGCGCGCGGACTATCATGAAGTTCTCGACACGGCTCGGCGTGATCTGACCCAGCTCGGTGCGCTGACCAAGGACGCGCTCCACTACGCTCTGCAGGCCTTTAAGAAACGCGACACCGCGATGGCCGGCCGGATCATCGCCGACGATCAAATGGACCTCCTGCGGCGTAAGATCGAGACCACCTGCGTCGAGCTCCTGTGGCGGCAGCAGCCGGTCGCCAGCGAGCTGCGCGAGGTCACGGCGATGCACGAGATCGCGATCGACTTGGGAATCGCCATGGGACAAGTCAACGAAATCGCCAAGCAGGCGATCAAAGCCGCCACGGCCGACGCTTGTCCTGAGACGACCAACGTCCACAAAGTCGCGGCGATGACCGAGTCGATGCTCGGCGACGCAATGCAGGCATTCGACAAACGCGATGCGGAGCTCGCCGAGAGCGTCTACGCGCGCGCACAGCAAGTCGAAGACTACTACACGCCGGTCATCGAGGAGATTCAAGATCAGATGCAGGCGGATCCGAACGCGGTGAGCTGCGGCGTCTCGCTCCTCTTCGAGATGACCGCCTTGCAGCGGATCGCCGAGCGCGCCGAAAATATCGCCTGGCACACCGAGGAGATGCTCTGACGGCGCCCTAAGCCTCGGGCGATGCGCACTCTTATCGGATCGCCCGGGAAACCCGGTAACGTTGAATTTCGCGACGTCGAGCCGCCGCAGCCAGCGGCCGATGAGATCTTGATCGACGTCAAGGCGTTCGCGATGAATCGCGGCGAGCTGACGTTGCTCGCGGTTCGGCCCGCCGGCTGGCGGCCGGGACAAGACATCGCGGGCGTCGTCGTCCGCGGCGCGTCTGAGGGGAGCGGTCCCAAGCCCGGCGATCGCGTCGTTGCGCTCACCGAATACGGCGGCTGGTCGCAACAGGCCACGGCAAAAGCCGCGCGCAGCGCGGTCTTGCCCGAGGGCGTCTCCTTCGAACAGGCGGCGAGCTTGCCCGTCGCGGGGCTTACGGCGCTGCGTGCTTTGCGCGTCGGCGGGGCGCTCTTGGGCAAGCGCGTCCTAATAACCGGCGCGTCCGGCGGCGTCGGCAGCTTTGCGATGCAGCTCGCGCGTGACGCGGGGGCCGTCGTCACGGGCGTCTCGAGTGCGGCCGATGCGCCGGATGCGCAGTTCGACGTGATCCTCGAATCGGTCGGCGGGGCATCGCTTGCGGGCTCGCTTCATCGCGTCGCGGCCGACGGCGTCGTCGTGATGTACGGCAACTCGTCGAAAGAGCCGACGACGATCCCCGGATTCCCCGATTTCGGCGGCCGTCCGCACGCGAAGCTCTATGCGTTCTTCGTCTACTTGAGCGGCGACCGGCCGACGTTCGGCGAGGATCTCGGCCTCCTCGCATCGCTCATCGCGCAGGGGAAACTCAAGCCGGAGATCGGTGCGACGTTCCCCTGGGACGAGTTCGCGAAAGCGTACGACAGCCTAACCGCGCGCAAGATTCGCGGGAAAGCCGTGATGCGCGTCGGCTAGGAGGTCACGTGAGGATTAGACCCGCCGCGGCGCACGACGAAGCGGCGTGGCGAGCGATGTGGGAGGGATACTGCACCTTTTACGAGGTACAGATCCCGCCCGCGATCACCGAAGTCACTTGGGCGCGCATCCTCGATCCCCACAGCACGATACATGGAATCCTCGCCTTCGACGATCGCGACGCCCCGCTCGGGTTCGCCAACTACGTCGTGCACCCGTACACGTGGAGTGATCGGCCGGCGTGCTACCTCGAGGATCTATTCGTCGCGTCTGAGGCGCGTGGCCAGGGAGTCGGCCACGCGCTCATCACGCATCTTTTAGATCTTGGGCGCACTTTGGGCTGGGGCAGGCTCTATTGGACGACCCGCGAGGACAACGCGACGGCCCGGCGACTGTACGACCGGTTTTGCAGGCCGGACGGTTTTATACGGTACGCGCTGTCGCTCTAGGACTTATTTGCCGTTCGACTTGTACGCGACAAACGCCGAGTCTGACGTGAACTCCTCGACGGCTTTTCCCGTCGTCGGATCGATCGTATAGAGCAAGTCGGCCAGATCGTCGGCGTGATCTTCTTCGTCCGCGAGGATCTCTTCGAACATCCGCCGCGTTACGGGATCGGCCGTACCGAAGAACTCGACGACGTCGCCGTAGACTTTGATGACGACGCGTTCGGCGAGCAAGTCCTCGCGCAAGAGATCCGCTAGAGTCTTTCCCGACTCAAAGCGCGAGATCGCGCGATCGAGGAGCCCCTGGGGCGACAAGTTCGGGACCCCGCCGAGCTGCTTCATCCGCTCGGCGATCCGCATGAGATGACCCTCTTCGTCTTCCCAGTGCTCTTTGAAGACGGCTTGCAGAGCATCCTCATGGATGCCGGTCGTACCGAAGTAGTGCTGCTTGTAGCGCAGCACGCAGACGATCTCCGACGCGATCGCGCCGTTGAGCACTTCGTAGACGCGCTGCAAATCCAGCGTGTAGTACGGGGTGACCGCTCCGCCGTCCATCGCGGTGCGAACCTTGGCTTCAACTTCTTTGACCTTGGCGAAAAACGACACGTTATTTCCCCCTCTGGGTGCGGTGCCTCCGTTTATCGTCGCTCGCCAACGCGGGGACCTGCCTGGAGCAAGCGCTCCCGACGCCAGGTGGGATTAACCGCCCCGCTTGCTCACGGGGACGAATTCCGCTTTGACCGGGTCCCAACGCGACATGATGATCGCATTCTGGCCGACCCCGTGCTGGGTCCCATCGCGAAAATCGTAGACGCCGGTAATCCCGACGAAAGCGTGCAGGCCGTTGATGTACTCGCGGAACTGCTGCGCGGTCGCGTCGAAGCCCAGATGTTTGTACGCGTCGACGACGATCAATGCCGGATCCCAGGCCAGCATGTTCGGAAAGTCGGGCTTGACGCCGATCGACTTGAACGCGTTGAAGAAGACCGTCTGCGCATCCTTGACCGGCCCGCTGCCGAGACTCTCATAGCTCGACGCGAGGACTCCGTTGAAGATGAGCTCCTTGGGCATGAAGCCCTTGTACTGCTCGAGCTGGTTATAGATCATGACGCCGTTGCTTCCGAGCACAGGGACGTCTAGGCCGCCGTCCGCGATCCCGTGCAACTCGGTGCCGAACGCCGGACCGACGCTCCAGGTCAGCAGCGCTTGCGGATTCGCCGCCTTGATGCGCGCTATCTGGGCAGAGACGGTGACATCCGTGAGATTGAAATGCTCGCGCGCGACATACTGGATCGTCCGGTTTTCGGGGAGCGACTTGGCGATGTCCCAGTCTTGATCGATCTCCTGCCCCGTCGCGTCGGTCGAAGACAGGATCGCCAAGCGCGTCAGGCCACGCTCACGGAAATACCGGACCGCTACGATCGCGCAATCACGCAAACTGACGTTTGCGGAAAAGATGAAACCGCCGGCGACGGGATTGATGCCGGGGCTCAGGCAATACGCGACCGGGCCGCGATCGCGCACCAGCGGCGTCGTCGCGTTGCAGTCCTGCGTCAGGCCGGGGCCGATGAGAATCGGCGCTTTTTGAGCGATCACGCCGTTCATCAGCTGGACCGCGGTTTGCGGGTTCGAGGTGTCGTCGCTGATGTCGAATGCAATCGGCCGGTGATTGACGCCGCCTTGCTTGTTGACGAGCGCCTCGACGAGCTTCAGATCCTGCTGCTCGCCGTGGCCGATGAACGCGGCCAAACCCGTCAGCGAGATGATCACGGGAATGTGCAAGGTCGCCGGAGCCTGCGCCCTGGTCGCGCACGGGACGATCGCAATCGCAAGGCAGAGCATAAGGGTGGCCACGGAGCGGATTTGCATCAGGAGCGCCTTTCGGATTTAGTTGCAACAAGAATTCAGGCGACGGCCTCGCGCATCGAACGGACGAACAGCGCAAGTGCGAGCGCCGCGAGCAGGACGAACACCGTGAACGCGACCGGGATCGATGGGTTGGTCAGCGCTCCGTTGACGAGAGCGCGTGCGGCATCGACCGCATAAGAGAAGGGATCGAGGCGTGAGATCGTCCGGATGATCGGAGGCCCGAAGCTAATCGGCAGCATCACACCGGAGAGAATGAGCAGCGGAAGGATGAAGGTATTGGTGATCCCGGCGAGGATCCCGCCTTCACGCGTCATCAGCGCGAGCGTAAACGAGATCGAAGCCATCGTCACGCCGATGAGGACGACGAGCAGGAGCAAAATGAGCGCGCCGGCCGGGTCGAGCCGCAGCCCAAAGGCGAGCGAGCAGACGATCAGGACCAGACTCTGAAACACCAGCGTCGCCGATGACTGCAGGACGAACCCCAACGCCAAGGAGAGCCGGTTGATCGGCGTGACGCGCAGTCGCTCGAGGAAACCCGATTCGACCTTGTCCTGCAACGTAAACCCCTCGAACCCGGCGCTGAAGAGGGCATTCATGATCAGCAGTCCGGGGGCGAAGAACTGAATCGCGTTGCGGGCCGGAAAGCCGGGTACGCCGGCGACGCCGTTGAGCAGCGGCGCGAACAGCACTAAGTAGATGATCGGTTGCAGGAGGCCGCGGAACAGCCAGTACGGGTTGCGGATCGTCACGAGCAATTCGTTTTTTGCAATGAGGTAAGCGTCGCGCATCGGTGTGCTACAGCGCCTCGCTGTCGGCGTGAAGCGTGCGGCCCGTCAGCTTGAGGAACACGTCGTCCAGTGTCGGGCGGGCAAGGTGGACGGTCTTGGGCGGGACGTGAGCGACGCCGAGCCGGCGCATGAGCCCCGGCAGAGCTTCGTCGCCCTCGTCGACGTAGACTTGCAAGCTGTTCCCCTCGACGCGCATCTCGAGCACCGATGGCTCGCCGGTCAGGATCGCCGAGGCCGCTTCGACCGCGCTAGCGTTTTCGTAGCCGAACGTGAGGCGGTCGCCGGCGACCTGACGCTTGAGTTCGTCCGGGCTCCCGAGCGCGACGATCTCGCCTTGATCGACGATGGCGACCCGGCCGCACAACGCGTCGGCTTCCTCGAGGTAGTGCGTCGTGAGGAAGATGCTCGTCCCCGCAGCGTTCAGCGCGGTGACCTCCTCCCACACGCGCGCACGGCTTTGGGGATCGAGACCGGTGGTCGGTTCGTCGAGAAAGAGCAGACGCGGCGCGTGCACGACGCCGGCAGCGAGGTCGAAGATGCGGCGCTGACCGCCCGAGTACGTATCGGTGGTGCGGTCGGCGAACGCGGCCAGGTTCAGCCGCTCGATCAGCGCGTCGACCGTGCGGCGCGCCGCGGCCCGCGGCATGCGATAGAGCAGGGCTTGGAGCATGAGGTTCTCGCGCCCGGTAGCGACCGCTTCCATCCCGCCCTTCTGACCGACGTAGCCGATGTGCCGTCGAATCGCGGCCTGCTGTGTCTCGAGGTCGAAGCCGACAACCGTGGCGCGCCCGTCCGTCGGCAGCAGCAACGTGCAGAGCATCCGCATCATCGTCGTTTTGCCGGCGCCGTTGGGGCCGAGCAAGCCGAAGATCTCGCCCTCGGCGACGGTGAGATCGACTCCACGCACGGCCTCGACCGGGCGTCGTCCCCGGACGACGAATGTCTTGCTCAGCCGCTCGCTCTGAATGATTGCTTGCATTTACAAATACTTTGGGTGTAGAATCGCCCAAACGCGCGGCGAGGTCCTCCCCATGAAGTTCGGCTACTTCACCCTTAGCGATAATCGCTACCCGAACAATACGCGAACGCCCGAGCAGTTTCTCCACGAGATCTACGAACAGATCGTTTACGCGGACCAGCTGGGGATGCATTCGGCGTGGGTCGGCGAGCACCACTTCAATCTGCTGGGGATCAACCCGTGCCCCAACATCTTGCTCGCGACGTTGGCGAAGGCGACGACGCACATCCGCTTGGCGCCTGCGGTCGTGCTGCTCCCGGTGCATCACCCGCTCCACGTCGCCGAAGAATGGGCGACGCTCGATCAACTCTCGGGCGGACGCGTCGATTTCGCCGCCGGTCGCGGCTACGACGTCAAGGAATACGGGCCGTTCGGCGCGCCGTTCGAGCGGTCGGCCGAGCTCTTCGCCGAAGGCCTCGAGGTCGTCTGGCGTGCGTGGACGGAGCCGGGAAAATGGTCGCACCACGGGCAGTTTTATCACTTCGACGACATCGAAGTACGGCCGCGGCCTTTGCAATCGCCGCTGCGTCCTTTCATCGCGTGCTTCTCGCGGATCTCGATGGAGATGGCGGCGCGCAACGATTGGAATATCATCTTCGCCCCGTTCGCCGCCGCGATGGTCTACGGCAGTCTCGCCGGCGGCGTCGAAGCGTATCGCGCGGAGTGCGCCAAGTACGGCCGAGCGCCCCGCCAATCGAGCTGCAGCTATTTCATCCACATCGCCGACGACGCGCAGGAAGAGCGCTACGGGCGCGAGCGCCTCATCAGCTACTTCAAAGACGCGCTGATCTCGGCGTTCCCGTCGAATCCGCAGACGGTCCCGCCGACGTTGCGATACTTCCTCGACATCGTCAAGATCATGAACAACATGAAGGCGGAGGACTTGACGTCGAAATCGATCTTGCTCGGGACGCCGGAGAAGATCATCGAGGATCTGCGCGCCGTCGAGGCCTCGGGGATCAGCGAGGTCATCCTCTACTTCAACTATGGCCGCAAACCGAACGATCTGGTCAAAGAGCAGATGCGCCGGTTCATGGCTGAAATCGCGCCGGCCTTCAACGGTACGCTTGATGTTCGATCTGCGAACCTATCTCCCGTATCTCCTTAACCGGGTCGGAGTCGCGCTCGTCGATCGCTTTTCGGAGGAACTCTGCGCCGAGTCGCTGACCGTCTCGATGTGGCGCGTCCTTGCCGTCCTCCGGCACGATGGACCGCAACACATGAGCGAACTCTCCGAGCTAACCTCGATCGAGCTTTCGACGCTCTCGCGCTTGACCGGGTCGCTTCAGAGGCGCGGCCTCACCACCCGTAAGCGCGGAGGGAGCGACGCACGCTACGTCCGAGTCGCGCTCACGCCGCGCGGGAAGACGCTGACCGAACGGCTGCTGCCCAAAGCGCTCGCTTTGGAGGAGCGGCTCGTCGGCGCGATGCCGGCGCGCGACGTCGCGGCGCTCAAGCGCCTCCTCGACGTCCTCTACGCGAACATCAGATCCCAAGATATGTCTTCTTCACTTCGTCATTCGCCAGCAGAACGGCAGGTGGCGCCGCGTAAACGATCTTCCCTTTGTCCATGATGTAGACGTGGTCCGCGACGTCGAGCGCGAATTGCAGGTTCTGTTCTACGAGAAGCACGGCGAGGGCGTTTGCCTTGAGCCGGCCGATCAGCACTTTGAGCTCCTCGACGAGATACGGCGAAAGACCCTCGCTCGGCTCGTCCATCAGGAGCAGGCGGGGATTCCCGACGAGCGCTCGGGCCAGCGCAAGCATTTGCTGCTCGCCGCCCGAAAGCGTCGCAGCTCGATTCGCACGCCGTTCTCGCAAGGCGGGAAACAGCGTGAACACCGCTTCTTCATCCCAAGCGGGCGAGCCCGACCCCTTCGCGGCGCGCAAAGCGATGCTCAGGTTTTCGCTGACCGTCAAGGATGCAAAGACGCGACGGCCTTGCGGAACGAGCGTCATCCCCGCGCGGACGATGCGGTAGGCCGGCCAGCGCGTCACGTCTTCGCGATCGAAGACGATGCGGCCGCGGCGAGGCGGCGTAAACGCGATGACGCTGCGAATCAGCGTCGTTTTTCCAACGCCGTTGCGTCCGAGCACGCAGGCGACGGATCCC
>DATNIC010000194.1:0-2632 GCA_035604635.1 Binatia bacterium
GGTCGGCGGCGTCCCGTACTTCTTGCGGTACTCGGCGACCCATTGCTGTGCAACCGTATTCCCCGCGCCGAAGACGGTGGTGCCCTTGTAGTACCACTCCATGCCCCAGAATCCGACGCGCGCTTCGGGCGGAAGTGCCCACACGGCCTCGAGCTCGACCTGCGGTCCCCCGGCCGCGATCTTCTTGAGGATACCGAATTGATTGGCTTGCTTCACGCAGTTGATGAAGTCGTCGCCCTGCGGAAGGATCAGCAGCACGTCGGGCTTCGCCGGGAGTACTTTCGTTAGGTAGGGACTGAAGTCGGTCGTCCCGAGCGGCGTGAGATCCTCATGGACGATCGTGGCACCGATCTTCGCGGCGACGTCCTGGTACCCGGTGGAGAGGGCGTGACCGAACGCATAGTCGGGCGTGATCAGATACCACTTCTTCCCGAACTTGTGCGCGAGGGTCGAACCCGTCGCGTGCGTCTCCATCCAGGTGCTGTGGCAGACGCGGAAGGTATTCCACTTACAGCTCTTGCCGGTCACGTCGTCGGTGTGCCCGCCGGAGTCGATGAAGAGCGTCCCGAGCGCGTTCGCCGCACCGGTGATCGAGAGGGAGACCGCGCTCGAGACGGTCCCCATGAGCGCAACGGCCTTGTCTTGATTCACGAGCTTGCGCGCCTTCTGGACGCCGACGCCCGGATCGGACTGCTCGTCCTCTTTCGACATGGCGACCTTCCGGCCCATGACGCCGCCCTTCTTGTTCCATGCATCGATGGCAGCCTGGGCGCCACGCGTCTCGCTCTCGCCGTAGGCTGCATAGACGCCGCTGTACGGCTCGGCTACGCCGATGATGACCATGTCCGCCGCTTCACTACGGCGCGGGACGAACGCCGGGACTCCGAACGCAAGGCTGGCGGCCCCCGCCGCCGTGCCTTGAATGAACCGCTCACGTGTGAGTGACGGATCCTTCATGAGAACCTCCTTACAAGAGATAGAAAAATAGCGGCCGCCTGGAGCGGGAGCCGGGATGGAAGTTTCTTCCAAATCCCTCGTATCCTGTACGGACGCGACGGGACAGCGTCCTCTCGCCAGTCCGCAAAGTGGGACGGTTTTTTAGCCCCCGAAATCCACTGAGGGCTCGGCGGCCTCTAGTACCGGCGCTTGTGGGTGATACCCTCGCGATTGAGGCGGCGCGCCACCTCGTCGGTCGAGCGTTGACCGATGTAGACCGACAGCGCACGCTCGACCAAGCCCGAGACCGACGTGTTGCCCGTAAAGGCGATCGACTTGATCTTCTTCGCGAGATCAGACGGCAAGCTAATCGAGACGATGCGAACCGGAGAATTTCGCGATTTCGTCTTCATCCGTTTTTGAGGCATTATGAGGGACCCGTTTCAACGAAGATGCGCGAAAAGCCGCCAAATCGGCGTGAAAGAAAGTTTTCGCGACTCTCTCTCAGGGTCTCTTAAGAAAAGCGCCGTATGATGGGCCTGTCCTTCGGGTTGCAAAGGGCGGCAACCCGCGGGCTTCTCCACAACAAGACGCGCCGTCGCCGTTCAGGCGGCGGCGCTTCGTTGTCTGCGTGAACGCTTCGTCACGCTCTTGATACTGGAGCGGACGACTGCCGGCAGAGAAACGCGCGCACGGTTCGTCCTGGTTTCAGCGGCCCTATATAAGGTAAAGCGACATCGCTTGCTTGGGCTATTAAGCAATACAATATGGGGCGGCGAGGCTTCGGCTTCGCCGCCTTCTTGTTATGAATAGGCGATGAGGTCGCGGAGCGCGCGCGTCGTTTCGATCGGGCGCTCGTAAAGCGGAAAGTGACCGCAACCGGTCAGCTCGACATATCGCGCGCGCGGTACGGCATCGGCCGCGTATTTCTGTAGCGCGGGCGGAATCAACGCATCAGCTGTCCCGGTCGCGACCAAGAACGGGATATTCAGTTGCGCGAGGAGATCCTCGCTCGAGGCGCGAGCCGCGATTCCGCGGTACATCTCGGCGGCGCCGCGTGGATTGCACGCCATGACGATGTCGCGCACTCGCCTGACGATATCGGGCCGCTCGTCGTAGATCCGTTCCCCGAAAAACAGCGGGAGCGCGAACTCGGCGAACGGTCCCATCCCTTCGTGCTCCATGCGCTCCGCCATCTCCAGGCGCATGCGCGCCACCTCGGGCGTGTCTCCCTGCACGCGGCTCGAGACCAGGCCCAGTCCGCGGACGCGCGCGCCGAAGCGGCGATAGAACGCGAGCGCGACGTAACCGCCCAGCGAGTGGCCGACGACCGTCGCGCGCTCAATACCGAGCACGTCCAGCAAGGCCGCGAGATCGCTCGCGAGCAGCTCCATCGGGTACGGGCCCGGCGGAACCGACGATGCTCCGAGCCCGCGCAGATCGGGCCGAATGACGCGACACTCATCGCGCAAGATCGCGGCCTGCTCGTCCCACGTCGCGTGCGACAGCGGGTGGCCGTGGATCAAAACGAGCGGTACGCCCTGTCCCTCATCGGCGTATGCGAGCTCGATTTCGCCGACGCGATAGCGTTTGGTGATCATCCCCACTCCGACAAAAGTTGCACGAC
The DNA here is from genome assembly GCA_035604635.1 of Binatia bacterium. GTDB lineage: Bacteria > Vulcanimicrobiota > Vulcanimicrobiia > Vulcanimicrobiales > Vulcanimicrobiaceae > DATNIC01. Next base: position 2,564 of record DATNIC010000194.1, read on the forward strand.
TTGCAAGCAATGTGTTATAACAATGACAACAACCCTGGCTTCTGCCGGATTGCGACTCCCTTTGCGGGG
>DATNIC010000195.1:0-2675 GCA_035604635.1 Binatia bacterium
AAAAGCAAGCCGAAGATTGCAGCGCCAGCGATTGCAACCGTTGCTGGAGTCTTTGCAACTAACCAAAGAACTAGCCCCACAACGACTGCGCCGAAGGTGAGCCAGCGGTCAACCGGTTTTGGCGCCGTGACAGTACCCGTGGCGTGGCCGACTTGTGGGGCCTGTGTGCCATGGGCAACGCCTTGTATGGGCTTTGGCCTACGACGCGCGGCCTCGTTTTCGCGCACCCTTTGAAACTGCCGCCGAAGGTCGAAAAAAGCGGCCAGCGTTTCCGGCGTGAGCCCGTACTTAAGCGCGTAAAAAAGGTCGCGCTGGCTCTCGTCCTCTGGATCGCCCGCGCTACGCTCGCGACGAAACAATCCGAGAGCCTGCCTAAATTGCTCTTGCCAACCCATCGCCCCCAGCCTAGCCCCTCAGTGTGCCACCTGTGGGGCCCCTTGGTGCGTGAAAGATATCGTCCCCACAGCTGTCAAGGTTATATCCTTGACGCCACCCAAGGTTAGGTCTACCAGGCGCGGTTGTCGACCGTGTTCTCGTAGGTGGCGCCGGGCGGGACGAGACCCCAGCCGAGCGTCCATTCGTAAGTCCGCTTGAACCGCTCGCGGGTGTAGGGCGTCGGCGGCGCGTTGAGGAGACGCGCGAGATTGACGTCCTTGAATTCCAAGAGTCCGCCGGCTTCTTCGATGAGGTAGTGGACGTACCGTTCGGGATGCTTGTTGATCGCCTCCGCGGCTCGCGCCTCGGCCCTGAACATCTTCGCCAGGGTCGGACCGTCGAGTTCGTCGCTTGCCGCTTCGCTCCGGGTCGAATGGGACTCCATGATGACGCGCATCCCGTTCTTTTCAGCGACGCTGATCCAGGGCTCCATAAGACTGGCGGCTTTGATCTCATTTTTACTGAGCGCATCGAGCCGTTCTTTCATCGTCCCGGCGAACGTCGTCTTGATGTTCTCGCGCTCAAGAAAACCTTCGAGCAGCTTTAGCGTCGTGAAATGCGAACCGTTGAAAGGGCTGACGGCGATCGGCTCGTCTTTGAGTTGTTCCGGCTCGTAGATGCCGGACTTCGGGCTCGTCGCGATCGCAAACGACGACATCGCGGAGCCGAGTGCGACGATCTTCGCCGGGCGATGCCCTGACTCGACATTCGATTCGACGGCGCGCTTCATCACGCCCCATTCGCACATTCGAAATTGATCGCACGTTCCGTTGTCATACATTGCTTCCATCGTGCGCTCGAAGACGTTTGCCCGCAGCGCCTGATGATCGGAGGCGAACTGCCCCGAGCCCGGCGTCTTGATGATGTCGACATCCAGGCCTTCGTCCGCGAAAAAGCCCTCATCGCGCGCGACCAGCAATGGCATGTCGTGGATCGCATTCATCATCGAAACTTTGACTTTTTTGAAGATCGTTTCGGGTGCAGTCGTCATAACGGACCTCTTCGCTGGTTGCTTAGAAGCGGACCACCGGCTTCACGAGCTTGGCATCCCGCATGGATCGATAGGCTTCCGCTACGCCCTCCAGCCGGACCTCGTGGACCCCCACTTCATCCGGCCGGACCCGACCGTCCGCAAGTGCCAGCAAGGCCTCCCGCGTGTCGTCGGGTCCGCACGAGTAGCTCGCGACCAGGCTCAGGTCGCGGAAATAGACCTCGGGCTGGTCGAGCGGGAACGGCGTCCCCGGCTCGAGCGGGGTGAACATCAGGACCGTCCCGCCCGGGGCCGCCGCGTCGATCGCATGCTGCAGCGCTGCGGGTGACCCCGGCCCGCAAATCACGGCGTCGGCCCCGCGGCCCTTCGTCAAGGCGTGCAGCTGCGCGAGCGGAGCGGCTGCGGCATCAAGCGCGGTCGCGCCCATTGCTTCGGCGAGTCTACGCCGCTCCGCCACAAAGTCGCTCGCCACGATGTAGAGACCGCTCCCGCGTGCCAGCGCCACGTGAAGCAGCCCCATGATCCCCAGGCCGACCACATACAACACGTCACCCTCGCGCACGCGCGAGCGCCGCAGCGACTTCACGACGCAGCCGAGGGGCTCGACCAGCGAGCCGGCGACGAAGTCAAGGCGCTCCGGGAGGCGCAGCGTATCCGCGATGTTGCCGGCCGGGACGCGAAAATACTCGGCCATCCCACCGGGCTCAAGCGCGCTCTTCCGCCACGCTGTACACTGCACGTAGTTACCGCGCAGACATTCGACGCACGTCATGCACGGCGCGTGGTGATGGGCAAAAACACGATCTCCGACGGCAAACGCCTTGCCGTCCGCATCGCGCGGGGCCGGGTCTCCGACCGCCTCGACGACGCCCGCCGGTTCGTGTCCGAAAACGAGCGGCGCTTTGCGACGGATGTACCACGGCATCAAATCGCCCGAGCAGATCCCGCTCGCGGCCGTGCGGACGAGAAGGTCACCGCCGCGCAATTCCGGGATCGACCGCTCTTCGATCCGGATATCGTCGACGTCGTACAAGACCGCGGCGCGCATCACGGTACGATCGCGTACTTGATCCCGTCGCCGCCGTCGAGCTGCGCGAACGCGTCGGCCAACTGATCGAGCGTGTAGCGCGCGGAGATCAACGGCGCCGGATCGATCGCGCCGCTCGCGAGCAACTCATAAGCGGCTCGGACGGCACGCGGCGTAAAGTGAAACGGACTGACGAGCCGGATCTCGTCATAGTGCAGGCGG
>DATNIC010000196.1:0-14397 GCA_035604635.1 Binatia bacterium
TGGTGATCGCCGCGAACGAGGCGCTCGCAAGCCGCTCAGTCGTGCTATCTCGCATAGGTTAAACTTCGGGCGGCCTTCTTGGGTTCAGTTGCTGTCACCTCCGCGGTGCGGTATACTCTAAAAAATGCGCACCGCTTATCACGAAGCTCTGGAAGGAACGCGCATCGACGTTGTCCGTTTGGGCGCCCTCGTCGGTGAGGCGCTTCATTCGGCGTTGGGCGCGCTCGAGCGCCGTGATATTGCGCTCGCGGCGCGCGTGATCGCAGGCGACGATGCTATCGATGCATTGCGCCGGTCGGTTGAATCCTCTTGCATCGAGTTGATCTGGAGGCAGCAGCCCGTCGCCGGCGAGCTGCGGCAGATCGCCGGTATGCTGCAGATCGTCACCGATCTCGAGCGCCTGGGCGATTATGCGGTCGATATCGCAAAGAATGCGATCAAGCTTTGCGACGCTCCGCTGCGGCCGGCGAAGGTCGAGATCAGCCGGATCGGGGCGGTCGCTCAATCGATGCTCGCCGATTCGATGCGGGCCTACACGGAGCGCGACAGCGCGCTCGCCGACGTCGTCATCTCACGCGACGACGAGGTTGACACACTTTACAAGCGGGCGATCGAGGCATTGCAAGAGGAAATGCAGGCTGATCCGGCCCTGGTCCGCGCCGGGACGCTGTTGTTGCTCGTGCTTGCGACGCTCGAGCGGGCCGGAGACCGGGCGGTGAATATCGCCTGGCACACCAAAGAGATGCTCGGCGCCGCTCGGGTTTAAGCGCCGCCGTCCTTGACGATGCAGGGCGACATGATCCCGTCGCTCATCCCGTGGATCAGCCGCTTGTCGGCCGGCGCGACCGTCGCGAGGATCCCGCCCAGTCGCGTGCGCTCACCTTCGACGAAATAGTATGGACAAAGCCGGACACGCCCGTCCATCGTCTTGAGGTCGTCATTCTCGCGGTCGTAGTATGGAACCGCGACCCGCCGGCCCTTGTGAAAGCGCTGTAAGATGTGGGGGATTCGGTCGTAGGCCTCGAGCGCTCCACTTAGCACGCCGAGCCATTCTTCTTTCGTCAGATCGTTCGCGACCCGGACCCCGCGCGAGCCCCAAGCGAGCTCTGAAAAGCCGGAAGGCTTGACGACGAAATCGCGTTCGCCCTTCCCCAGCGGCCCGAGTTGCATCCAGTCGCTCACCGGCTCTCCGCCGGCTTCGAGGCCGATGATCGCAGACTGCGGCGGCAGCGGACGCGGATCGACGATCCAGGTTTGTGGGAAGATCGAGAGGAGCCGTTCGTAGGTCCCCTCGCCAAGCTCCTTGCGCCACAGCTTCGCAAGCTGCGGGTGATGGAAGAGTGCGAAACTCGATTTCTCCTCGAGTTGTGCTTTCGCGGGCGGCGTCAATACGACGCGGTTGTGGCGTGCCGCGTAGAGCATGAGCTCTTGTTTTGGGACGTTCAGCAGATCGAACAACTCGAAATTCCGATAGAGGACGTCGATCTTCTCTTCGCGTCCCTCGGCGAGCCGGATAAAGAGCGCCTCTTCGGTGAAAATGATCTCTTGCGGAGCGCAGACATAGGCGTCGGCGAGCCTGAGCGTTCTGCACCGCTCCGCGAGCCACGTCAATTCGCCCCGGTAGTCGGCCGATTCTTGCGAGACGACGATCGCAATCGTCGGATGCTCTTTGGCGGCGGCGTGCGCGCACATCCGCGCGAATCCGGCGGCCATGCCGTCGCTCTCGCCGATCGTGTCGATGCCGAGCTCACAGTACGCGCGCGCCATCGCTGCGACGAACCCCATTCCTCCGGGCACGCTGTCGAGCTCGGCTGCGATGTAGCCGTCGTCGGTCAAGATTAAGTCGGGTCGGATGACGCCGGGAAGATCGGCCTTGAAGCGATTTTGGCGCGAGAGGCGGATGATATGCTCGGGCTTCCCATGGTCGAGGTAGTCCGCGATGAACGATGGCGCGGTTCCTCGCGCACTCCGGGTATACAGGCCGTTGAGTGCGCGGTAGAAGGAAAGCAGATCGTCGCCGAGCGAGACGATGCGCTCGAGCGTTGCCGGCGACAACGCGAACGGCTCGGGAGCTACGCGCCAGGCTACCGTGGATTCGTCGATCCCTTCGCTGCGGAAAAGTCCGGGAGGGATGTGTTCGTAGAGGTAGCGGGCTTGGTCTCGAGCCGTGAGAGCAGGGGAAAAAGCGGTACAGGGCATGTCGTGCTGTGCCTCAACAACCGTCGGGGATCTTGGCGCTGTGCAGCGCAATGTAGAGCCGGCGCATACCGTTGCCCTTAAAACATGGCCGGGGCCCCGGGGTTGCGAGCGTCGTAGAACCAAAACGTGCCGCCCGGCGTTGTAGTGATCCCATGATGACGATTGACTTGGTCGCCCTAGACTTGGACGGGACGCTGCTCGGCCCTGACGAGCGCGTCTCGCCCCGCAATCGCGAAGCGATCGGCAGGGCCCTCGCCGAGGGGATCCGCGTCGTCCTGGTCACCGGGCGCGGGGTCGACGTCCCCGTGCGCGTCTCGGACGAGCTTGGCCTCAACCTGCCGGTCATCTGCTGCCACGGCGCCTTGACCAAGGATTTCCGCGCGAACCGCACCTTAGTGCACATTCCGGTCCCGCTACAGCCCGCAAAAGAAATGGTCGAGTTCGCGGAAGCCAACGGACTCGCACTTGCCGTCTATGCCGAAGAATTCTTTTGGCGCGTCTCCGGGACGCGGATTTTCATGGACGACATGACGGGCCCGGCGTGGCGCGAAGCGCACAGTGTCGCCGACATCCTGAAGAGCCCACCGACGTTTCTGCGCTTCATGGGTGAAGAATCGGTCGCCGCGATGCAACGGAGCTTTGGTGACCTTCGTTTGCGCTTTATCCACGAGCGATGGGGCGAGTTCATCGAATGCGTGGTGCTCAATCCCAATGCCGGCAAACAGCAAGCACTCTCCCGGCTCTGCGCCGACTTTCAAATCGACCGCCAGCGGGTGCTCGCGATCGGCGACTCGCTCAACGATGTCCCGATGCTGCGCTGGGCCGGAATCGGCGTCGCGATGGGCAACGCACCCCTCGAAGTCAAGGAAGCAGTCCGCTATATCACCGCCTCCCACGACAAAGACGGGGTGGCGCTCGCCATCGAGAAGTTGTGTCTGGTGAAAGATGGCAAGATGTCGTTCGGCCCCCCCTCGGGGAATGGTGCTGCGCCGAAATCGCGGCGGGGGCCGGCTTTGGGGGGCCCCGCCCGGAGGGCGGGGGGCGCGGAGCCTGGGGCGTAGCCTTCAAACTGGAGCGCCGTTAATTTGCTTGTCAGGGTCCTAGCATTTGCGCGCCTGCGCGAGCTGTTGGGCTACGCCGAACGCGAGGTTGAGCTCCCTCCCGCGGCGACCCTCGACGATCTTTGGCGGGCGATCGGGACGCCGGAGTTAGACGTGCTGCGAGGGTCGACGCGGTTCGCGCGCAACGGCACGCTGACCGGTCCGGCGACGCGTCTGGTTGAAGGGGACGAGGTGGCGTTGCTGCCGCCGGTCGGCGGAGGATGATGGCCAGCGCACCGCTGATCAAGCTCTCGCGCGAACGGATCGACTGTGCCGCGCTCGCGGAGAAAATTCGCACCGATGCATGCGGCGCGGTGATCACGTTCGCGGGCGTCGTTCGCGAGCTCTCCGACGACGAGCGCGCCGTGAACGGCCTCTCGTACGAGACGTACCCCGCGATGGCGCTCGAAGAGATGCGCAAGATCGCCGCTGAAGCGCAGGAGCAGTTCGGCCCGTGCGAGATCGCGATCGTCCACCGCTTCGGGGATCTTGCGATCGGGGAGACGAGCGTCGCCGTCGTCGTGGCCGCGCCGCATCGGGGGCCGGCTTTCGATGCGTGCGAATATGCGATCGACGAGCTCAAGGCGCGCGTCGAGATCTGGAAAAAAGAACACTACCTCGACGGCGACGCGACTTGGCGCGAGAACGCGAAGTCTCGATGAGTCTCGATCTCCTGCGCGTGCGGGGGGCACGGAACGAGATTGCGGCGTTAGCCTACGGCCCTCGGCGTGCGCGCGGGGTCGGGATCGTCCTGGCGCACGGTTATTCGAGTTCGAAACAAAACCTCGACGGGCTCGCCGCGTTCTTGGCCAGTCACGGCTTCGCGCTCTGGAGCCTCGACTTCCCCGGCCACAAACTCGGCGCGAGCGGCGGTCGCCTCGAGAGCGTCGACGACTTGATCGACGCGATGCTCTCGGTCGCGCAGCATGCGCGTAGAGGCGGCACGGAGACTCTGTATGCGGCGGGACACAGCCTCGGCGCCGCGACCGCGCTGATCTGCGCCGGGATCGAGCCGTCGTTCGCAGGAGCGATCGCGATTGCGACCGGACTCGGACGACCGAGCGTGCTCGACGCATTCTCGGAACGGTCGGTCGACTTGCGCTCGCAGTACGTTGACGGATTGACCTTACCGCAGCTATTCGCGCACATCGAATCGCGCGTGCTCGAATCGCTTGCGCAGCTCGCCGGCCGGCCGCAATTATATGTTGCAGCCGAACGCGACATGATGGTCTCCGTCGCGAGCGCACGCGCTCTCTTCGATGCGGCGCCGGAGCCGAAAGCGTTCGTGACGATCCCGAGCGATCACACGTTTGCCGGCGAGAACGCGCGCGGAAGCGTGCTCGCCTGGCTAAACGAACGCCATCCGCGCGCCGAGCGATCGGTCGCATGAGGGCCTCTTCGAAGGTGGCGATCGCTGCCGGGAGCCTCGACCTTCGCCGTTACAGCCGGCATCTTCTGATTCCCGAAGTCGGGCTCGAGGGTCAGCGCAAACTTGCCGCGGCGCGCGTTCTGTGCGTCGGAGCCGGCGGTCTGGGCTCGCCGATTTTGGCGTATCTCGCTGCGGCGGGCGTCGGCCGGATCGGCGTCGTCGACGACGACGTCGTCGACGTGACGAACCTGCAACGCCAGATCATCTACGCGACGCAGGACATCGGAAAAAAGAAAGCCGTCGTCGCCGCGGAGCGCTTGCACGGCCTCAATCCCCAGGTCGCGATCGACCCGATCCCGATTCGCTTCGCAGCGAACAACGCGCGCGAGCTGGTTCGTTTATACGATGTCGTCGTTGATGGGACCGATACGTTCGCGTCACGCTACTTGATCAACGATGCCTGCATCCTCGAAAACAAGCCCGACGTATACGGCTCAATCTTTCGTTTCGACGGGCAAGTCTCGATCTTTGGTGCTCCGGGCGGACCATGCTATCGTTGCCTCTTCCCGCAGCCGCCGCCACCGGAGAGCGTCCCTACCTGCGCCGAGGGCGGCGTCCTCGGTGCGCTCGCCGGGATCGTCGGAACGTGGCAAGCAAGCGAAACGCTGAAGCTCATCCTCGGTATCGGCGCCCCGCTCGTCGGGCGTCTGCTGCTCATCGACGCGCTCGATGCCCGGATGCGCGAGGTGAAGGTGCTGCGCGATCCGGACTGTCCGGTTTGCGGGGATCGGCCCACGATCGGTGCAGCGGCAGAGATTGCCTACGAGCGTCCGCCCTCCGGTTTCCCGGAGATCGACGCAAGCGAACTGGACGAAGCGATGGCGCTCGGGGTGATCCTGCTCGACGTGCGTGAGGCGCACGAAGCCGTTTTAGGTACGATCCCTGGTGCGGTGGCGATCCCGGCGTCGCAACTCGAAGCCCGGCTTCACGAGCTCGATACGGCGCGCCGGTACGTTGTCGCATGCCGGGTGGGAGCACGCTCGGTGTGGGCGATCGAGCGGATGCGCGACGCCGGCTTCGGCCACCTCTCCCACTTGCGCGGCGGCCTGCTCACCTACGCCGCCCGCAACGAAAGCTTCGAGTTTTTTTAGTGGAATATAGGCCATTCGGGAGCATGGGCCGCGAAGTGGCCCGCATCGGGCAGGGCACGTGGAAGTTTCCGACGCGCGGAGCGGCGGTTGAGGAGGCCAAGCGCGCGTTGCGGCGTGGCATCGAGCTCGGCATGACGCACATCGACACCGCCGAGATGTATGGCGACGGCCGCTCCGAAGAGATCATCGGCGAGGCGATCAAAGGGCTCGCTCGCGAGAAGCTTTTCATCGTCAGCAAAGTCTTGCCGCAAAACGCGTCGTACGAGGGAACGATCCGCGCTTGCGAGCATTCGCTGTTGCGGTTGCGCACCGACTACCTCGACGCCTTTCTCTTGCACTGGCGGGGCGGCAACGTACTTCGCGAGACGATGCGCGCGCTCGAGCAACTGGTCCACCAAAAAAAGATCAAGGCCTTGGGCGTCAGCAACTTCGACGTCAACGACCTGCGCGAGGCCGCGAACTATTTGGACGCTGGGCACATCGTCTGCAATCAAGTGCTCTACAACTTCGAAGAACGCGGGATCGAACACGACCTCTTCGACTACTGCCGCGAAAACGGGATCGCGGTCGTCGCCTACACACCGTTCGGCGGTCTCCCGGGAGAACGGACGAAGGCCCGCGCGAAGCTCGCCGAGATCGCCGGTAAGCACGGCGTGAACATCTATACGCTGACGCTGGCGTGGGTCACGCGTGACCCGATTTGCTTCACGATCCCGAAGGCTTCCGACGTCGCGCATGTCGAGCAGAATGCGCGGGCCGGCGATCTGGTATTAGACGAAGCCGACCTGCGCGCGATCGACGCCGTCCTCCCTCCGCCGCGCGGCCCAACCAGCCTCGCGATGGGGTAGCTCGGTCTTGAACGATCTCGCGCTGAGCGATCTCAAACGACAACTCGCGGCATGGGCCCTCGAGCGGGGCGCCTCATTGCGCATCGCCTCGGCGGCTCCCGACGAGCGGACGCGCGGGCGGATGGACGATGCGTTCGCGCGCGGCGACTTCGCGACGTGGGGTTACGATCGCGGCTACGCCCGGACGGCCACCGTGCCGCAGCACATTTTGCCCGGCGCGCGTTCGGTGATCTGCCTCGCGGTCCCGTATGCGACGCAGGCCGTGGGACATGCGCCGGACGGTCGCGGGCGGGTTTCGAATTATGCCTGGTCGACGGACTATCACCGTGCGATGCAGCGCCTGCTGCGCGAGCTTGGACGCGAGATCGACGCGTGGGCCGAGGCCCCGGTGACACGGGTCGCTTGCGACACGGCACCGCTCGCGGAACGCGCATACGCCGAACGTGCGGGAATCGGCTGGATCGGGAAGCACACGAATTTGATCGATGCACGCAGCGGCTCATTTGTTTTTCTCGGTGAGATCATCACGACGCTCGAGCTTGCCCCGGACCCGCCGTCGAAGAAAAGCTGCGGCGCATGCAGGCGCTGTATCGACGTGTGCCCGACCGGCGCTCTGCGCGGAGATTATACGATCGACGCGACGCGCTGCATCAGCGACTTGACGCAACGGACGGACGCGATTCCGCGGGCGCTGCGGCCGCTCGTCGGCGCTTGGGTGTGGGGCTGCGATCTGTGCCAAGACGTCTGCCCGCCGACGGTGCGCCGCGGCCGCCGGGCACCCGCGGAATTCGAGCCGCGCAGCGGCGAAGCCGCCGCGCCGAATCTGCAGCGGCTCTTACGCATGAAGGCCGGCGACTTCCGCAGGACGTTCGCGCCCACGGCGATGGGATGGCGCGGCCCCGCGATCCTCCGCCGCAACGCCGCGGTTGCTCTGGGAAACGGACTCGACCGCGCCGACGTTCCCGTATTGATCGAAGCGCTCGGCGCCGATCCGCATCCGATGGTCCGCGGTCACGCCGCCTGGGCGCTTGGCCGAATCGCCTCACCCCGCGCGTTCTCCGCCCTGCGCGCATCGCTCGACGCCGAGACCGAAACGTCGGTCCGAGAGGAGATAACATGCGCGCTCGCTGGTTGATCTTAACGATGCTCGCCTTCACGCTGCGTCCCGCCGCCGCACAGGACGTCGCAAACAACGACCTCTTCATCCGGATGCAGAGACTCAACGCCGACGTCAAGACGTACACGGCCGTCCTCCATATCGACGTCGCGATGAAGAGCTTCCCGTTCCTGAGCCCCGCGCTTGACGGGAACGTCTATTATGAGCAGCCGGATCGGACGGCCGTCGTGTTCAACACGGTTCCGATCCTGGCGGAACAGTTCAAGAAAGTCTATCCGAACATCGATCCGCCGAGCAAGTGGCTCGAACTCTACGATGTCTCGATCGTAGGCGACACCAAGGGGGCGACGGCGTTCAAGCTCGTTCCCAAGAGCGCGGCGCGCGTCGATCACGTCGATGTCCGCGCCGACGACAAGACGGCGACGATCCTCTCGATGACCTGGACCTACAAAGACGGCGGCTTCGTCACCCTGGCCCAGCAATTCGGGCCCGTCAGCGGCCACCTGCTCGTCAACAAGCAGTCCGGACACGTCGAGCTGCCCAGCTATCGGGCCGACGTCAGCGCCGCCTTTTCGGGCTACAAACTCAATGTCCCGATCGACGGAAAGATCTTCGAGCCGTAGGGGCCTGCCCGTGCGGGAAGAAGCACGCACGATGGCAGTCGAGATCATCGATCTCATCGGGGGGGCGGCGACGCCGCTTGCCGACCAGTTCAATCGCCCGATCACGTACTTGCGGATCTCGGTGACGGACCGGTGCAACTTGCGCTGCGTCTACTGTATGCCCGAAGCCGGCCTGCCGTGGATCCCCAAGAAAGAGATCTTGACCTTCGAGGAGATCGGCGAGATCGTCAGTGCGGCCGCGTCGATCGGCGTGCGCAGCATCCGCTTGACGGGCGGCGAGCCATTGGTGCGGCGCGATCTGGCAGAGTTGGTGCGCAAGCTGGCGGCGATCCCGGGGGTCGAGGACATTGCGCTCTCGACCAACGCGATTCTTCTCGCCGAGCAGATCGGCGCGTTGCGCGCGGCGGGTCTGCAGCGCGTGAACATTTCGCTCGACACTCTCAATGAAGACCGTTTCTTTGCGATCGCGCGCCGGCCCGGACTTGACCGGGTGCTCGCCGGGATCGAGGCGGCGATCGAGCACGGCCTCGCTCCGCTCAAGCTCAACTGCGTCGTGATGCGCGGGCAAAACGATGACGAGATCCCCGCCTTTGCAGAGCTGACGCGTCGCCGCCCGCTCTACGTCCGGTTCATCGAGGTCATGCCGGTTGAGGACAACGTCGGCCTGCAACGCGATGCTTATGTTTCTTCGGATGAGATCCTCGAACGGGTCCGCGCGGTCGGCGATTTGCGGCCGGTCGACGGACCGGGCGGGAACGGGCCGGCACGCTACTTTGCCTTCGATGGCGCCGCCGGTGCCGTCGGCGTGATCAGCCCGCTGTCCCATGACTATTGCGAGCGTTGCAATCGCGTTCGGCTCTCGGCGGATGGCCGGTTGCGTCTCTGCTTATTCGGCGATCACGAGCTCGATCTGCGTACGCCGCTACGCGGCGGCGCCGGACGAGAAGAGATCGTGCGCATCTTCCAGGACGCGATGTTCATCAAGCCCGAGCGCCATCATCTCAAGCTGGGCGAAGTATCGAGCCAAATGCGCGCCTTCTCGGAAATCGGCGGCTAATTTCGTCCATGCCGTCGTTGCCGGAAGGCTCATGTGCAAAGCACACTTCGCCTTCCGGCGCCTCGGCCTGAACGAAATTACGGCTTCTTCGGAGGTTCCGGCGGCTTTGCCGGCGGCGGTTTTGCTGCCGGCGGCTTCGGTTCCGGCGGCTTAGCTGCGGGCGATCCCGGCGGCTTTGTCTCCGTCGGTTTTCCTGCCGGGGGCTTTGATTCCGGGGGCTTTGCTGCCGGCGATCCCGGAGGCTGCGTCGCGGCGGGCGGCGGCGTCACTTGAAATTCGACGAGCCGCTTGCGCATGAAGACCAAGTTCTTGCCGGCGTCGTTCATGACCCGAAACTCGACGAAGCCCCAGGCGCGCGCTTGATTGATCATTACCGCGCTTTCGCCCGGGATGCCGTAGGTCAAGAGCGTCATATTTCGCCTGCGTGCGAGGTTTTCGGCTTCGCGTTCAAGCTGATTCGCGACTTGCTCGGCGAGCTGAACGGGCGTCTTCGCCCGGATGCGCAGGTGTTCCATGAGCGCCGTGTCTTTGCCGTTGACGACTTCGGGATCGTTCAAGCCCTCGGGCGGTTTGAAGAGGATGTGGGCCATCCCCAAAAACGTCGAACCGTCGTCGGCGACGAGGATCAGCCGATAGGCGCGCTGCTGCTCGGCAAACCAGGCGCGCAACCGGTCGTCCCAGTTACTGCTGCCGGCGGGCGGTGGACCGAGCAGGCCGGCCGCGACGAGGCGACGCTGATCGTTTGGGACGGCTAGACGAATGACAATTCGACTCACGGGCGTTATGAGTACGCACAACAGCCGCGAACTCCCGCATAGCGCCTTCAGGTTTGCTTCGCAGCCCTAGCGAACTCTAGCTCTCGTGGCACGGGCGATTTTTCATTTCACCCGGGATTTGCGGCTCGAGGACCACGCCGGTCTGGCACAAGCCGCGTCGCGCGGCGAGGTGATCCCCGTCCTCGTCATCGATCCGGGACTGACTGCGCGGCTGAGACGCTCGCCGCGGCGGGCTGCGTATTACTGCGACGCCGTGCGCGCGCTCGACGGCGCGCTCCGCGCGCGCGAAGCGCAGCTCATCGTACGCCGCGGCAACGCCGCGACGATCCTGCGCGGATTGGCGCGCGCGACCGGCGCCACCAGCGTCTTTTGGTCGGCATCGTTCGATGCGCTCGGTGCCCGCGCGGATCGTGACGTGCAGGCCGGACTCGAAGAAGCCGGGCTGTCGGCCACGGCCGTCCAAGATGCGCCGGCCGTCCCGCCGGAGGAAACGAGCGCGCAGCGGGAAGCGGATGGCGACGGCTATCGCTCGTTCACTGCGTATCTCCAGGCGTGGCGGGCGCGCTCGCCGCAGCCGCTCGCGACTCAACCACAGCTAGCGACGCCCGAGATCGCGAGCGAAGGGCTCCCGATCGCGGGCGAGTTCGGTTCGAACGTCGAGACGCTCGGCGAACTCGACGAAAATGCGGTCCGCGCGCAGCTCGAGGGTTTTCTCGAGAGCCCCGTCTTGCAGTACGGTTTGGCGCGCAACGTCCCGTCCGCCGGGCCGACGTCGCGTCTCTCCGCACACCTTTCCTTCGGCCTCATCTCGGCGCGAACGGTCGTCGCCGCCGTGCGCGAGCGAGCCGACGATCCATTTCTGCTCGCTGAAGAGCGCATATCGCTTGGGCTGTTCGAGCGGTCGCTCGCGCAGCGCGACTTTTTTCTACAGCTTGCGCATTTCTACGACACGATCGAAGAGGCGCCGCTGCAGGAGAAGATGCGCCGCTTCGTCTTCGCCAAGACGCACGCGGCGCTCGACGCCTGGCGGTCGGGCCGAACCGGCTATCCGCTCGTCGACGCCGGGATGCGCCAGCTGCGCGCGACGGGTTGGATGCATCCGCGCCTACGTGCGATCGCGGCATCGTTCTTGTGCTTCGATCTTGGCGTCGATTGGCGCGTCGGCCGGGACGAGTGGGACCGCTATCTCATCGAAGACGATCCCGCGCTCGCGAGCGGCAATTGGCAATGGATCGCCGGCGTCGGGGCAGACCTCGCCGCCTATCCGCGCATCTACAATCCGATCAAGCAGGCGCGGCGCTTCGACCCGACCGGAGCCTATGTCCGTACGTGGATCTCCGAGCTCGCCGCGCGTCCCGACTACGCGATACTCGACCCCGGCGCGGCTGAGCGCACCGGACAAATCGAGCTCCCGCTTTTCGGCGACAGCGCATATCCGGCGCCCGTCGTCGATCATGAGCTCGCGGCGCGCGAATTTCTAGAACGCTATAAAAAAGAAGTTGCCGGCTTAATTGCCTAGCTTTTTATCTACCCAGTCTGAGACGATCGGGATGCGGACGTCGTCGCCGTGCCAGGCCCGAAATCCGAAGATCACGCTGGCGACGAACGCGAAGGGGAACATGAGTCCGAGCATCGGGTACGCCGGCCAACCGAAAAAGGGGATCGCGGCAATCCCATTGAGGAGCAGCCAGAAGGCATAGAGCCCGAAATTGAATCCGAGCGCTTGCCACGCGTGGCGGCGCAGGTACGGCGAGCGGCGCGCGTCCAAGAGCCCCAGGAGCGCGAGCGGCCAAAACGGATACCCGAGTGCGGCGAGCGCGCGGGATTCGGGAGAGACCGGGGCAACCGCCGCCGGGCTCGACTTGGCGGCGGCCCGTTCACCTCGTAGCGCCTGTGCGCCGGCCGCATCGATCTTGGCGCCGAGCCGGCAGCCGGGACATGCTCCGGCCTGATCGCGGCAATGGGCGCAAATCGCTCGTCCGCAGACCGTGCAGTCGGCGACCGACGGTACAGCCGAATGATAGTAACAGTCCATTTGTGCGACGGTACCGGCGGTGAACGCTAAAGGTTTCGCCCGAGCGCGCAAGTAAGCGCGCGGCGTCATGACCCGCACCGCGGTCCTCCGGCGGCTGCTCGTCGAAGCTCGGCCGTACTATCCTCGCTTGCTCGTCAGCCTCTTGCTGGGCGCAATCGCGGGTCTGGGGCCGCTCGCCTACGCGCCGGCCTTCCGGCTGCTGCAGAACGACGTCTTCAACAATCCGCGCCACGACTTGCGGGAGCTATGGTTCATCGTTGCGGCGATGTTCGCGGTGACGATCCTCTCCAACGTCGCCTCGTACGGGCAGAACTATTTGACGGCCCTCTCGGGGCAGAGCATGATCGCGTCAATGCGCGTCCGGCTCTTCGAACGGATCCTGCATTTGCCGCTCGGTGCATTCGACAAGTGGCGCCCCGGCGAATTCGTTGCCCGTTTCATGAACGACCTGAGCCTGATGACCGACGCCGTCAGCGTTTCGCTTCCGCAGATGGTTCAGACGACCATTACCTTCATCGGCGCTCTCGCCGGGATGCTGTGGACCGACTGGGTCCTGGCCCTCGCGCTCTTCGCCGTCGCCCCGTTCGTCTCGATCTCCGTGGCCAAGTTCAACGGGCTTATCACCTCGCATACGTCGAACTCGCAGTCGCGCATTGCCGATCTCTCCAGTAACTTGACCGAAGTCCTTACGAACGAGCGGATCGTCAAGGCATTCGGCCGGGAAGCATATGAGGTCGAACGCTTCCGGAACAATAGCGAAGCCTATCTGTGGGCCTACATGAAGGTCACTCAGCTCGGCCAAACGCAAACGCCGGTGATCGCGACGATCATCATGCTGGCGGTGATGGCGGTCGTGGTTTTCTCCGCGCACGAAGTCGCGGTCGGACGGATGAACTCGGGGAGCGTCGGCCAGTTCTGGATCTTCGTCGCGCTCGCGATCAACCCGATGAACCGGTTTGCGATCTTCCTGGCCGACTTTGCCCGCGCCCTCGTCGGCGCGGAGCGCGTCTTCGAGCTGCTCGATCTAGAAGAAGAGCGGAGGGACGAACCGGGCGCGATCGGGGTCTCGACGGTTCGGGGCGAGATCGTCTTCGACGACGTCACGTTCTCCTACGAAGGCCATCAGCCGGTCCTCGAGCACTTCGACGCGACGATCGAGGCCGGCGAGGTCGTCGCGCTCGTCGGCCCGTCCGGCGCCGGGAAAACGACGATCGTCAACCTCGTCCCCCGCTTCTTCGAGCAGCAAAGTGGGCGGATCACGCTCGATGGGATCGATTTGCGCCGGCTCCGGCTCGCCGAGCTGCGGGCGGCGATTGCGATCGTCCCGCAGGAAACGACGTTGTTCAACGGGACCATCGAGGACAACATTCGTTACGGCCGGCTCGACGCAAGTTCCGATGAGATCGTGGGCGCGGCCCGCGAGGCCAACGCCGATGAGTTCATCCGGACCCTCCCGGACGGTTACCGGACCGTCGTCGGCGAGCGCGGGATCCGCCTCTCGGGCGGCCAGCGTCAGAGGGTCGCGATCGCCCGGGCGATGCTCAGGGACCCGCGTATCCTGATCCTCGACGAGGCGACCAGCGCCTTAGACACTCACTCCGAGACCCTAATCGAGGGAGCGCTCGATCGAATGCTCCCCGGCCGGACGACCTTTATCATCGCCCACCGGCTCTCGACGATCCGGCGAGCCGCCAAGATCCTCTATATCGAGGGCGGCCAGGTCCGCGAGATGGGGAGTCACGAAAGCTTACTGGCGCTGGGCGGGTCGTACGCTCGTCTCCACGCGGCGCAATTCGCGCAACCGGGGGCCGCACCGTAAAGGCCGCCCGGTTTTCCGCCGATAGCGCTAGTAGAGAGCTGCGGAGGGCCTTTTGGCAGACCTCGATTTCGGCAAGACCGTCGATTTGCTCAAGAATGCGATGGACGGCTCGGGCCTCAACCATTCGGTGATCGCCAACAACATCGCGAACGTCAACACGCCGAACTACCGGCGTGAGACCGTTTCATTCAAAGATGCGTTGGCCGCGAGCCTCGGTGCCCCGGCGGATCCAAACCAGTTGAGCTTGACTGTCGACGATCCGCACCATATTGCGATCAACGACGGGGTCGAGCCGACCCCGTA
>DATNIC010000197.1:0-6319 GCA_035604635.1 Binatia bacterium
GCCCGTCATCATGGTGCGGGGCAAAGACGATACGGTGCGGCTCTTCTTCAACGTATGCCGTCACCGCGGATCAAAAGTTTGCTACGAAAGCTACGGAAGCGCGTCGCGCTTTCGCTGCATGTACCACGGTTGGACTTACGACACGACGGGCGAGTTGATCGGCGTCCCGTTGCGCGAACGGTACCAGGATTTCGAGCCCGAGAATACTCTCGGCTTAATCCCGGTACCGCGGGTCGAGAGCTATCGCGGGTTCGTCTTCGCCAGCCTCAATCGCGAGGGGCCGTCGTTGGCCGAGCATCTCGGCCGGGGGCGTCACTATCTCGATCTCATGTGCGAGCGCGCGCCGGACGGCGAGATCGAAGTGACGCGGCCGATCAAGTGTGACTTCTTCGGAAATTGGAAACTCTCGATCGAGAATTTTTCGGATAATTATCATCCGTCGATTCTGCACCGGAGCGCCCTCGAGGTCGGCGTCAACATGCTGACGCAAAAGTACGGCGATCAGAAGATCACGCTCGGGAACGCATCAAACTATGCCGAGCGTACGTACGGCGCGGGTCACGGGATGCAAGATTTCGGCCGGACCCGAGGGGCGATGTGGATGAACGCCTATGCGAATCCCGGCTATCTCGACGCGCTCCAGGCAAAACACGGTGCGACGCGTGCGCGCGAACTGGCCGAGATGGACGTTCACATCATCATCTATCCCAATCTTCTGCTCGCGACGCGTATGAACAACTTCCGGGTCGTCAAGCCGGTCGCAGTCGATCGCAGCGAGGTGTGGACTTACCCTTGCAAACTCAAAGGAGCCCCGGCCGACGTCAACGAGCAGATCGTCCTGAACGCCTCACATCACGTCTCCGCGATGGGCGAGATCCAGGTCGACGACTTACAGTGTTTCACGTGGATTCAAGAAGGACTCCAGGCCGAAGCGATGGAGTGGATCCTGCTCAAGCTCCATGGGAAAGACGAGCGCATGAACGAATTCGGCGAGTTCGAATGGCAGGGCGCGAGCGAGGAGATCATTCGCCACCAGTACCGTGAATGGCTGAGGCTAATGGGATGAGCGCGACCTCGTCCGCGGAGCCGGAACAGTTCATTTTCACGGAGGCACGCCTGCTCGACGAACGGCGGTTCGATGAATGGCTCGCGCTCCTCGACGACGACGTAATCTACTGCGTCCCCAACTCTGCCGACGACTCGCCCATCGGGTCCGGCGTCATCGTCCGTGAGGATCTACCGGGCCTGCGGGCTCGGGTCGCACGGATCGTCCACCCGGAAAACCCGACGCAGAAGCCGCCGGCTCGGACCCTGCGCGTATTGACGAACGTGACCGTCAGCGAGGACGGCGGCGGCGCAGTCGACGTGCGCGCCAACCTCGTCCTGTATGTCTCAAAGGGTCAACGGCTGGTGCAGCACCCCGGTAGGATAGAGTATCAGCTGCACAAGGTCGACGGCAGCTGGCGCATACGCCGGAAGAACGTTTATCTCATTGCGAACGATCAGGCGTTAACCCAGCTTCCTCTGATCTAGTTGAGGCCCTCCGTATCGATCTGGACGCGGTAACCCGAGCGCACATGCGGGAAATAGTCCCAGATCGCGATGTGCTGCGTGCAACGGTTGTCCCAAAACGCGATCGAGTGCTTCCTCCAGCGGAAGCGGACCTGAAACTCCGGCTTGGTGGCGTGCGCAAATAGGTAGCTCAAAACAGCGCTGCTCTCGTCGCGGGGCAACTCGTTGATGTGCGAGGTGAATCCGCGATTCACGTAAATCACCTTTCGTCCCGAGACCGGATGGGTTTTGATGACGGGGTGACTCGAAACCGGATATTTCTTGTCCCGCCCATACTTGCCGAATGCGAGCACGCCGTCGTGCGTCGCGGTGAGACCCTCGAGATAGTGTCTCATGTTCGGCGAGAGCGCCTCATAGGCAGCATACATGCTCGCGAAGATCGTGTCGCCGCCGGCCGGCGGCAAGGTGTGGATGTGCAGGATACTTCCCATAGGCGGGACCACATCGCAGGACAAATCGCTGTGCCACTCCTCGCCGTTGATGCCGGTTGAATCGGCGTCGGCGTGGATTCTCGTAACCTCGGGGAACTCTTCGGATAATCCGGGCACCCCAGTGTGCAAGTGGAGCGTTCCGAAGCGCCGGCCGAACGCCACTTGCGTCGCGATATCGATCGGCTGGTCGCGAAAGAAGATCACCTGATGCTCGATCAACGCGTGATGGATCTCATGTATCTGCGGGTCGCTCAGAGGCGCCCGGAGATCGACGCCGTCGATTTCGGCACCGATGCGAGCGGTGAGCGGAGAAATCGTGATCGTACTCAATGGTGCTCGAACAGCTCCTGATAGAGACCCGCTTTTCGCCGCGTCGCCGCTCGCTCGTCGCTCGTCGGGTTGTCCGCGTCAACAGCCGGCGGCAAACTGCCAAGCTTCATCAACGCCGCAAGCAAAAGGATCCGCGCTTTCGTCGCGGTTAAGTTCGAGCCGCTGATAAACGGCGCCTCTAACCGTGCGAAGCCTTCGACGTTTCCCCGGCCGACGCGCACTACCGGGATGCCGCTGTAGATCGCCCGCAACGCGAGCTGATAACGTGCGGCCGACGTCATGGTCCCGTATGGGGCGAGACCCTCGACGACGATCCCCGCCAATCGCTCGGAGTGCAGCATCGAGCCGATGAGCGCAACAAGATCGACCTCGCTCTCGACGTCCGCGCGATAGTCGTCGGCCGCATAGCTCCCGTCCTTGACGATCGCTACTCTCGGCACGGCACTCTCCAGCAGATTTCCATCAGCCCCTTTAATCGGGACGACGGACCCGACGCCGTTCACCTCGGCCGGAAGCCGGGTGATATTCACGTCCGAAAGATACGTGTGGCGTGCCGTCGGGATGTAGTGCAGCAAGGGGGATCCCGAATGGCCGCTCGCGCCCAAGACGCCGCCATGCCCACCGGTCGCAGCATAGCCCCCGGGCCGTGCATCCAGCTTCATCACAGCGCGCGCCGAGAAGACGCGTTGTTCGGCGATCAGGACGACACCGGCACGATTGCGGCCGCCGTCGTCGGCCCATACACGTGACACGATATATTCGACGGAGTCGACGATATTTCTCGGTCCATCGTTGCTAATCTGTCCGTGCGCGCGCTGAGCAGCGTTGCCGCAGATCGGCAACGTCGTATCGACGAGGAGATTGAGCCAATACAACGTCTCCTCGATCACGGGGCTCCCTTCGGTCCAAATCGCCCCGTCGTATCGGCCTTCGGAAAGGATCCGCTGCACGCTGTTTGCGACGCGTGCCAGCGCCGGTCGCGGCGGCAATGCACTGAGATGACGCGGTTTATAAGGGAAAAAATCGATACCCCGCCTCTCCCCCGCGTGCGTGTAGCCGGCGGGCGGAAGCACGCGATGAAAGGCGATCGTCGCTTTTGACGAGATCAGATTGCCGACGCCGTATGCGTCGACGTGCAACCGGTCGATTTCCTCGAAGCTGCGCGAGCCGTCGGGAAAGAATGCCTGCCGCGCGCGGTCCTCCGGCGCTCCCGGGTACGCCACATCGTCTTCCCAAGTAGCGCCGTCCACTTGTCGCGCCATGTACGGGAGGGGATAGAGTCCGTCTTCGGGACGGAGCTCGATCTCGTAGACGGGCGTATCGCGCTCGCTGCGCCGCTCTTTGTGAAAATGGCCTGCTGCGTCGACATAGCCGTCCGGCGGTCCGTACAACTCGGCCGCATCCGCCTCGAGAGGATGGGCGCTGAATTGCTCCACGTACACCGTTGCGGGCGCGGCCAAGCGCTGCGGGCGCAAGACGTCGAAGCGCACCTCGCTCCCGTCGCCGCTTTTTCGAGGTGGCAAACCGTATTTAGCACGTGCCTTATTCGACGTGACGAGCGGCGGGGTATTTTGAATCGTTGCGACCGGACCTGCTAAATGCGCTATGAACGGCTTCTTTGTAGTCACGCGAATCGCTCTCCCCGTGAAACGGTGGATGTCGGGGGAGTTCGAGTCTCCTCATCTCGACCATTTCAAAAGCTCGGCCGAAGCGCTCAGATCGGGCCGCTCGTCGCTGAGCCGCCCGTGCCGAATTGATTGATGATCATATCGAGTGCGTTGCTGACGACGAGGGAGATCGCCGCAGCCGGATTTGCGCCTTGGTGGACGCTGTTGCTTGAACCGCTGCCGTGCCACAGCATCTTGCCGTCGCAGTCGAGTTCGGAGACGTTGATGGTCGCGGTCGTCGGCACCCCGTCGAAGAGGATTGGGCGTTGCTCGTGCGTTACGCTTCCAAGGAGCACGCCCGTGGCGCCGTACTGCTTGCACACGGCGGACACGTTCGTTGCCGCCTGCACGTGATCCATGACCGTCCCTTGCATGACGGTCACGCCCTTGGCGGCGAGCTTCTTGATGAACTCAGTCGTTGCGAACTCTAATGCGACGTCTTTGCCGTTAGGCTCCTCGAACGGGACTAGGACGAGTTTCCGCGGTCCGGACGCTCCCTGCGCCATCTGTCCGGTCGACTTGAGCACCGCCGCTACGGTCACTTCCGCCGGCAGATGCCCGTCCTTGGATGTGACGGTGATATTCGATATCTCATGATTCGAAGCAACCCCAAACGTCACCAAAATGATGCGATAACCCGACGCATCGCCTAGGACCTGACCGGTGACGTAAAACTCCGCCCCGACGCCTGCCGCTGCATCGGCGGGATTGCCGCTCGAATTTTGCACGAGTTGCGCGTCGTAGCCCTGTGCCTGCGCCAGACGGTCCGCCAGTTCTTGGCTGATGCCGGCGGCAGTCGTTGCCAGCTCGGAGGTCGAGCGCAAAGGGAACACCGCAAACACTTGCGCTTTCGCCGTCGCAATCGACGTGGTTGCAAGGAGCAGACACAGTACGCCTGCCAACGCCTCAAGACGACGGTAGAAACGCCCGCAATACGTCATGACACAACGTCCCTTCTCTCGGGACTATTGTGACTCGGTGGTGTGACGAGCAGGCGAAGGCCCTCTTCATGGGGGCCCGACGCCGCGCTAGTCTAGGTGCGTGCCAACCGCCTGGCGACGATGTAGTCGTGCATGTGCTTCCAATCGACCAGGTCGTTGAGAAGGATTGTGCTGCGCAGTGACCGATCGGATTCACCCGCCTCGGCGAGTTCCGCAGTCGCCTGATCGTCGGTTTTCTGAAGGGCGAGGATCGTGGCGGTCCACTGCGTTTTGGTCGCGTCGTCGGGTTGTGCGATGTGATCGCGCACGTATCGTTCGAACTGCACGTAATTTGGAAGGTCGGTCTGGATGAACGTCCAGGCAACGGCGAGGTCGAGGCCGATCATCTCGGCGACCCGCTTGTCGAAACCGCAGTTGGTTCCGGTCTTCCAACCTTCCGGCAGGGCCTTCACCGCGTTCAGGAGCGCCTTGATCCAGAGCCGCGGCAGGTGGGGCACGTCCAGCATGCCGGCTTGGCTCGAGCTGACCATCGGGACAATCGGCTCGATGCCGTCCGCGCGATGCGCAACGAGCTCCTGATGCATCGTGTACCAATCATCGAAATTGAGCAGGCGCGCGCTATTGCGGAACTGCGGAGCGTCGAGCCCGGCGCGCTCACGGACCGCTGCAGCGTTTTCCTCGGGTCGCAAGAAGGTCAGGACTTCGGTATTGACCGCAGCGATCGACGCCGCATTCAGCTTGGTCGCGTGGGCCTTAACGTAGTCCTCGGCCTGCGGATATGTGGGCATCGTCGCCAAGAACCCAAACCATGCATCCGGATCGAGGCCGAGCCCATCGACGACCCGCTGATTGAACCCCTTGTAGTTGTCGAAGTAGCCCTCATACAGCATTCCCGCTGCCGACAAAACGCTCTTGAGCCACATCCGCGGCAAGTGCACGACGCCGAGTGGTCCGGCCACCGTCGCACCGATAAGGGGCACCAGTCGTTCAATCCGATACATGCTAACGTCCTCCCGCGGTAGGCTTCGTGCCGCGTGAGCCGCAACCTTTAGCTCCGACTTTCACATGCCGTCAACGCGTCGCAACGTGTCTTCATCATCCGCTTCCAGATAGATATGGTCGCGGGCGTAGTAACTGCGAATGCGTTGGACATAACGTTTTAACCGCTGCATGGTTGCAGCATCGAGCTGCCAATCGATCATCAGCCTTCTAACATGGTAATACACGATATCGGACAGGCTGGAAAGATAATCGTCGCTTTTCCTACCGTAACTATCTACCGAGTAAGCCAAGATAGACCAATCATACTGATAGCGCGTCGCCACGTCACAGTCATGGTAACCGACTTCACCGGCAGACGGGCGATAAACGACGCTCA
>DATNIC010000198.1:0-3100 GCA_035604635.1 Binatia bacterium
CGTTCGAGCGGATCGTCCGCCACGGCATCAGCCGGAACGACTGGAAAACGAAACCCATGTGCGGCCCCGGACGAGGCGCCTCGCCGCCGACGAAGATCTCGCCCGAGTCGGGGCGGATCAATCCGTTGAGCATGCGCAACAACGTCGTCTTCCCGCATCCCGACGGACCGACCAAAGTGACGAATGTGTTCGGCTCGACGTCGAGCGAAACACCGTCCAGAGCATGGACGCCCTCCGCCTCTTTCGCGCGCCTGAACGTCTTGGAGACGTTGCGGACTTGAATCATCCGCGCCCCGAAACATCGATGTTGGGGTTGTTGCCGGTCGTGCGCAGCACCGCGTTGATGAAACTCATGTCGATCCAATCGCCCGGCTCGACGCGGCGCAGATCCTTGAAGTCCGGGCTCGTCCGGTAGAGCGTGTCGGCCGTGAATCGCAGGCTGTCGAGATTGAGGCCTCCGTTGACGCTCCAGCTCTTGCGATAGATCACGGCGAGCGCCTCGAGATCGGAACGCTTCACGTCGGGCCTTGCCGCCGCCATCGCATTGACCCAGAGGGACGGATTCTTTGCGAAATCGCGCGAGGCTAGGATAATCGCGCGGACGACCGCCCCGACTTGCTGCGCTTTCGTCTTGGCGACCGTGTCGGTCACAACGCTCAGCTTACTGATGAACGGCGCGGCTTTATAGAAGTCGGGTTGATCGACCAAGACCGACAAACCACGGCGATCCGGCATCGTCGTCCAGATGCCGACGGAGATCGCCGTCGCGTCGATCTGGCCGGCGACCAGCGCCTGCGCGCGGATCGGCGGCTGACCGATCGCGAGGTATTGCAGCTTGTCGACGTCGACGCCGTACTTGGCGAGGACGAGCCGCGTCATCTCGTAGTCGATGCTGCCGACCCGCGCGACGCCGAACGTCTTGCCCTGAAGATCCTTCGGCTGTTTGATCGCGCTCTTTGCGACGATCGTGAGCGGCAGCGCCTTGTCGGGCGAGATCACGGCGCGCAGCCGCATCTGGTTGCGGCCGACGAGCTGGAGGACCGTGTCGGTCGCGACGTTCGCCATGTCGCCTTGCCCCGAGCGCAGCGCAGCGATCGCCGACGGCGTCTGCGAGACGCGGATGAGCTCGACGTCGACCCCCGCCTTCTTGTAGTAGCCCAGACGCAGCGCGAGATCTTCGACGGAATTCGGGACGAGCGGCGTCTCCGTCTCGGTGATGATGATCCGGAACGTATCGGCCGCGCGTGCGCCGAACGGAAGCGTTGCGGCCGCTGCGCTCGCGAGAGCGGCCGTAGTAAACGTACGTCTGTTCATGTCAGCGACCAAAACGCGACGGGACAGGTCCCGACGCCCTTTACGGGTTTGTGTTGGATGAAATCCGGTGGCTTGTCTTCGACCACCCCGAGAGCCGCGACATAGTTGAGAAATTCCGCCGTGGAGTTGCCTTCCGCGATGAGCTGCGGGACCGTGAAGCGCAGGATCTCCTCGAGCTTCCCAGCGCGCATCAGCTCCAGCGTCGCGCGCATCCAGTCAAAGTTGTAGTTGCCCATCTTGGGGCCGCCGACCTCGACCGTCATATTGAACGAGACGACGATCGCAACGCGCTCTTTGCCCGGCCACGCCTCAATCGTCCGGCGCAGAAACTGCCCCAGCTCGAACCAGCGAGGACTGCTCGGGATCGGATACCCGAAGACGTTCGTCATGATCGGGACGATCGGCAAATCGGACTCCGGCCGAACGAAGGACAGCGGCAGCGTAAACGCGTGATCGATGTGCAGCTCGCGGACTTGCGTGAACTGCACCCCGGCCTCGACGCCGGTGCGCAGCACGTGCTGCGCGAATTTTTGCTGCACCGCCGCGCGGTAGTGGGGCAGGTGCATGATCTCGCTTTCGTACCAAAACGGCCCCTCGATCAGCGGACCCGTCCCGACCGAAAACGTCGGCATTTGATCGAAGAAGAAATTGTCGAGATGATCGTTGGCTACGGCGACGATCACATCGGGCGCAGAGCGCGCGAGCATCCCGCGCAGGTCGGCGAAGGTCGCGTAGAGCGCGTCCATGTCGTTCTTGTCGGCCTGGTCGCGATTCCAGAAGATGCGCGGATTGTGGGTCGACGCGACGACCGCTACGATCTGGGCCATATCATCCTTTGTAGCGAGAGCGCTCCATGTTGCGCTCCAAGAGTTTCAGCGATTGCATCACGATAACGCCGATCACTGCGAGAACGAAGACGACGACGAAGTAGGGTGCCATACGAAAGCTGTTGCCGTAGATCGAGAGCAAGCCGCCCAAACCATGCACGGCCGTGTAGAGCTCGGCGACGACCGTGTTGATCAGCGCGAGCGATGCGCCGATCCGCAGCCCCGAGGTGATGTAGGGAAGCGCGCCGGGAAGCATGATCTTGCGAAAAATCTGCAGATCGCTCGCCCCCGCGGAGCGCGCCATCTCGATCAGCTCGCCATCGCAATTGAGGACCCCTTGGTAGGTGTTGATGAGGATCGGCATGACCGCGCCGAGGAAGACGATCGAAATCTTCGCCGCAAAGCCCAAGCCCAAGAAGACGATGATCACCGGGATGAACGCGACGCGCGGCATCGCGCTCAGCGCATCGGTATACGGTTCGAGCGCGGCGCCGAGGACGCGGAAGCCGCCCATGAACAGACCAAGCGGGATCGCGAGGACCGCCGCGATCGCGTAACCGGAAATGAAGACGACGAGCGTGTCGAGGGTCGCGACCGGGACAGTCCCGTTCCCGATGATCTCGATCCCCGATTTCACGGTTTCCCACGGCGTCGGCAAGAAGCGCTGCCCGGCGAAAACGGCGACGGCCCACCACAAGCCGACGAGGATCACGCCGACTAGGAGCCGCCACACGTGAATGTTCACGTGGCTCAGCCTTGGACCGATGCGCGGCCGGTGCTGCGTTACCGGCCGCATCTGCTCAACCGGGAGCGCCATAGTAGTCGTAATATTTATTCGGGACGCCCTTGATCTTCGGAACGACGTGCTCGAGGTACCACTCGCGCGGGTTGAGGACGGCGGAGAGATGGAACAGCAGGACCGGGTGAGCATCGAGCGCCCAAAGCGCCGGGAAGTCGCG
>DATNIC010000199.1:0-5966 GCA_035604635.1 Binatia bacterium
GAGATCGGTCTCGGCACCTTCGATGACGAGCTCGACCTCTTTGTTGCGCGAGCGGGCAAGGTCGCGAATGAGGCGCGGAAAGCGCTCGAAGACCGTCCCGATGGGGATCATCCGGACCTTCATGATGCTTTCCTGAATTTCGTTCGTGGTGCGGCCGAGCAGCGCTGCGCTTTCGGCTAGCTCTTTGGCGAGAGACTCGAGACTGACGCTCCCGTTCTGGCTGCCGAGCGTGCGCGCCAGCGTCAGCGCGATATCGGAGATACGGGTCCGGTTGATGACGAGCTCGCCGACGAGATTCATCAGGAGATCGAGACGATCGACGTCGACGCGAACCGTTTCGGTGCGCGGCGCCACGGCGGACCGCGCCGCCGGCGCCGAATGCGGCGCGGTTTCTGGCGCGAGCGAGGAAGGCGGAATCGGCGACGCGCCGCTAGCGCCCGAAAGAAACGCATCAACCGCGGCCTGGGCCGCATCGACGTTGACACGGCCGGCCTGCTCCTCCTTGACCGCGGTTACCTGTTCGTTCACCATCAAGAGGGTGTCGAGCCGCTGGAGATACTTGCGCAGGCCATATGGCGACTCTCCGCCTTCGACTCCCGCGCGGATCGTCGCCGTGAGCAGATCGCGCCCTTCGAAGAGCAGCTCGATGCTTTCGATCGTCAGCGCGATGCGACCGTTCCGCAGCAGATCGACGACGTTCTCGAGCGCGTGAGCGACGCGCGCGACGTCGTGAAAATCGAGCATCCCCGCGTTGCCCTTAATCGTGTGCAGGGCGCGAAAGAGCGCTCCTACGAGTTCGGGGTCCGCCTCGATTTCGCCGGCTGCGCCTTCCAATCGTAGTAAGTCCGCATCGATGCGATCGAGCAATTCCGACGTTTCGTCACGAAAAAACTTGAGCAGCTCCGCGCGTTCGACCGACTGGTCGTCCATTTTAAGGCGCTCCGCCCCGGGCTGCGCGCCCCCCATGCTTCGCATGGGGCCCCCCGACCATGGGGGCCCTCAAGATGCTGCTAATGCAACGGTTCCCCGAGGGGCCCCGTAACAACATCATCTTATTCGATGCCGAAGACTGACAGGAGCGGCTGCAGCGAGTCGGTTTCGGGGATCAAGATGAACTGACCCGAGACGTTCACGTCGCGGTCGACGAAAACCGACTCGATGACGAAAACGTCCTGGTCGGGCACGATCGACATCAGCGAGCGGAATGCCGCCTGCGCGGCGCCGTACGACAGCGTCGGAGACGACGGGTCGAGTTCGACACCGGTCAACGTAATGATCGCAGTGAGGTACGCGCCGGCGATGATACTCCCGAGCTCCTTGAGCGTCGAATCGACAATCGAGTCGAAGACGCGAATTTCACCGATGACGCGCCGCAGAAAGACGTGGACGAACTCAATTGCGTTCTCGCGGTCGAGCAACACGAGCATCTGGCCCGGAGCATCGCCGCGGATATACATGTGCAGCGCCGCGACGGTCCGCCCTTCGTAGCCGATCTTGGCCGCGAGATCGCGATACTTGAGGACGTCGATCTTCGGCTCGTTCAGGTGGACGCGCGTGTTCAGCAGCTGCGAGAGCGCCGTCGCCGCATGGCCGGCGCCGATATTACCAACCTCCTTGAGCGCGTCCTTCTGGAGTTCGGTTAGCTTGGCGCTCATCTCACTGCAAGACCTTGGCGATCGTCTCGAGGATTTTCGGCGGCTGAAAAGGCTTCGTGATGAACGACTTTGCGCCCGCGGCGATCGCCTCAAGGACGAGCGCTTGCTGCCCCATCGACGTGCACATGATGATCTTTGCCTCGGGATCGTGCGCGACGATCTCCTTGACCGCGCTGATCCCGTCCATCTCGGGCATGATCATATCCATCGTAACGAGGTCGGGACTAAGCTCCTTGTAGCGCTCGACCGCCTCCGTACCGTTCTGAGCCTCTCCGACAACGTCGAATCCGTTCTTCGCGAGAATGCCTTTGATCATCATCCGCATCACGACGGCATCGTCGACCACCAGCACCCGCTTTGAGTTCATCAAGGGCTCCCAGCCCCGACCGCCTCCGTACTTTCCTCCGCCGCCGAAATCTGTCCGATCGACTCGACGCGCAGACCCGGCGCGACTTCCGAGTACGAGAGGACGACCAATTGGGGCGCAGCCCGCTCCGTGAGCCGCTTGAGCGCCATTCGGACCTGCGGCGAGGAGAGGACGATGGGGTGCAAGCCGTGGGATTGCGCGGCCTGTATCTGCTTCGTAAGGCTGGAATAGATGCGGGCGACCGTCTGCGGGTCGAGCAACGCGTAGGCGTCCTCGCCGCGCCGGACGGCTTCGGCCAGCAGCGACTCGAGCCGCGGATCGACCGTAATGACCGAAAGCAGGCCGTCTTCGGCGTATTCCGCGCAGATATGGCGGCCCAGAGCCTGACGGACGCGTTCAGTGAGAAAATCGACGTCCTTGTTCTGACGCGCGCCATCCGCGAGATTTTCCAGAATCAGCAGCAGGTTGCGAATGGGGATCCGCTCCCGCAATAGATTTTGCAAGACGCGCTGAATCTCGCCGACGGTCAGCAGGTTGGGGACGAGCTCCTCCACGACGACGGGATAGTGCTGCTTGACGTTGTCGAGGAGCGCCGAGGTCTCTTGACGGCCCAACAGGTCAGCTGCGTGCGACTTGATGATCTCGGTCAAGTGCGTTGCAATGACGCTCGTCGGATCGATCACGGTGTAGCCGGCCATCTCGGCGTCGCCGCGCGCACTCTCCGGAATCCACAGCGCCGGCAGGTTGAACGCGGGTTCGGTCGTCGCGATGCCCTCGACCCCATTGGTCGCGGTCCCCGGATTCATCGCCAGCAAGCGGCTGACCATGACTTCCGCGCGGGCGACTTCGAGTCCGTAAATCTTCACTATGTACGTACTGGGCTTGAGCTGCAGGTTGTCGCGTACGCGGATCGGCGGGACGACGATCCCCAGCTCACGCGCCGCGTGGCGGCGGATCATCGTGATACGCTCGAGCAAGTCCCCGCCCTGCCCGACGTCGACGAGCGGGATGAGCCCGAAGCCGATCTCGAGCTCCATTGGGTCGTAGGAAAGCAGCGGGACGACCGATTCCGCCGGCTTGACCGCAGGCACCGACGTCCCGCCCGTCGCTGCCGCGCCCGGCAAGCTCACCCCGCCCGGCCCGCGCGTGCGCGCCATCTCTGCGCGGCGCCCCATGAAATACATCCCGCCGATCAGAGCGGCCATCGGGAGCGTGAAGTACGTCGCGAAGCCGAAGACGCCGAAGAGCGCGAGCAGCCCGGAGACGATAATCAAGACGCGCGGCTGCTGCGCGAGCTGCTTGGTGAGATCTTCGCCGAAGCTCCCTTCGGCGGCTGCGCGCGAAACGATTATCGCCGTCGCCGTCGAGATCAGGATCGCGGGCATCTGGGCGACGATCCCTTCGCCGATCGAGAGCAACGTGAAGCGCTGGGCCGAGGTCATCCAATCGAGATGCATCTGAACCATCCCGATGAAGAATCCGCCGATGACGTTGACGAAGACGATGATGATCATCGCGGTCGCGTCGCCCCGGACGAATTTGCTTGCGCCGTCCATCGCGCCGTAGAAGTCCGCCTGACGTTGAATGTCTTTGCGCCGCTGGCGCGCCTCGGCCTCGGTGATCAGTCCAGCGTTCAGGTCGGCGTCGACGGCAAGCTGCTTGCCCGGCATCGCGTCCAAAGTAAAACGCGCAGCAACTTCGGCGATGCGCCCGGCGCCGTTGGTGATGACGATCAGCTGGATGATAGTCAGGACCGCAAAAACGACGATCCCGACCGCGAAGTTGCCGCCGACGACGATGTTCCCGAACGCCTCGATCATCCGGCCGGCGTAGCCGTGCAGCAGGATCGACCGGGTCGCCGTCACGTTGAGCGAGAGGCGGAACAGCGTGATGATCAGCAGCAACGTCGGGAAGACGCTGAACGCGAGGGCGTTATCGATGTACAGCGTCGTCAGCATGATCGTGAGCGAGAGCGTGATGTTGATCGTGAGCAGCAGGTCGAGCAAGATCGGGCTGATCGGGATGATCATCAGCGCGATCAGCATGACGGAACCGGCGGCTACCCATAGGTGGCCGGACCCGCGTACGCGGTCAAGGAACGTCTGCCCGGCGGCTGAGGCGGTAGCGGCCATATCTACGAGATTGGGTGCGCCCGGCCGATTATCATGCGATCGTCCGGTTCTGCAGGCGGTAAACGAAGGCGATGACCTGGGCGACGGCAGCGTACATCGTCGGCGGGATCGGGGTATCCAGCTCGACCCTCTCGTAGAGGGTTCGAGCAAGCGGCGGGTTCTCCATGATCGGGACGCCGTGCTCCTTGGCGACCTCCCGAATCCGCCTGGCCATGAGGTCGGCTCCTTTGGCCGTGAGGACGGGGGCCTCCATCGTGAGCTCGTCCCACTGGAGCGCTACCGCGAAGTGGGTCGGGTTTGTGACGACGACCGTCGCCTTGGGGACGGCGGCCATCATCCGCTTACGGTGGAACTCACGCTGGCGTTTCTTAACGGCTTGTTTGGCCTCCTGAGATCCCTCGGAGGCCTTGGCCTCGTCCTTGACTTCCCACTTGCTCATCTTGAGCGAATCGTTCAGCTTCCACTGGGCATAGGCGTAGTCGAGGAGACCAAGGATAAGGAGCAACATGCCGAAGCGCAAGCCGAGGGTGTAAAGCAGCGAGTCCATGAGACCAAGGAGGTCGTGCAGGGACATCTGCGCGATCGTGTAGATCTGCGCGGCATTGCCTAGCAAGGTCATGTAGACGAGGATGAAGACCGCCGTGACCTTGATCAACTGCTTGATGAGATTCACGAGCGTCTGGGTCGAGGCGAAGACGTTCTTCACCCCGCCAAACGGGTTGAGCTTGCTGAAGTTTGGTTTGAGCGGGTACGTCGTGAAGAGGAGCCCGAACTGCGCGATGTTGGCAGCGATCGCGACGACGACGGTCGTCGCGAAAAAGATGACCAGAACGAATGCAAGGGACATCCCCGCGCGCCAGAAGACTCCCCAAACCGAGTGCGCGTTCAACGGTTCGGAGTGCGAGTTCTGGAAGGCGACCTGCATCATCGACGCCATTGCGTTCATTGCCGGCAAGAAGAAAAAGTGCAGGATCAAGATGCCGATCAGGAAGATCAGTGCGCCGCTGACGTCCTGACTCTTCGCGACCTGGCCGCGATGGCGCGCCTCGCTGAGTCGCTTAGGAGTGGGCTTTTCGGTTTGTTCCGGCTTTGCCATGGGTTACGGTGCCGGAACCAAGCCGTGGATCGCCGTGTCGATATGCTGCGGGACCTCAGCGAAAAGGCCGGGCAGCACCGCGCCCAGCAAAGGCATCGTCACGACCAGCATGGCTAGGCCGACCGCGATCTGTATAGGAAAGCCGACGACGAACACGTTCATCTGGGGCGCGACGCGCGCCATCAATCCGAGTCCCACGTTGACGACGAAGAGGGCGACCGCGACCGGGGCCGCGATCTTGAACACGATGAGCACGGCCTGCGCGAAGAAAAGCCCGACGGACGTAACGACCGAGGGCCCCATCGCAGCGAAGGGAAGCGGGACGACGGAGAACGATTCGCCGATCCCTTGCAGCAGCAGCAAGTGCGAGTCCGTGACAAGGAATATCAAGGTTGCAAGCGCGAGCTCGAGCTCGCCGATGACCGTGATCTGTTGCTGAGTGATCGGATTGAGAATGTTGGAGACGGCGAAGCCGATTTGCAGGTCGAGGATCTCACCCGCGAACTGAATGCCCATGAAGACGAGATACGACACGTAGCCGAACACGAACGCGACGAGCGCCTGACTGATGATCGCTCCCACGAACCCGGCCAGGTCGAGCGGAACGATCGTCGGGACGGTTTGCACGATCGCGAAGGCGATGAACATCCCCAATCCCATGCGGACCAGCCGCGGAATCTGCGGCGCCGAGAAGACGGGCAACAAGAACAAGATCA
>DATNIC010000200.1:0-2981 GCA_035604635.1 Binatia bacterium
GTCGATGGTGCGGCGCGTCGTGCTCGGTGCGGCGTCGGCCAGGGAAATCGGTGGAGCCTTACTCAACGACGCGACGAACGGGCTGCCGCTCGATCAAACGCAGATCGACGCGCAGCACCTACTCGCGACCGATGCGCACGCGATCCAAGCCGCGTTCGCCGCCAACATCCACCCGGAGAATTTCGTGCGCACCATCGAGGGCCCGTAAGCGAAGGCGTCTCGCGGTCGTCGACCCCTTATGTCATCCCGAGCTTGTCGAGGGATCGCCCCGATCACCATCCTTGGCAGCTGTCCCCTTCGACAGGCTCAGGGCAGGCTCTCGACAAGCTCGGGATGACATAAAGGGCACTAGGTCTTCCAGACGGAGCGAGCTGTATCGACGACCAGTGCGATCTTGGCCCACTGCTCGGCCTCGGTCATCTCGTTGCCTTCCATCACCGAAGCGAAACCGCATTGCGGCGAGAGGGCGAGGTTCGCGAGCGGAACGTATTTCGAGGCTTCTTCGATCCGCCGCATCAACTGCTGCTTGTCTTCGAGTTGGGGTAATTTGCTGGAGATCAAGCCCAGTACGACCGTCTTGCCTTTCGGCACGAAGCGCAGCGGCTCGAACGAACCGGAGCGTTCGTCTTCGTACTCGAGCAGAAACCGGTCGACGTCGAGGGTGTTGAACATCTTTTCGGCGATGGCGTCGTAACCGCCCTCGGCATACCACTTGCTGCGGTTGTTCCCGCGGCACAGATGGATCGCGAGCGTGACGCCCGGCTTGCGCGCCGCCTTGAAGCAGGCGTTGTCGGCGGCCAGCGCCTCGTCGAGCAACGCGTCCGGGTCACCGCCCATCTCGGCGCGCAGCCACGCGCGCCACTTCGGGTCGAGGTAGTAGCTGTAGCGCGGAGCGTCGATCTGGATGTACGGCACCCCCTCCGCCGCCAGCGCCGCCATCTCGCGCTCGATGATCGCCGTGATGTCGCGCAACAAGTCGGACGGCTGCGGGTAGGCGGCGCTGCTGGTTGCCTTTTTCCAGGCGATCGCCGGAAATTGCGTCGCGCTCGGCAGCGTCATCTTGTAGGCTCCGTGCGCGTGCTCTTTCAGAAACGGAACCTCGTGCGCGGTGAGGCGCCGCTTCTGCACGAGCTTGCGGTTTACGATGCCGCGAATCGGTTGCGAGGGCGCAACCGTGGTCCCCGACTTCCACGCCCGCGGGATTCCGTCACCGAAATCGAAGCCATCGACCGCCGCGGTCAGATCGCCCATGAAGCCGTTGCGGCGGAACTCGCCGTCGGTGAGGACGTCCAGCCCGAGTTCGCGCTGCCGCTCGAGCACGCGCAGGATCGCGCGATCCTCCAGCGCGTGCAGATGGTCGCTCTGGTCGTCCCCCTGATGCCGAGTTTCGAGGATTTCCGCGGGGCGGAGGAAACTGCCGACGTGATCGGCTCGAATGTCGGACATAGGGGTCCCCTTCAGAAGGCTTTCAAGTTGACGTGTGAGGGTGAGGAACGATGAAGAATATTTTGATTGCCGGCCTTTTAGCTTTCGGCTTGACCGCTGCGGCATTCGCTCAGGGAGCTCCCGCCATAAACATTCGCGGAGTGGTGGTTTCCCTCGACGGCAACGTCCTGACGGTTGGGGCGCCGATCGGTACGGCTACGACGAAGATAACTCTCGCGCCGAACTTCCGCGTGCAATATATCGTGAAGTCGAGCCTCGCGGCTATCACTCCCGGAACCTTCGTCGGCTCGGCTGCCCAGGCGCAAGTCGACGGCACGCTGCGGGCGATCGAGATCCACGTCTTTCCAGCCGGGCAGACCCCCGGAGCCGGCAGCCGGCCCTACGATCTCGGTCCGGCCAGCTCGATGACCAACGGCAGCGTCGACACCATCGGAGCGACGAAGGTCGACAAGGTCGATGCTCACACGCTGCTCCTCAAGTACGACGGCGGGGAGAAGACGATCGTCGTAACGGCGGATACGCCGATCGTCACTTACGAGCCGGCCGATGCATCGGCGCTCGTCAAAGGTGCGCACGTCAACGTCCGCGCGACGAAAAATCCGGATGGAAGCCTCTCGTCGGCCGGCGTGAACGTCGGCAAGGACGGCCTCGTCCCCCCGATGTAGGTGGATTCGCGCCTTTAAAACGGGTAGGGGTGGCCTTTGGCGCGGATCGTCATCCAGCGCCAGGTGGTGAATTCTTCGAGGTTTGACACGGAGCCGAAGCGGCCCCCATTGCCCGACGCGCCGACGCCGCCGAACGGTACGCGCGGATCGTCGTTGATCGTTTGATCGTTGATGTGCACGAGGCCCGTGTTCAAGCGTTCCGCGATCTTCATCGCGCGCTGCACGTCGTTGGAGTAGATCGCTGCCGAGAGACCGTAGTCCGTGCTGTTGGCGAGTGCGATCGCTTCCTCGTCGTCTTTGAACGTCGTGATCGGTGCGACCGGTCCGAAGATCTCTTCGGTGAACGCCGGCATATCGGGTGTGACCCCGGTGAGAACGGTTGGGCGGTAAAAGCGGCCTTCGTGCGTCGCACCGGTCGACGCTTTGGCGCCGGCGGCCAGGCTGCGGTCAACGATTCCGGTCACCCGGGCGAGTTGCTGATCGTTGATCAGCGGCCCGAGGTGAACGTGATCGGTGGCGGGGTTCCCGATCCCCAGCTTCGCCGTACGCTCGGTCAGCTTCGCAGTATACGCTGCGGCGATTTTTTCGTGGACCAGATGCCGGCTCGATGCCATGCAGATCTGACCTTGGAAGAAGAACGACCCGAAGGCGCCGGCGGACGTCGCAAGCTCGAGGTCGGCGTCGTCGAGGACGATGAAGGGCGAGTTTCCGCCCAGTTCGAGCGCGACGCGCTTGAGGGTCCGTCCGGCCGCTTCGCCGACGAGCCGTCCGACCTGCGTCGAGCCGGTGAACGAGATCATGTTGACGTTCGGATCGGTCGTGAGCGCGGCGCCGGGTTCGGCGTCGCCGGGCAACACGTGCAGCACGCCC
>DATNIC010000201.1:0-25033 GCA_035604635.1 Binatia bacterium
ATGTGGCCGCTACCGGCGGCGCGCATGAGCGGCAACGCCGCATGCGTCACGTTCATCAAGCCGAGCAAATTCGTCTCGATGATGCGCCGCCAATCGCCTGTCTTTGCGTCCGCCACCGCCGCGCTCATCATGACGCCCGCCGCATTGACCAAGATGTCCAACCTTCCGTGCCGAGCGCGGATGCGGTCGAGCGCCGCAGCAACTTCCTCGTCGCGCGTGACGTCCAGCGCAAGCGGTTCGACGCCCGATAGACGCTCGAGTCGGTCCAGCCGGCGCGCCGCCGCGATGACGGTCGCGCCTCCGTCTGCCAGAGCGCGCGCGACCGCCTCGCCGATCCCCGAGGAAGCGCCCGTGACCAGCGCGACGGCTCCGGCCGGGTTCATCGATTCGCCAAGAGTTCGGCAGCGGTGATCGGACGATCGATCGTCCTGTACTTGTAGAGCGCCGTCAAGATCGGGTCGATCAGTTTGGGATCGAGCCCGGTTGCGTAGCGGCACCGGGTCATCCCCGCGATCGTGGTTAGATCAGCATGCGACCACCGCGCTAAGATCGGCGCAGACTCCGCTTGATGCGTGTTTGCCCAACGCGCCGTCTCGTTGATCACATCAGCGAAGCGTTTGACGAGTGACGTATTGTTTCGATAGAACTCGGCCGACGCATACCACAGTTGAACCACGAACTGGGGGGCGACGGCGTTGTACGCGTAGGCTAAAACCTGCGCGTTGTGCTTGCGCCCGCTCGAGAGCCATGGTTCGGCCAGGAGCGCCGCATCGACGTTCCCGCGCTCGAGCGCAGCGCTCATTTGGGACATTGGGAATTCGATGATCCTCGCCTTGCTCGAGTCGCCGCCGTTCTGGTCGATCCAGGATCGGCAGATCACCTCGGTGAGATCCTTGAGCGTCGGGACCGCGATGATCTTGCCGTCGAGATCTTGCGCCGTCTTGATCGGAGAGTTCTTCGCGACGCAGAGCGCGCCGTTCGGCGCCTTGGAACTGTACAGTCCACCGCCGGCGATGACGACGAAGGGCGCACCATGCCGAATCGCATCGGCCAAAATGCCGGTGTTCGAGACGGCGACGTCGATCGCGTTACCGGCGACGCCGGTCATGACCTGGCCGCTCGAGGGATACGGCGTTACGGCGACGTTCAATCCGGCCTTCGTGAAGAATCCCACGTCGGCCGCATAATACGCCTCGGCTGTCGTGTCGGCCAAGCCGCAGCCGACCCGAATCGGGACGCCGGCCGTCTGCGCACGTGCCGGGAGGGCCGTAGCGCTCAGCGCGATCGCCAGATTACGAGCGAACCAGCGCCTGCGCATCGATTTGAAGATCGGCGTCATAGCTAGACGGCATCGCGACCTGCTGGTGCAGCGTGATCTCGCGGCGCTCGCGCGCCGATTGCATCACTGCGAGAGCGGCTTCCAACGTCGCTCTGCCCCACGCTCCATCATGATAGACCGGGCGGCCCAATACGACCGCAGAGTGCAGTTCCTCGAGCACGGCGATCGATAGACCTCCCGACGGATCGGGTTCGGGGCGCTGCAGGTGCAGCAAGTCGACGTCGTGGCGCCCGTCATCGTCGTAGACGACGAGCCCGCGTTGTGCGTTGCGAATGAATCCGCGCTCGCACGTCACCTCGACCGGTCCAAGATCGAACGGCGACCAATGCTGCGGACCGCTCGATTTTTTGGCGGCC
The DNA here is from genome assembly GCA_035604635.1 of Binatia bacterium. GTDB lineage: Bacteria > Vulcanimicrobiota > Vulcanimicrobiia > Vulcanimicrobiales > Vulcanimicrobiaceae > DATNIC01. The sequence continues at coordinate 1,696 of DATNIC010000201.1, forward strand.
GCAGTGGGATCGTGCCGGCCACCCACGCGGTAGTCTTCCTTCTCTTTCTCTTCGTCGCGTCCACCGGAGCGCAAACCGCGCCGCAACATTGCACGATCCTCGTCGGTGTACTGGCGCTTCGTCACCACCCACGGATACAGTTCGTTCATCGAATAGTACCCGTAGCCGTTGTGCATGATCGTCGCCGGAGTACCGTCCTCGAATTCGAGGTAAGCGCAATAGTAGCCCGAGACCGGGCGCTCACGCATCCACTGGCCGGTCATGGCCCGGACGCTGCGTAAGAGTCCGCCGCCGATAAGCCGGACCGTGTCGATCTGATGCGGTCCCTGGCGAAACACGATCCCGCCGCCTTGGTCGGGATCGAGTTCGTCTGCAGTCCGTGGCCGGAGCATCCAATCCGTATACGCCCAGACGTGAATGGCGCGGATCGGGCCAAGCGCGCCCGACAGAACGAGCTTGCGCATGGCCCGCGTCCAAATGCCGTAACTGCGCGTGTGCGCGGCGAGGAGCTTGACGCCGTGTTTTTCCGATGCGGACACCATCGCGTCGGCTTCTTCCAGCGTGATCGCCATCGGCTTCTCGACGATCGCGTGCTTGCCGTGCCGCATCGCTTCGAGCGCATGTTCGCAGTGGAACCGGTTCGGCGTCCCGATATACACGGCTTCTACGGACGGATCGGCGCACAATTCCCCGACCGTCTCGTATACGCGCGTCCCCGGGAAGCGCTCGACAAAGCCCGCGCGCATCGCGGGATTGAGATCGGCACCGGCGACGAGCTCGATCTCGGGCATCGCACTCATCGACGGAATCATCCCGGCAGCCCCTTGTCCGAGGCCGGCGACGCCCATTTTGAGTGCGCGGGCCGCTAGGCCGATTTGAGCGGTGCTTTCTGCGTGAAAAGGGCGACGATCTCTTCGGCGATCGGCGAGTACCGGCCCTGATGGCGGCGGAACATGTTCTCGAAGCCGTCGGCGCGGTGTGCTTTCGTGCGCTCGAGCGGGAGATTGATCACCGTGTTCTCGGAAGGGTCGCGGACGATATTTTTGGGATCTGCGCCGTCCTCGATCGCCTTGAGCTCGCGCAGCAACATCTTGCGGAACATCGTGATCCCGCGGTCGGGCGTCCCTAACGCCTCGCGCGTCCGGTCCGCAATCGGACCCTGTGTCTCCCACGCCATGATGTCCTGCGCGTGGATCGAGTCGAGCAAATACTCCCCTCGCGCGTCCTTGATGGGGACGTCATAGGTGAAGACCTTATTGAGCAGATGGCGCGGCGCGGTGACACCCGGCGGCATCACGAAAGCGCCGTACCAATAGTGCATCGTATGCGTGTCGTCGATCGGGACGCGGATTTGGAAGCGGTATTCGTGCCAGTTGGTCCCCGCGTTCCCGATCGCCAGGGTCGAAGGGAAGAGCAGCGGATGGCCGATCTTCCAATCGTCGTCTTCTTCGCTCCCGCCGACGAGGACGCGGCGTTTGACGATCCCGTACTCGAACTCATCCCACCCGATCTTCTGATGGTGCCGGGAAATCGCGACCGTCACGCCATCCTTCTCGCGGACGAACTCGTAGAGCTTGCCGTGGAGCCACTGCGTATGAACGGTGTCGACGGAGTTCTCCATGATCTGCAGCCAATTGCAATTGATGACGGCACTTCCCAGCAGCCGGATCGTCCCTTCGGCGACGAATCCGTCGAGGCGCGGGATCAACGGCGCGGGTAACGGACCGAGATAAGCCCACAGCAACCCGCCCAGCTCGCCGACCGGATAACCGGCCGTCTTGATTTTGTCCTTGAACCCGCTGCCTTCGGGCTCGTTCGGTTGCTCGATGCACTGGCCGCTGCGGTCGTACATCCAGCCGTGGTACGGACACCGGATACCTTGCTCGGTCGGGATCCCGTAAGCGAGGGACGCGCGCCGGTGCGGACACTCCTCGGCGATCAACCCAAAGCGGCCGCCACGATCTTTGAAGAGGACCAAGTTTTCGCCGAGCAGGCGGACGCGCTTCGTCCACCGTTCGTCCATTTCACCCGCCGCCGCGATCGGATGCCAATAGCGGCGCATCAAATCGCCCATCCGCGTCCCAGGGCCGATCCTGGTCAGCAGCTCGTTTTCTTCGACGGTTAGCATTGCTGGAAGACCTCGCTCAACGCGCTATTCTCCGCAACCAACGCGCGGCCTAGCCCGCATCGGTGTAGGCACAATAGTAGCGCCACAGCGCCCCGGGCCGGCCTGACGGGGGACCACCATCCTTCGAGACCGGCGCGCGCTCGAGACCGCGGAAGTGCTCCTGATCCTCCCGCGAGATCGGCATCGGATCGCCGAGCAATTGGGCGTGATAGTTCATCGTCGCGACCTCATTGATACCGATCGCGGCAAGCGCGGCTTCCTCGATGCTGGGTGCCGCTGCAGTGATGCCGTGCCCGCGCATCAGACAGACGCGCGCACCGCCCATCGCACGCGCGACGTCCTGGCCCAACTGCGGTGAATCGATGAGAATACTCCGATCGTAAGTCGGGATGCCGTCGAGGACGAGCTGCAAGCTCGCCGGATCGAAGGCGCCGTACAGAGGCAGCAACGGCTTCTTGCAGACCGTGAACAGGACGACGGTCGGCGGGTGAATGTGGATGACGGCATGCACCTCGGGCCGCGTGCGATAGATCTCGGTGTGGATGAACACCTCGATAGGCGAGTTCAACCCCGCATCGTTCTTCCGACTCAGGTTACCGTCGAGCCCGACCTCGACGATCTGGTCTTCTTCGGTGTACCGCACCCCTAACTCGCCGGGTCCGCGCGCACGTATGAGGATATTCTTGCTTCCCGGTATTCGCGCGCTCACGTGACCCGCCGCGGCCTTGGTCAAATCCAACCGCGCCAAAACGCGGCACGCGCGCGCGACGCGCCCGCGGAGTTGCTCGATCTCGCTCATGCGCCGTCCTTTCCACAAAAAAGCAGCAAGCCCGCCGAAGCGGGCTTGCTTTCTCTACGCTAGAGCGTCGCTTATCGGAAGCGCTCGGATGCGCTTGCCGGTCGCGGCGAAGTACGCGCCGACGAGTGCCGGTGCAACGGCCCCCACGCAATGCTCGCCCGTTCCAAACGCGGTCGGTCCGGACGGCATCACGAGGACCTCGATCGCCGGCGCCTGATTGTGGCGCAGGACGGGCGCGTCGTAGAAGTTGTTTTGCACGACGCGGCCCTTTTCGATCGTCGCCTTCCCCATCAGCGCCGCCGAAAGCGCGTAGTTGACCGAGCTGCGCGCTTGCGCTTCGACGATCGCGGGGTTGATGACCATCCCGACGTCGGTCGCGACGACGACGCGATGCACCGTGACGTTCTTGCCGGAGAACGATGCCTCGAGGACGTTCGCCGCGATCGAGTTGCTGAGCAGCGTGATGGCGATCCCGCGATAGACGCCGGGCGGGAGCGGCTTACCCCAACCGGCCTTCTCCGCCGCCGCATCGAGTGCGCGCAGCGCGCGGGGATCCTTGATGTTCATGCGGCGGAACTCGTAGGGATCTTTCCCGGCAGCGTGCGCGAGCTCGTCGATGAAGACTTCCGTCGCGAAGCTGTTCCAGTTCGTGCTCGGGGCGCGCCAAAAGCCCGTGGGGATCGGGAGATCGTGATACGTGTATTCGGCGTGCACGTTCGGCAAATCGTAGACGACGACCGTGCTACCCGCTATGCTGGGGTCGACGCCCGTCTTGGCCATCAGGAACGGGAGCGCGCGCTTGAACTGCGATGTGTTGACGTTGTGCAGCTTGTAGGCGACGATCTTTCCGGTCGAGTCGACGGCGCCGGAGAACACCGACGTGTTCGCGGAACGGTAGTAGTCGTGCTGGGTGTCGTCTTCGCGCGAGTAGACGACCTTCACGGGGACGCCGGCCTTCATCGACGCTTCGACGGCGTCCTCGACGAAATCGGTCTCGCCCTTGCGCCCGAAGCCGCCGCCCAGGAACGTCGTGGTGAGCTTGATCCGCTCGAGCGGGATACCGGTGATCTTCGAGGCGGCGTCCTGCGACGGCGTTTGATGCTGCGTCGGCGCCCAGATCTCGACGATCCCGTCGTGGACCCAGGCCGTCGCGTTCATCGGCTCCATCGTCGCGTGCGCGAGGTACGGTCCGCGATAGGTCGCGGCGACGACCTTCACGTCGGGCCGCTTCATCGCCGCGTCCGCGTCGCCGGTATGCTTGGCGACCGCGCCGGGGCTGTTCGCGAGCTTCTCCGCTTCCGCAAAGATCTGATCGGAGGAGAGATTTGCCCACTTACCGTCGTCGTAGCGGACCTTGAGCTTGAAACGCCCCTGCATCGCCGACCACGTGTTGTCGGCGAGGACGGCGACGCCGCTCGCGATCTGGACGACCTTCTTGACGCCCTTGACCTTGAGCGCCTCGGTCGCGTCGTAGCTCACGACCTTGCCGCCGAAGACGGCCGGTTTCTGCACGCTCGCGTAGAGCATCCCCGGGACCTTGACGTCCATCCCGAACTTCGCGCGCCCGTTGACCTTCGACGGAACGTCGACGCGGTTTTTGCGCTGGCCGATGATGCGGAACTGGTCGGGCGATTTGAGCTGCACGTCCTTCGGGACCGGCTGCAGCGCCGCCAGCAGCGCGAACTCGCCGTACGAGCCGCTCCGGCCTGAGGGCGGATGATAGATCATCCCGTCGCCTTTCGTCACGAGGCTCGACGCGGGGACGCCCCACTTCTCGGCGGCCGCAGCGACGAGCATCGCGCGCGCCATTGCGCCCATCTGGCGCATCGGGATCGTCATGTCGGGCGTCGTCGAGCTCCCGTGCGTCTGCTGCGACTTCATAACCGGATCGTAGTACTCGGGCGCCGCCGGCGACTGTTCGATCCGCAGCTTCTCAAACGGATAGTCGAGCTCTTCGGCGATCGTCATCGGCAGGCCGGTCATGACGCCTTGGCCCATCTCCGATTTTGAGACCTGAATGGTCACCAAGCCGTCGGGCGTGATGGCAACGTACGCGTTCGGATTGAAGACGGCGATTTGGCCCTTCGCAGCCGCTTCGCCGCGGAAGCTGAAGCCGAGCGCGAGGCCCGATCCGCCTGCGACGCTTAGCTTGAGAAACGTGTCGCGATTCAGCATCGTGCTCATGCCGTTACCCCCGCAGCCCGCTTGATCGCCGCGTGGATGCTCTGATACGCACCGCAGCGGCAGATGTTGCCGGCCATCGTCGTGTTGATCTGCTCGTCGGTCGGCTTCGGCGTCTTCGCCAAGAGCGCCGCTGCCTGCATGATCTGTCCCGATTGACAGTAGCCGCATTGCGGGACTTGCTCCACGATCCACGCCTCTTGCAAGCGCGCGACGATCGCTTTGTGCTCGCCCTTCTGTCCGGCGACGTCGATCGTCGTAACCTGCTTGCCGTGCGCGTTGGCGCAGGACGTCGAGCACGAGCGGACCGCGTTCCCATCGAGGTGCACGGTGCAGCAACCACACTCAGCGACGCCGCAACCAAATTTTGTGCCGGTCAGCCCCACGACGTCGCGGATCGCCCACAACAGGGGCATCTCGGGTGCGACGTCGAGCTCGTGCTGTTCGCCGTTGATGTTGACGGATATCATATCGATGTCTCCTATGCGTTGAGCGCGTCGTTGAACGGCAGCGAACGCACTCGCTTGCCGGTAGCCGCGAAGTACGCGTTGACCAGAGCCGGGCCGACGGCCGAGGTGCAATGCTCGCCGGTCCCGTACGCGACCGGACCGGGCGGCATCAGGATCACCTCGATCGAGGGTGCTTGATTGTGACGCAGGACCGGCGCATCGTAGAAGTTGTTCTGAACGACACGCCCCTTCTCGATCGCGATCTTTCCCATCAACGTCGCCGAAAGCCCGTAGTTGACCGAGCTGCGAGCCTGCGCCTCGACGATCGCGGGGTTGATGATCATGCCGACGTCGGTCGCGATCACGACGCGATGCACCTTGACGCTCTTCCCGGAGAACGACGCCTCGACGACGTTCGCCGCGATCGAGTTGCTCAGGACCGTTATCGCGATCCCGCGATGGACGCCCGGCGGGAGCGGCTTGCCCCAACCGGCCTTTTCGGCCGCCGCATCGAGCGCGCGCAGCGCGCGCGGATCCTTGATGTTCATGCGGCGGAACTCGTAGGGATCTTTCCCGGCGGCGTGAGCAAGCTCGTCGATGAAGACTTCCGTCGCGAAGCTGTTCCAATTCGTGCTCGGCGCGCGCCAGAAGCCCGTCGGAATCGGGAGATCGTGATACGTGTATTCGGCGTGCACGTTCGGCAGCTCGTAGACGACGACCGTGCTGCCGACCAAGCTGGGATCGACGCCGTTGGCCATCGACTGCGGAGCCCTGCGCTTGAACTGCGACGTGTTGACGTTGTGCAGCTTGTAGGCGACGATCTTTCCGGTCGAGTCGACGGCGCCGGAGAAGACCGACGTGTTCGCCGAGCGATAGAAGTCGTGCTGCGTATCGTCCTCACGCGAGTAGACGACCTTCACCGGGGCGCCGGCCTTCATCGACGCTTCGACGGCGTCCTCGACCGGGTCGGTCTCGTTCTTGCGTCCGAACGCACCACCCAAGAACGTCGTCGTGACCGCCACCTTCTCGACGGGGACGCCGGCGATCTTGGCCGCCACGTTTTGCGCCGCCGTCTGCGTTTGAATCGGCCCCCAGACCTCGACGATGCCGTCGTGGACCCAGGCCGTCGCATTTACCGGCTCCATCGCCGCATGTGCGACGTACGGTCCGCGATAGGTCGCGGCGACGACCTTCACGTCGGGCCGCTTCATCGCCGCGTCCGCGTCGCCGGTATGCTTGGCGACCGCACCGGGGCTGTTCGCGAGCTTCTCGGCTTCCGCGAAGATCTGATCGGAGGAGAGATTCGCCCACTTGCCGTCGTCGTAGCGCACCTTGAGCTTGAAGCGCCCCTGCATCGCGGACCACGTGTTGTCGGCGAGGACGGCGACGCCGCTTGTAATTTGGACGACCTTCTTGACGCCCTTCACCTTGAGCGCCTCGGTCGCGTCGAAGTCGACGACTTTGCCGCCGAAGACGGCTGGTTTTTGAACGCTCGCGTAGAGCATCCCAGGGACCTTGACGTCCATCCCGTATCTCGCGCGACCGTTCACTTTCAACGGAATGTCGATGCGACGCTTCGGTTGTCCGATGACGCGGAAGCGGTCGGGCGTTTTGAGCTTCACGTCGGCCGGCACGGGCTGGAGCGCCGCGAGCAGCGCCAGCTCGCCGTAGGATGCAGCGCGGCCGGTCGCGGGATCGCTCACGGTCCCATCGCCCTTCGTGACCAAGCCCGCTGCCGGGACGCCCCACTTCTGGGCCGCGGCGGCGAGGAGCATCGCGCGCGCCGTCGCGCCCATCTTGCGCATCGGGTCCGTCATGTGCGGCGTCGTGGTGCTGCCGTTCGTTTGCTGCGAGCGCGAGACCGGATCGTAGTATTCCGGCCCCGCCGGCGACTGTTCGATCCGCATCCGCTCGTACGGATAATCGAGCTCCTCGGCGATCGTCATCGGAAGGCCGGTCATCACGCCCTGCCCCATCTCCGACTTCGAGACTTGCACCGTCACCAAGCCGTCCGGCGTGATGGCGATGTACGCGTTCGGACTGAAGACCGCGGCCTGGCCCTTGGCGGCGGCATCGCCGCGCAGATCAAGGCCAAGCGCCAGTCCGGCGCCGCCGGCCACCGTCATTTTGAGGAAGATCCCTCGGTTCAGGATCGCGCTCATGAGCTTGCCCCCGCGGCGCGCTTGATCGCCGTGTGGATCGCCTGATAGGCGCCGCAGCGGCAGATGTTCCCGGTCATCACGGTGGTGATCTGCTCGTCCGTCGGCTTCGGATACTTGGCGAGCAACGCCGCGGCTTGCATGATCTGCCCGGACTGACAGTACCCGCACTGCGGGACTTGCTCGGCGATCCACGCTTGCTGCAGCCGCGCGACGATCGCTTTGTGCTCGCCGTGCTCGCCGGCTGCGTCGATCGTCGTCACGCTCTTTCCGTGCACGCTCCCGCACGACGTCGTGCACGCGCGTACCGCGTCACCCTCGAGGTGAACCGTGCAGCAGCCGCACTGCGCCGCGCCGCAGCCGAACTTCGTCCCGGTCAGCCCGACGACGTCGCGAATTGCCCACAGCAGCGGCATCTCGGTCGCGACGTCGAGCTCGTGCTGCTCGCCGTTGATCTTGACTGAAATCATGAAACCACGGGACCTCCGTGCAAAGTCGCTGCGACGCGGAACATTCTTTCGCCTACTGGGCGTCGTGGAAGATGATCCCAAGCGTGTACCGCTCCCCTGCCCGGAGCCGGCTGACGCCGTGGCGGACCGCCGCGCGATAGTGCCCGTGCTGGCCCCGCACGGGCCGATAGCGGTTCGGGAAGACGATGAGGTCGCCTTGCCTGGGCTGGACGACCTCGGGGCGGCTCTGGGCCCGCGGACGCTGCTCGACCAGGACGAACTCGCCGCCTTCGAAGTCCTCGTGGGGCCGGCTCAGAAAGAACGTCACCTGGAACGGAAAGGCGATCGCGCCGTACAGGTCTTGGTGGAGGCAGTTGTAGTCGCCGGGTCCGTACTTCAACAGCAGGGCCGTCGGCCGGCGCTGATCGTGGTCGGCACAGATTGCAAGCATCTCCGTTAGGGCTGCCGGGACGCGCTCGGGCGACCCCAACGCCGTCAGCCAGCGATTCGCGATCGCGGCCAGGGGCGGGTACAGCCCGCTGCGCAGTTCATCGACGAGAGCCGGCAGCGGATAGGAAAAATACTTGTATTCGCCGCGTCCGAAGTTGTGACGCTCCATGACGACGCGCGAGCGGAACGCGCGCTCGTCGTCGTAGAGCGCGCGGATGCCGGCGCATTCGAGGGGATCGAGAAACTCCGGGATAAGCGCATAGCCCTCATCGAAGAGCAAACGCTCGAGTTTGTCCCACTCGAGCGTCCGCAGCCGTTCAACCATGGTGCCGTTCTCCGGCTTACCGTCCGTATTTCATCACGATCCCCGTCGCGCTGCCGATGGTGTGGCCGGCGATCGCTTTAAAGAGCTCGTCGCGATCCAAACCGGCCGGTAGCGTCGGCGGGAGATCGAGCGCATAGACGATGATCGTGTAGTGATGCGGGTTGTCGACTGCCGGCGGGCACGGCCCCCGGTAGCCCAACCCGTTTGCCGTGTTCTTGCCGGGCGTGTATTTCGCGTTCGGTCCGCTGCCGTCGCCGCGCGCCAGCGTCGTGACCGAGCCCGGGATATTGTAGAGAACCCAGTGGCTTACGCCCAAGCCGCCGCGACCTTCCGGATCAAACATCGTGATGGCGTAGCTCTGCGCGTTAGCCGGCGCACCGGACCAGCTCAACGCCGGCGAGATGCCTTGGCCGCCGCACGAATTGCCCTGCGCATCATTCGTGTTGTTGCCATAAGCCTTATCCGCGAGCACGCCGTCTTGAATCGAGGACGACGTAATCGTGAACGCGGCGAGCGCCGGTACAGTCGTCGCCGCGATCAGAAGGAAGACGCATGCAAGCGCAAGCGATCTCACTGGGCCTGATACCGCATGATCGTCGTCGTTGCGCCCTTGACGTGACCGTCAATCGCCTGGAAAACTCCGGGTCGGTCGAGCCCCGCTGGGAGCGTCGGCGGCAGATCGGTCGCGTAGAGCGTTAGCACGTAGTGGTGCGGCGCGTCGCCGGACGGCGGGCACGGACCGCGATAGCCGACGAGGTCACCCGTACCACGCCCGGGCGTATACTTCTTCGCGTCAATATCGGCCGGGCTCAGCGACGTGACGCTACCGGGGATATTGTAGAGCACCCAGTGACTCACACCTTTGCCTCCGAGGCCGTCCGGATCGAACATCAACAGCGCATAGCTCTGTGTCCCTGCCGGCGGGTTGATCCAGCTGAATCCGGGTGGAACGTTCTTTCCGCCGCACGCTCCACCGTCGCTCGCGCGCGTCTTGTCGAATGCGCCGTCCTTTGTCAGCATGGCGTTGTCGGTCATCCCGTTCGCTGAAAGCGCGAAACCGGCGGCATACGCTGCGCTCGTCGCTGCGATAACCGCGCACATCAAGCCAGTAAGAAATCGCGTCATTGCCGTTCCCCCATTCGTGCGGATGCGCGCCGCTTCGCCCCCTACTTGATGAACTCCGTCACAGAATCGAGCATGGGATCGGTTGCGCCGTTGCGTCGCTCGAATGCGGCAGCAAAGTCTTCATAAAGTCGAGCAAGGCCCTGATATATGGCTTCTGTTCCGGGATCATCATGCGAAAAGCTTGCGATCTCTTCCATCTCAGCGACCCAGCGATACGCCTTCGGATACATGCGCGGCACCTGGCGCGTAATCCAGGCGAAGACCTGCGGCTGGCTCTCCTCGAGTTCCCGGCGCAGCGCCGCGGCAACGCCGGCGCGTGATGCATCGAGCATCATCGCCGCACCGACCCCGGTCAGCCCTTTGGTGATCCCGGCGTACGACATCTTGAGCGCAGACGCGGTGCCGACACCTCCGTCGAGGATGCGAATGCTTAGGCCGAACTCGCCCAGTGCTCGGAGCGCACGTGCATCGATGCCCGATGCGTAAATGCGCGGGCCGTCGTAGCCGTCGCCCGGCGGCGCACCGACGATCCCCGCATCGATGAAACCGCACCCGCTTGGCCGGATCGCATCAGCGATGCCTTGGACGGTTTTCGGTGCGACGGCGTTGCAGTCGACGTAGAGCGGCTTGTCGACTGCTTGCGCGAGGATCGGGCAAAGCGATTGCGCGACCCCGAGCGCCTGGCCCGGTGGGACAATCGAAAGGACGAACACAGCCCCGTCAACGAGATCGCGATCGCCGTCGACGACTTCGAGCCCGGCCTTGCGGACGCGGTCCACGCTTGCCGCGCTGCGGCCGCGCAACGACGTTACGACGCGCGCACCGCGCGCGCCCAATCGCGCGCCGACGGCGCTGCCCATCTCACCGGCTCCGATTAGCGCGATCTTCATCCTCACGGCTCCTTTTGCGTCGCCTTCCCCCTGCGGCTAAGGACTTCCCCGACGGGCCGCCAATCCTGCGCGCGTATGAGTTCCGCACAAGCGCTTCGAACGACCGTCGTCGGAAGCTATCCGCAGCCCGATTGGCTCATCGACCGCGAGATGCTCGGTTCGCGTCTGCCGCCCCGGGTCCGCGTTCGCGAAATCTGGCGCGTCCCCGAACGCTACCTCGAGCAAGCCCAAGACGACGCGACCTTGATCGCCATTCGCGACATGGAGCTGGCCGGGATCGACATCATCTCCGACGGCGAGATGCGCCGCGAGAGCTATTCGAATCGCTTTGCTACGGCGCTCGACGGCGTCGACATCGAGCATCCCGGGACCGCACTCGACCGCACCGGTCATGCTAACCCGGTCCCGCGCATCACGGGAAAGATTCGCCGTACCCGCCCGGTGACGGTCCGCGACGCCGAATTCCTCCGTGCGAATACCGACCGCCCGATCAAAATGACGGTGCCGGGGCCCTTCACGATGACCCAGCAAGCCCAGAACGATTTCTATCCTGACCTTGCTACGGCGGCGATGGACTACGCCGCTGCCGTGAACGAGGAACTGCGCGACCTGCGCGCCGCCGGAGCCGATGTCGTGCAAATCGACGAACCCTATCTTCAAGCGCGTTCGGAGGAAGCCCGCAAATATGCGCTTGCCGCGATCGATCGCGCCCTCCAGGGGATCGACGGCACCACCGCGATCCACACCTGCTTCGGCTACGCCCACGTCGTCCACACGCGGCCTGCAGGCTATCCGTTCCTCGCCGAGCTCGACGCGACGCGGGCAGGCCAAGTTGCCATCGAGTCGATGCAGCAGCAGGTCGATCTCGCGATGCTCGAGTTGCTTCCTCATAAGAGTGTGATCTTGGGGGTCGTCAACCTCGACGATGCCGCGCCGGTCGAGTCGCCCGAACAGATCGCGGCGCAGATCCGAAAGGCGCTCAAACACATCACTCCCGAGCGGCTTTTGATCTCGCCGGACTGCGGGATGAAGTACCTCCCGCGCAAGACTGCGTTTGCGAAGCTGCAGGCGATGGTCGCGGGGACGAAGATCGTCCGCCGCGAGCTTGGAATTGCGGATTAGCCGCCTCTAGGCGAAACGGACGACGACTTTCCCCGTCACGCGCCGCTCACGGAGCGCCGCTACGGCCTCTTCCAGCTTGTCGGCGTCATAGCGTGCGTCGATGTGCGTCGCGAGCTTCTTCTTCGCAACGAGAGCGGCTAGCCTTTCGAGGTCGCGTGCGATCGGGTCACGCCGGGCCTCGTGAAACAGATAGAACCCGTAGAGCGACGCACCGCCCGTAACATAGAATTTCGCAGTGCCGATCGTCGCTTGCCCCGAAAGCGTTTGTCCGAACGTCACGACGACACCGTTGGGAGCAACGCACGCTACCGCTGCGCCCAGCGAGTCACCCCCGAGCGATTCGAGGACGAGGTCGTACGGTGCGCGCGATTGCGCTTCACTCGTCGAGCCGACGATCACCTCATCGGCCCCGATGCTCTCGAGCAGCCGCGTGTCGCCGCCGTCGCGGATCACCGCCGAAACGTGCGCACCCGCAAGATGCGCCAGCTGGATTGCGAAGAGCCCGACGCCACCGGTACCGGGGACGATGAGGATACGGCGCGCCAAGACGTTGCCGTTGCGACCGAGTGCGCGGTACGCGGTCACGGCAGCGACCGGCAAGGTCGCCGCATCTTCGAATGAGACACCCTCCGGGATCACTCCGATCTGACGCCCGTCGACGACCGCGAAATCGCCCCACCCGGCTCCTTCCGAAAGCGTGACGACTCGAGTTCCGCGCGGCGGACTGCTCCCATCGGCCGCAGCCGTCTCGACGATCCCGGCGATATCCCAACCGATGCGCTGACCGGCTGTTGAGGCGGCCGCGCGGCGCACTTCGCCGGCGTTGAGCGACGTCGCATGGACGCGGATACGCGCCTGATTGGCGCCGGGTTCGGGAGTCGGGATCTCACGTATCTCGATTGGACGCCCCGCCTCGCCCGTCGTCATCGCCGTTCGCATGCCTTGCGTTACTACAATCCGGGGACGCGAACCTCGACCGGCGTGCGCCGGGGACGGGGAACGTCCACGACGGCCGGTCGCGGCGTTGCATTCGGCGGCGTCGGCCAGGGCAAGGTCGTGGTCCCCGGACGCGGCAAGGCCAGGATGTCGTACGGCTCCGGCGTACGCAAGGGCCCCGGCTCAAAGGAAAGCGCAATGCTCTTTGCGCGCGGATCGTAGCGTACGTCTCCGCCTAGGCCCCGCACGACCGCGGCGAGAGGGACGTAAATGCACTCCGCGCAGAACACGTCCTCCGCGACGGTGAGGCTGACGCTCCGGCGGCCACGCTCGATGACGAGCATGCGGCCTTGCCTCATGCGAATGACGTCCGCGATGCGCGTGATGATGGGGACCAGCGGTGCCATCGTCCGGCCTGCGACGATGCGCGCCGGCTGCGACGTCGCAACGGGCGATCCGTCGATGAGGATCGTCAGCAAAGCAGCGAGAATCATGTCCGTCGTTGAGAGCGATCGGCGTCTTTCGCGCGGCGGGTGCGCGATTTTCCAAGGACAACTGCGCCATACTCGCCCAGGCGATCGCCTTCAACGCCGTCTTCGCGATCTTCCCGTTGACGATTCTCGCGATCGCGACGCTCGCATTTGTCTACGGAAACGTCAAGGAAGAGCAGCGCGCGTTCGCGCTGATCCTGCAGGTTACGCCGGAGCTGCAAGATCTGCTGACGGAGAATCTGCGCAATATCGTGACGTTTCGCGGCCTTTCCGGCGCGATCTCCCTCGTTGGCCTCATCTGGACCGGCAAGAGCCTTTTTCAGGCGCTGGCCTTTGCACTGGACCGAGCTGCCGGAGTCCCCGAGCCCCGTCCGTTGATCCCAAGTATCGTCATCGCGCTCTTCATGCTTCCGCTACTGGCCGTCCTCTTGCTTGTTGCGACCGCCGTCCCAATCTTGGTCTCGATCATCTCGCGCATCTGGTCGTTCGGCGGCTGGAGCGGCCTCCCGCAAATCGAGACGTATGCATTTTCCCTGGTCCTCGTCTTTGCGGCGAGCGCGCTCCTGTACCGCTATTTACCCTATCGCGCTCTGGCTTGGCGCTTCATCCTGCCCGGCGCCGCCTTCTCTGCGGTAACCTTCAACCTAGCTCAGATTGCCTTCGCGGTGTACACGACGCATACCAATTTCGCGCACATCTACGGGGCGGTCGCAGCCATTGCCGTGACCTTGCTCTGGTTTTACTTGGTCGCCGCCCTCTTCTTGTACGCGTGGGAACTGACTGTTGAGCTCGAGGTGACGGCAACCCGGGCAGGCCAGCGCCAGCCGAGCGTCGGATGAAAGCGACCGTGTATCGCTGGCTCGCCATTCCGTTGTTTTCGATGGCCATCGTGCTCCTAGGCGCCGCGCCCCTCATCGTTGCGACCCCGTCGATCGTCGTCTATCCGCTGATCCCAAACGGCTCCGGCGTCAGCACGGAGACCGGCTCGCGCATCTCGGTCACGATCGCCTCGCAAATCGCACAGCTCGGTGGAGTCACGGTGAAACCGGCGCCGCCGGCGGTCGAGCAACACGACTTCCTCGTCGTCGCGCGACAACTCGGCGTCGACTACTACGTAACCGGCTACGTCACGCCGCTCGGCACCGAAGCGTCCGTTGTCGAACAACTTGTCAGCGCGAAGAGTGGCTCGATCGTGTGGAGCAACACCGCGCAGCTTACGACCTACGGTGAGGCCGTCGGCCAAGGGACGCTCATCCGATCCGCGATCCTCGCCTATGCCGCGCGTTCCGTTTCCTCGCTGCAGCCGATCGAACCGACCGCCGCGCCGCCGCGCCCGGTACCAACGCCGAGCCGCCCGCCGCTACCGAAAAAAGTCGCCGTCCTCGGTCTTTCCGGCGACGCTGCACCCGATCGCGTCGCTTATGCTGAGCGCTCGATGATGAAGGCTCTGGCAAAAAACAAAGTCTCGGCAGCAAGCGCGGAAAACACGCCCCAGGACGTGCAGCGCAGCGCCGGGACGATCTGCGCAAAGACCGGCGCAACGCTGCTGCTCGGCGCGACGCTCTCGACACAGACGCCGAACGACTCCTCAGCGACGGCAAACGTCGTCGTGACCGGCTACGACTGCTCGGGGACCCAAGTGCGGAGCCAAACCGCGTCGAGCAACGGCGACGGAAAGCACGCTTGGCAAGGCGCCGTCGATCGAGCGATCGACACCGCGGTGCGCGACTATCTCCAAGCCCGGTCGGGTTCGTAGGATCGCCGCCTAGTCCACGAGGCCTTCGGGAAGCTCCACGTCGATGCGCTTGCG
This sequence comes from Binatia bacterium, assembly GCA_035604635.1. GTDB lineage: Bacteria > Vulcanimicrobiota > Vulcanimicrobiia > Vulcanimicrobiales > Vulcanimicrobiaceae > DATNIC01. The sequence continues at coordinate 17,010 of DATNIC010000201.1, forward strand.
TTCGAGGTCGATGCAACGGATAAAGGCCCCGACCAGCGGGATCAGCGCGCGGCGCGCTCCGACGGCAAGGACGTCTTGAGCCGGATAATGCAGCACCTCGACGACCTTTCCGAGGTCCGTGCCGGCTCCGTCGACGACCGCGCATCCCAGCAGATCGTCGTCGAAGTACTCGTCTTCTTCCAGTGCGACGTTTCCGCGCTCGCTGAAAAGATCTACGCCGATCAAGGTTTGCGCTTCGGCCTCTCCGATCTCGTCGAAGCGAACGAGGATCTGCCGCTTGTGCCGCCGGGCCATTCCGACGCGCAACTCCCGCCCTCCGAACGCGTCGCCGGCCGTGACTACAAGCCCCGGCCGCAAGCTTTCGGACCCACTTCTCGTCGGGTCGACTTTCAATTCGCCATGTAGGCCAAAGCGGCCGACGATCCGCCCCAGCCGAACGTCAGTCGCGCGTCTCTCCGCTGGTCTCTCCGGTCTCTGCGGCCTCTTCGTCTTCGTCGTCCGGTTCATCGGCGTCGATGATGTCGACTGTAACGCGGCCTTCGGCTCCTGCTCGGACCAACGTCCGCAACGCCTGCGCGACGCGACCGCCGCGTCCGATGACCTTTCCGAGATCCTCCGGATCGACTTCGAGCTCGATAATCGGCCCGCGCTCGTCCTCGACCGTCACGACATGGACCGCTTCCGGCTTCGAAACCAGGCCCTTCGCCAAAAACTCGAGCAGCTCGGTGGCACGCGTCCGCTGCGTTTGTGGATCGAGCGGCACCCGCGGGGGACGCTCGCGGCGTCCACCGGCATACGGACGAGCTCCGCGCCGCCGAGGGGCCGGCTCGTCCTCGGGCTCGATGTCATCGATGATCGTCTCGGCCGTAGCGATCTTCCGCGCCCCGAGTTTTGGACGGCGTTCTTCTTCTCCGCCTTCCTCGTCCCCGAAGAGGCCGAATTCATCATCGAACGCGCTCATCACTCACCCTTTTTCGATTTTGGTTCGCGCTTTTTCGTCGAAATGGGCCCACGCTCGACAAGACCCTTTTCCGCGAGCAATCGGCGCACCGGATCGGACGGCTGCGCGCCCTTGGCGAGCCACGCCTTGATGCGCTCCTCGTCGACGACAACGGTTTTCGGCTCGGTGCGTGGGTTGTAGTGCCCGAGAATCTCCAGAAATCGGCCGTCGCGCGGCGCGCGCACGTCCGTTACTACGAATCGGTACGTCGGTTGCTTTTTCGCGCCCATGCGGCGCAGTCTAATTTTGACCATTACTAATTAACGCATTCCTAATCTGCTGAAATCGGGCATCCGCGGCCGCTTGCCGCTCCCGAACTGTTTCATCATCTGCCGCGACGCCTCGAATTGCTTGATCAGGCGGTTAACGTCGGCGACTTGCGTCCCGCTCCCGAACGCGATCCGCTTGCGGCGCGAGCCGTTGAGCATCTGTGGGTGGGCCCGCTCCTTGGCGGTCATCGAGCAGATGATCGCCTCGACCCGTCTTACATCGCGCTCATCGATTTCCATGTTGGGAACGGCACGGGAGAGGCCCGGGATCATCTTCACCAGCTCGCCCATCGAACCCATCTTCCTGACCTGGCGCAACTGCTCGAGAAAGTCGTCGAGCGTGAACGCGTTCTTGCGCATCTTGACGGCAAGCTCTTTGGCTTGCTCTTCCGAGTAAACGCTTTGCGTCTTTTCGATTAGGGTCAGGACGTCGCCCATCCCGAGAATACGCGAAGCGAGACGATCGGGATGGAACGGCTCGAGTGCCGGCAACTTCTCACCGACGCCGACGAATTTGATCGGCGCACCTGTGACGTGATGGATGGAGAGCGCCGCACCACCCCGCGTGTCGCCGTCTAGCTTCGTGAGGATGACGCCAGTGATGCCGACGCGGTCGTTGAACGTCTTCGCGACTTTTGCCGCCTCTTGACCGGTCATCGCATCGGCGACGAACAGAATCTCCTTGGGATGAACCGCGGCTTTGATCTTCTCGAGTTCTTCCATGAGCCCGTCGTCGATCTGCAGGCGTCCCGCAGTGTCGATGATGACCGTCGAAATCCCCAGCCGCTTGGCCTCCGCCACGCCGTCGCGCGAGATCTTCACCGGATCGCCGGCACCTTCATCGAAGACGGGGAGCTCGATTTGTTTTCCCAGGGTCTGCAGCTGTGTGATCGCGGCAGGACGGTAGACGTCGGCTGCGACCAGCAGCGAACGACGGCCTTGCTCTTTCAGGCGCAAAGCGAGCTTGCCCGCGTGCGTCGTCTTACCGGAGCCTTGCAGTCCGACGAGCATGATCACGCTCGGCGGCGCGTCGGAGAATTGCAAGCGCGCCTCGGCTCCGCCCAGAATCGCCACGAGTTCTTCGTGGACGATCTTGATGACCGATTGCGCCGGGGTCAGCGACGTAAGCACATCCGTACCGACGGCGCGTTCCTTGATGCGCGCTACGAACTCCTTAGCGACCGACAAGTTGACGTCGGCCTCCAACAGCGCGATCCGCACCTCGCGCAAGACTTCGGAGACGTCGCTCTCCGTCAGCCTCCCGCGGCTGCGCAGCCGATCGAATATCGCGCCGAGGCGCTCGCTCAGACCTTCCAGCATCGAATCGGCGTTACGCCTTCTCCGCGGTCTGGTCGATGCGGTTCACGGCGTCGCCGACGGTTTTGATCTTCTCCGCCTCTTCGTCGGGAATGTCGATGTTGAACTCGGTCTCGAACGCCATGACGAGCTCGACCTGATCGAGCGAGTCGGCGCCAAGGTCGTCGGTGATCGACGCCTCCATCGTCACCTCATCTTCATCGACGCCCAGCTGCTCGACGATGATTTTCTTGACCTTATCAAACGTGGCTGTAGCCATTTTGCTCCTGTTTTATGGCGCGGTTCACATTAAAAATCCGCCGTCGACCACGATCGTTTGACCGGTGATGTAGCCGGCGGAATCCGAACATAAGAATGCGACGACACCGCTTACATCCTCCGGTGTTCCGGGCCGACCGAGCGGAGTGTTCTGGAGGAAATGCGTGCGGGCGGCCTCGGGCATGTCGGCGGTCATCGCGGTTTCAATCAGACCGGGTGCGACGGCATTGACTCTTACGTTCCGTGACCCCAATTCCTTCGCTAGCGACTTTGCCAAGCCGAGCAAGCCTGCCTTGCTCGCAGCGTACGCTGCCTGACCGGCGTTGCCGGCGAGGCCGACGACGCTCGAGACGAGGACGATGCTTCCGCCGCGTTGGCGCATCATCGGGCGCGCGACCGCACTACAGAGGTAGAACGCGGACTGAAGGTTGACCGCAAGCAGCCGGTCGAGGTCCTCCGGCCTGATCCGGACGACCAGCGCGTCGAGTGTTTGGCCGGCGTTCCCAACCGCGAAATCGAGCCGGCCGACTGCCTGGAGCGCCCCGGCGACCGCGGCATCGACGGCAGCCGGATCGGCTACGTCGGCGATCAGGACCGGGACGTTGGCGTCCGCGCGCTTGGAGCGAGCCAGCGCCGCCGTTTCGTCGAGCGCTCCTCGATCCCGGCCGACGAGCGCGACATCGGCCCCACGAGCTGCGAACTCGACCGCGATGGCGCGACCTATCCCGCGGCTGGCGCCGGTGACGACGCCCGCCTTTCCGCTAAGATTCACGCCGGTGCGAAATGCGCGAGGGTCACCAGCAGCCGCTCCGCGCCGCCGCCGTCGCCGACGTGCAAGGTACGCGGAGCCCCCGGCAACCGCTTCACGAGCGGCGTCAGGACCGCAGCTGCACCGAACTCGACAAGGAGATCTAGCTGTTCTTCGAGCAGCCGCATTGCCGTTTCGTGCCAGAGCACTTCGTCCGTTACCGAGCGGATCACGTGATCGACGATGGTCGCTACGTCGCGATATGGTTGCGCATCGACATTCGAGATGACCGTGAAAGCGGGCAGACGAAAGTGAGCGTTCCGCACGTGAGGCTCGAACTCCGTACGGGCCGCGTCCATCAACTCACTGTGCCAGGCACCCGAGACGTTGAGCGGTATGACGCGCTTTGCGCCTACATCGATGGCCCGTTCGCCGACTTCGCGGACCGCGGCGGCATCGCCGCTGATCACGATCTGCCCCGGCGCGTTGAAGTTTGCCAGGGCGACGCGGCCGACGCCGTCCCGGCGAACCGCTTCCGCGATGGCGCGCAACGGCTCCGGATCGAGCCCGAGGACGGCCGACATCGCGCCCGACGCGCGGTCAGCCGCGCGGTGCATCGCGAGCGCACGCTCATGGACGAGCCGGACCGCTTCTTCGAACTCCAGTGAACCTGCAATCGTCAAGCTGCACAGCTCTCCGAACGAATGTCCGGCGCTCGCGACCGGTTTGACCGCTTCGGCAGCCGCCGCGTAGAGCGCACAGTTTGTCACGAAAATCGCCGGCTGGCTGTAGCGCGTCTCGCGCAGCTTCTCGTCGGGTCCCTGCTGCGTCAGCGCGAGCAGATCGTATTTCAGGACGCGCGCCGCTCGACTGAAGAGGTCCGCGGCCGCCGGATACCGTGCCGAGATGTCCCCGCCCATCCCGACCGATTGCGAGCCCTGGCCGGGAAAGATAACGCCGATCCGCGCTACCACTAGTTCCATCTCCAAGTGAGCGCGCCCCATGAAAGTCCACCGCCGAACGCCACGAAGACGACGACGTCCCCTTTCTTCAGGCGGCCGGCTTCGAGCGTTTCGAAAAGCGCGAGCGGGATCGAAGCCGCCGAAGTGTTCCCATATTCCTCGATGTTCACCACGACTTTTTCGGGCGCGAGGGCCAAATATTTTGCGGCGGAATCGATGATCCGCTTGTTGGCTTGATGTGGGATCATCAATGCGAGATCGTCGGTCGTAAGATGGGCCCGCTCGAGCGCCGTGAGGGTCGACTCGACCATCTTGGTGACCGCGTACCTGAACGTCTCTTTTCCGTTCATATGAATGTAGTGGTCGCGTGAGCCCACCGCCGCCGAGCCGAGCGGGGCGCGCGAGCCGCCGGCCGGGACGTAGAGCATCTCGGGGCTCGTACCGTCGGAGCCGAGCTCGCACGAGAGAAATGAATCTTCTTCCGAGCTCTCCAGAATGACGGCGCCGGCGCCGTCGGCGAAGAGCACCGCCGTCGAGCGGTCGGTATAGTCGGTGATCTTCGAGAGGGTCTCGGCGCCGATCAGCATGACGCGCCGGTGCATCCCCGAGCGGACCAGACTCGAAGCGACCGCGAGACCATAAACGAAACCGCTGCAAGCGATCTCGATGTCAAATGCGGGTTTCCCGACGGCACCGAGCTTCGAGGCGACGATGCATGCCGTCGCCGGAAAGAGAAAGTCGGGCGTCGCGGTTGCGACGACGTAGCAGTCGATGTCCCCCGGTTTGAGTGACGCACGCTCGAGCGCATCTTGCGCGGCGAGGATCGCGAGGTCGCTCGTCGCTTGGTCGGGCGCGGCGATGTGGCGCCGCTTCATCCCCGTCCGCGTCGTAATCCACTCGTCGCTGGTATCTAGGATCTTCTCGAGATCCTCGTTTGAGAGGACTCGCTCGGGGACATATCGCCCGACCCCGGCCATCCGAACCCCGTTAATTTGAAGGCGCTCCGAGCCGAGCTCTCCGCGCCCCCCATGCTTCGCATGGGGCCCCCATGCGGCACGCGCCCTCAGCGTGATCGTGAGGGGTTCGTTCCCCGAGGGGGCGCTTGAACCACACTAGTGCTGGTGTCCCGAGTGTTCGTCTTTCGGTTCGATCACCGTGCGGCCGTCGTATGTGCCGCAGGTCTCGCACGCGAAGTGCGGGCGCTTGGGCTGATGACACTGGGGGCACTCGACCGTCGTGACAGCCGTGAGCTTCCAGTTCGCCGCCCGGCGGCTGCGCGTCTTCGAGCGCGGAGTCTTCCATTTGAGGTTAGCCATCGTCGCCTTCTCCTTCCCATAAACCACCGCACGCTTCGTCGCACAGCACGCCCATGGGGAGGGCGCTCGTGGTGAGCTGCCTGGCTAAGTCTGCGACGTCCAGCACGTCGCCTTCGAGTACGTTGTTCAGATCGAGAGGGTCCCGTTTCCCGCCCGTTTCGAGCCGCTCTTCAACCTCGAGGTGGACCGGCACGATCACGTCTTTGAGGCACCGGCCGCACGAGCTCCGGGCCGCGACGTCGATCGTCCCGTCGATGTGCAGTCCTCGTTGGATCCCGCGGACCTCGAGGACGACGTGCGCCGGTTGCGGGAAAGAGAACGTCCCGAACTCCGGGAGGGTCACGTCCTCGTCCAGGGTGAGCCGCCGGCCGGGCCCACTCAGGGCCGAGCCGACGTCGATTTTCAAAGAAGGGCCCATAGACATACAGCAAGGCCCCAGGATGGGGCCCCCACGATGAACCCCGGTATTGTACGTCCCGGCCGGAACCTGTGTCAACGACGACAGGCCCCCTAGACGCTCAGAGGCCGCGTCGGGATCCCCTGGATGACGGCGGTTCGTCCGGAGGGGGACTTTGATGGGCTTCAATATCTTGGGTGCAATCGGCGGGGCTGTGGGCGGGTTCTTTACCGGGGGACCGATCGGCGCAGCCATAGGCGGAGTGGAAGGCGGGCTCAGCGGCTCCGCACCGGCGAACCCCCCGGCCGGGACGAACCCGCTGCTCCCGATGCTCCCGCAAGCACAGGACACGATGACCGCCTCGCTGAGCCAGGGCGGGCAACCGTTCGAGGACGTGAGCTCGGCCTTAGAACCCGGAGCGCTCGGCGATCTGTCGGCCAACTCTTCGGATGAGATGGCGTCGATCTCGGATTTCTCGTGAGACTCGACGTCGCGTACAGCGCGGCTATCACGCGAGCAGCTCAACGCTGGGGAATCGAGCCGCGCCTGCTCGCGGCCGTCGCCGCTCAAGAGACTGGCGGCCCCGAGAGCAACTCCGGCCGCAACATCGTCGGCGACGGCGGACATGGCCATGGACTCTTTCAAATCGACGACCGTTATCACGCCTTTGGCACAACCGCCGACGCAATGGACCCCGCAAAAAACGCCGACTACGCGGCGCATCTGCTGCATGACCTGCTTGCCCGGAACGGCGGCAATATCCACGCTGCCCTTTCGGCATACAACGCGGGCTCGCCGAATGCGAGGGGTACCTTGACGACGTGGTCGGACGGCAAGACGCTCGACTACGCGGATTCCGTTGAACGACACTATGCCCAACTCGGCGGTGAATCCCCGGGCGCGGAACCGGCCCGTTTGGATCCTTTCCACGACGCCGCGAATATCGGTGCGCTCGCACGCTTCGCAGGCTCATTCATCCCGCCGAGCCAGCCGCCTGCGCAAGAGCTGATGTCACCATCGCTACAGCAGATGCAGCGGACCGACGCCGATGGCGCGGGTCTGATCGATGCAATCTTCGACGACGAAGACTAGCCGCGGAGGCGGCAGGGCGTGATCGATGTTCGAGCATTCCATATTGGCGAAAGGAGCCCAACACATGGCCGGTCTCACAAATCTCTTGACTCTAGGAGCGCCGCTGCTCGGTTCCGTCATCGGTGGCCTCGGCGGCGCCGCCTCGAGCGCAGCGCTTACCGGAGCCGAGAACTGGTTCCTCGGGCAGCAAACGGGTAACGAGATCCAGCAGATGGTCTTTCAGAACCAGCTCAATCAACAAGCAACGCAGTTCAACGAGACGATGGACGAAAAATCGGAAATCATGCGCGAATCGAACACCCTGCGCGACGTCGCAATGCAACAGCGCAAAGCCGACCTTCAAATCACCAAAGAATTCATCCGGTCGATCGACTAGCGTGGTCGGAGCGGCACCGGGCGCGGCGTCACCGCGCCCTTCTTCCACCTCACGGAGCACGACCTCGAAGACCACGGCGACCAAGCACGCCAAGGACGACGCCTCGCCGCCACCGGCTGATGATCCGGCACTCGAGCAGCAGCATGCCGAATTCGACATGATCGCACGCTATCAAGCCGAGATGTATCGCGAACTGAACATGCTGCGCGACATGATGCTCGAACAGATGAAGCACGACGACGAGTACCTCAAAGCAATGATCCGCTTGATCTAGCCGGCTGTACCGCCG
>DATNIC010000202.1:0-4339 GCA_035604635.1 Binatia bacterium
AGAGCCGCCGGCGCGCACGACCGAGACGCGGTTCGCCAATCCGGCCCCTCCGCCGGCGAGGCCCCACGGCGCGCACTGCGTCCGCTCGACGTGCGCGTTGAATTGCATCGGTGCTCGCGCGCGAAAGCGAAACTCGACGCCCAAGCCGCCGCGATAGCGGCCCGCCCCGCCGGAGTCCGGGCGCAACGCGTTTCTCTCGACGACGACGGGAATCTTCGCCTCGATCGCCTCGGCGATGAAGTTGTGCGTATCGCCGTCGTTCAGGCAGATCGTCGCACTCATTCCGTCGCTGTTGTGTTTCGCGCCCCAGCCGCCGCCCGGCAGGCAAGCAGGGCGGTAGAAGAACCGCCCGGACCGTTGATCGACGCCGAAGACGTCGGCCGTGCAAAGATCGGCATAATGTCCGGCGGCAACGCGATCGGGGACCGCGGGGGCAAGCGCCTTGAAGATCGTATCGACGACCGTCATCGGGATCGTCATCCACCAACGCGTCGCCGCGGGCTTCGTCGCGCTGATGACGCGCCCGGGCGGCAGGATGATCGAAAGCGGCCGAAACGAGCCTTCGTTGATCGGGTAAAGGGTCGGGGTCGTCAGACACTTGAAGGCGACTTGGGCCGCGGAGCGTCCGGCGGTCGCTCCGGAATTGAAGTAACCGCGGACTTGACGGCTCACCTCGCTTAGATCGATCGTCAACTCGTCGCCCTCGACGGTGACCCGGACTTTGATCGGGATGTTGGCGGCCGTGACGCCGTCGTCGTCCATGAACGACTCCGCTTCATACGTCCCGTCCGGGATCCCCGTTACGGAGTGCCGCGCCAAACGCTCGCTTAGCTCGAAGATGCTGCGAATGCTCGCGTCCACGGCAGCACGTCCGTATTTGCGCAGCAGCGCCGCGTAACGCACCTCCCCCGTCTTGATCGCTGCAATCTGCGCGCGGAAATCCCCCATCGCCAGCTCAGGCAATCGAACGTTCGTCCGGATGATCTCCGTCAGCTCGCGATCCTGCTTGCCGCGCTTGAAGATCTTGACGATCGGCATTTGCAAGCCCTCGGAGAAGATATCTTGCGTCGTCGTTCCCAGGACCCCGCCGACGTCTTGCCAGTGCGCCATCGACGACGAAAACGCGACGATCTCGCCGTCGTGAAAGATCGGGAGCGTGAAGATCATGTGGTTAAGATGGCTGCCCATGATGTACGAATCGTTCGTCAGCAGAATATCGCCGGGTTCGATCCCATCGCGCCCGTAGAATTCGATCTTGGCCTTGATGGAATCCGAAAGGCCGCGAATGAACATAGGCAACCCTAGACCGATCGAGACCGTCTCGCCGTTCGCGTCGAAGAGCCCGACGGTATAATCGAGCGCCTCGTAGATGATCGGATTGTACGCGGTCCGCATAAGATTCGTCTTCATCTCATCGGTGATCGCGACGAGCGCGTTCCGGATGATCTCCGCCGTCACCGGGTCGGTTTCGACGATGCTGCTCACCGGCATCCTCCTATTGGCACCGGTGGGAGCTCAGGAAACTCGCGAGCCACTTGTTCCAGAGCGACTCCGCCGCGTCGGCCGCAGCGGCTTCCGCCTCGGGACGCGGCCGATCGGCGGTGAGCGGGGCGACGATCCGCAAATCGATCCCGGCCAAGTGCGGATCGGGCACGGCGTGTTCGGCAATCAGGATCGCGCCCTCTTCATTTAGGCGGTCGAGCTGCGCGTCGAGCGCACGGAGATCGCGCGCCCGCAACGCGTGCGAGAGTTCGGTGACGAACAACGCATGGACGCGCTGCCGGGTGAATACTGCCAGGATCTCTTCGGTCATCGCCGCCTCTAGCGCCACAGCTGCCGCGTCGCAAGCTGCGCGCCTTCGCAGAGCGCTTTGAGCTTCGCCCAGGCGATCGTCGGATGAATCTCCGGATCACGACTCGGATGGGTTGCAAAGCCGCAATCCGATCCGGCGATGACGTTCTCGCGCCCGACGACGTCGGCGAAGCGGACGAGCCGTTGCGCGATCAATTCCGGATGCTCGACCAGTACCGACGAGTGGGTGATCATCCCCGGGATCAGCTTTTTGCCGTCCGGCAGCTTCACGCTCTGCCAGACCATCCACTCGTGCTCGTGTCGCGGATTAGCGGCTTCGAACGAGTAGGCCCCGGCATTGACCTTGAGCATCAGACCGGCGATATGCTTCATCTCCAAGTCGGTCGTCCGCGGACCCATATTGATCCCGTAGCACGTGTGGTAGCGGACGCGTTCGGGCGGGATCCCGCGCAGGGCGTGGTTGAGCGCTTCGACCCGCATCTCGCCGAACGTGAGCGCGTCGTCAACCGTGAGCTTCGGATCGGAGATGTAGTACGTCGACAGAAACGGGTCGTCGATCTGCACCTGGAAGCCGGCGTCGACGATCGCTTGATACTCTTCGCGCATCGCGGCGGCGATCGCAAAGACATACTCTTCGTCCGTCTTGTAGTACTCGTTCTTCTGCCAGTGCTCGACGCTCGCCGGTGAGGCGGACGGCATGAACGCGCCGGTGACCTGAACCGCAGCAAGCGCGGCTTTGAAATGATCGATGTCGGACTTGAGCTTCGCCATCCCCTTGTAGGCGATCGGACCGCGGCAGATCATGTGCGGGATCCCTCCGCCCGGACCACCGTGCTGGGTCCGCAACACCCAAGCGTAGAATTCGGGAAACGCGACGAACTCTTTGGAACCGGAGAATGGGCTCTCTTGCCCGGGATGCGGTGGCCGCAGTTCGAGGCCTTCAAGCCGTTCGTTCACGTACGCGATGAAGCCGATCTTCGATTGCTCGCCGTCGTCGATCACATCGATGCCGAGCTCGGCCTGCCTCCTCACGACGTCGGCGACGGCTCGGCGAACCTCGCTTTCGTACGCGCGCTCGTCGATCGCTTCGCCGCGGTTTGCCGCTTCCATGAACGTCATCAACGCTTCGGCGCGCGGCAAGCTTCCCGCATGCGTCGTGAGGATGCTCACAGGCTGAGCGCGCGCTCTGCGTTGCCGTGGAAGATCTGCTCCATCACGTCGTCCTTGTAGCCGAGCTCACCCCATTCGCGAAAAATCCGCTCGTATGGCAAACTGGGGTAGTCGCTCCCGAACATGACCTTGTCTTTGAGCCGGCTGCGAATGTCGACCTTGAGCTGCGGCGGAAAATACTTGGGTGCCCAACCGGAGAGCTCCCAATAGACGTTCCCCTTGTGCAGTGCGACTGCAGTCATCTCGTCGACCCACGGCCAGCCCGGATGCGCCGCGACGATCGTCAAATTCGGGAAATCCGCCGCCAATTCGTCGATCGCCGACGGATGCGCGTCGCGAATCTTTGCGCCCATCCCGCCCGGCATCCCCGCGCCCATCCCGGTCGTCCCGACGTCGATCATCACCGGGACTTTCAAGGCATCGATGACCTCGAAGAGCGGATAGAAGCGCCGATCGTTGACCGCGAAGTGCCCCATGATCGGATGAAAGTGAAAGCCGAGCATCCCCAGATCCTCGATCGCGTGCCGGGCCTCGCGCAACGCACCCTCACCCTTGAAGGGATCCACGGCCGCCCAAGCATGGATGATTCGCTCGGGATGCCGCTTCCGCATCGCGGCGACGAAGTCGTTCGAGCAGGGCGGCGTGTGAACGGTCGTCTCGAGATCGAGCGCGACGAGGACCGCTTGAACGCCTGCGTCGGCGAAGTCCTTGACCACGTCTTCTTCGGTCTTCGGAGTCCACGCGCGGCCCCAGTACTTGGCGAGCGCATCGACGTACGGCTGCTGGCACGCTATCCATTCCTTCGTATTGGGATAGCAGTGCAGGTCGATGATCCTCACGCGCGGCTCGGCATCTTCTCCGACGCCATCTTGGCCGAGACCGTCTCGACGAGCTGCTTCTTGGAGACCTTGCCGAAAGTCGAGAGCGGAAAGTCCGGCATGATTTCCAATCGCTCCGGTAACTTGAACTTCGCGATCTCCTTCTCGAGCAAGAACGTCTTGAGATCGTCGAACGTCAGGCTCATCCCGTCGCGCAGGATGATGCACGCGCACATGCGCTCGCCCAAATCGGGATCAGGGACCGGAATGCAGGCAACGTTCTTGACGGCCGGATGCGAAAGGATCAGATTCTCGATCTCCTCGGCGCTGATCTTCTCACCGCCGCGATTGATCAGATCTTTCTTGCGCCCTTCGACCATGTAGTTTCCGGAGGGGTGCCGGCGCATCAGATCGCCCGAACGATAGAAACCGTCGGACGTGAACGCACGCGCATTGTACTCGGGGACACCGTAATATCCGCGCAGCGTGTAGGGTCCGCGGCAGCACAACTCTCCGACATCGCCCGGCTTGACCTCGTT
>DATNIC010000203.1:0-29599 GCA_035604635.1 Binatia bacterium
GTCTTCACCAACGGCTGTTTCGATATCATCCATGCCGGTCACGTCGGGTACCTGGCGTGGGCGCGCGCGCAGGGCGACGCGCTCATCGTCGGGCTCAACGGGGACGACTCGGTCCGGCGCATCAAAGGAGCAGACCGGCCCTTCGTGAGCTTCGACGACCGCGCGCGCCTTTTGAGCGCCTTGCGCAGCGTCGACGTGGTCGTCGGTTTCGACGAGACGACCCCCGAGGCGCTCCTCGACCGGCTGCGTCCCGACGTGCACGTCAAGAGCGAACAATACCGGATCGAGGATCTCCCGGAGCGCGTCGTCGTCGAACGGCACGGCGGAAAGATCTTGCTCGCGCCGCATGTTGCAGGCCGCAGCACGACCGATCTCATCGCGGCGATCCGGACGAAGCGCTAATGGTTCTGGCGCTCACGTGCAACGGCCCGGGCGAGTTTGCCGGCTGGGTGCGGCCGCTCTTGCACGCGCTCTACGCGCGCGACCCTGCGCTGGACGCGCATCTATTCTTCGTCCCCGACGACTATGCGACTGGGCGCGAGCCCGACGTCGCCCGCGCGCTCTTCCCGCAATTGCGCGTCTATCGCGCGCGCGACTTCATTCGCGCGGCCCTGGGTCGGGCCGTCGACGGAATCCCCAAGCGGGCCGATCGCGTCCAGTACCTAGGTGGCGACCTCATGCACGCTATTCGCTTGCACCGCAGGCTCGGGGGGACGGCGACATCGTACCGCTTTTCGCGTCCGCGCTACCGGACGACGTTCGCCCGTGTCTTTGCAGTCGACGAAGCCAACCGCCGGCAGCTCTTGGGATGGAAGACGCCGGACGAGCGGATCGAAGTCGTCGGGAATCTGGCGATTGACGGTGCATTCATGGAAGCGCAGGGTACGTTTGCGACATTGAGCAGCGCGGAGGCGCGACTAGCGCGTGACGGCGTCATCATCCTCCCGGGTTCGCGGCGGCTCGAGATCGCCAACATGGTCCCGATGTTCCTTGCGGCGGCCGTCCACCTGCGCGCGAGCTCGGCGCAGCTCCCCGTCGCGTTCGGGATCTCGCCGTTCACGACCGAAGACGAGCTGAGCCGTGCGCTCGCAGCGGGAGGCGATCCGCTCGCATACGGCATCGCCGGGACGATCGCACGCGATGGTGAGATGACGTACTTGGTCGCGGCGAGCGGCGAACGCTTCCCGATCGTGCGGAACGCGATGCTGGCCGCGACCTCCGCGCGGCTGGCCCTGACGATCCCGGGGACCAAAGTGATCGAACTCGCGGCGCTGGGCGTCCCCTCGGTCGTGTGCGCGCCGGCCAACAAACCCGAGGTCGTCGTCATCAACGGCCCGCTGCAATATCTCGATCGTTTCCCGATCGTCGGGACGACGCTCAAACGCTCGGCCGTCGTCGCCTTCGCGCGGCGCTTCCGCTTCGTCGCGCAGCCGAACATCGATGCCGGCCAAATGCTGGTTCCGGAGCTGCGCGGGACGTTGACACCGGGTCACATTGCACGCACGGTCCTCGAGCGCATGCACGACGACGACTGGTGTGAAAGGACCAGCGCCGCGTTGCGCACCTTGTACGGCGGACACGCCGGCGCGGCCGGACGCATGGCGACCCGCTTGTTGGAACCGATCGCCGTGCCATGATCTCCATCATTATCGCGACCAGAGATCGCGCGTCATATCTGCTGCGGGCGCTCGATTCGCTCGAACGGCAGATCGATGCGCCGCCGTTCGAGGTGATCGTGGTCGACAACGGCTCGACCGATGAGACGCCGCAGATCGCTCGGGCCGCCGCCGGCCGCTTCGCGCTGACGTATCTGCACGAAGCGGAGCCCAATCGCGGCGCGGCTCGCAATCGCGGGCTTGCTCGCGCCGGCGGCGAGCTGATTGCGTTCATCGACGACGACGTCTGGTTGCCGCAGCGTTTTCTGGCAGCCCACGCCGCCGCGCACGCAGCGGAGGCTTCGCTCGCCGTCTCCGGGCCGATCATCAACGTGCCATCGTACGACGTGATGCCCAGGCCGACGCCGGCTAACTATTCGCGCGCGTTTTTCTGCACCTGCAACGTTTCGCTGCCGAAGGCAGCGCTCGAGGCGGCGGGCGGATTCGACGAACGCTTCAGGCTCTACGGGTGGGAGGACACCGAATTGGGCTTGCGCTTGCGCGAGAGCGGCCTGCGGCGCCGCTTCGCCTGGGATGCGTTCCTCTATCACATCAAGCCGCCGGCGCGCGATACGCTCGACGTCGCGACGCGGCGGACGATCGAAAAAGCGCGTATGGCTGCACGCTTGATCCAAACCGCGCCGTCGTTGCGGACGCGCTTGGCCACCGGCGCGTATCCGCTGAACCTCGCGCGGGCGCGGCTCATTGCGCCGCGCTGGGTCCTGCCGCTCTATGCCGGCGTGGCAACGCAGACGCGCATCCCGGCGCTCGCGGGCTTTGCGCGCGGCTTGCTCTTGGACGGATTGTACGTCGACGAACTCGGGCGCGCGCTCGGCGGACGATTATGACGCAGAGCAGTGAGGGGACCCTGACGCTCATCGCGCCGAGCGTCGAATATCGGGATTCCTATATCGCGGCGCTGCGGGAGCATCAGGCGCAGGGACGCTTCCTCGACAACCGCCACATCGACAACGACGTCGGCGCGCTCACGCGCGACTTCGAACGTCTCGTTCGCACGCTGTGCAACGCCGCCGACCCCGCATACATCAAGCCCGGCTTCGTCCCCGAGACATTCTTATGGATGATCGAATCGCGGACCAACGAGCTCGTTGGCCGCGCGTCGATCCGCCACCAGCTTTCCGACGAGCCGTCGCTGCGCGACATCGGCCACATCGGGTACGATATCCGGCCGTCGCGACAAGGTCGAGGCTACGGGAAGACGATCCTCGGGCTGACGCTCGACGCGGCACGCCGGCTGGGGATGGAGCGCGTGCTCGTGACCTGCGATTCGAACAACTTGCGCTCGAAATCGATCATCGAGCACTGGGGCGGGGTCTTCGAGCGCTCCGTCCCGCTCGCCGGCCGCGAGTACGTCCGGCTACGATTCTGGATTGATTTAGGGAGTCGCGGAACGCGCGCTCCTGGCGCGCGATGGTGACCACTGGGGTCCAGCTACCCGAATGCTTTCTAGGGAGCGACGGCGATCGAGCGTAAGCGCATCCTGATCGTACGCGCCGACGGAATCGGCGACGCGTTGTGCTTGGCGCCGCTCGTCTGCGCGTTATGCGACGCAGGGCACGAGCTCGGCGCCTTGTTGTCGACGGAGAACGCGCAAGCGTTCGCAACGCGGGCCTTCGAACGCGTTCACATCGTCGAGCGCATCCCGTGGCCTGCCCACGGGTCGACGCCGGAGAGCTACAAGATCGCGCGGGCTCAGGCTCGCGTCGCGCAGTACGATGTCGCGCTGATCGCATCCGAAGAACCCGAAGCCTATCGGTTCGCCAACGAGATCCGCGCCCCGGCCCGAATCGGCTTCGTCAACGGATGGGGAAAGCCACTCAAGTCATTTTGGGCGTGGACGCAGCTGACGCGCGCAATCGCGCGGAGCGCCTCTGCGGCGCGCACTCGCGAGCACGAGGTCGAAACGCTGTTCCACCTAGGCGAGGGGTTGCACGATGAAGATCATCCGACAAGCGATCTCGCGCGGTTGCGCCCGCTCGTCGTCGACGACCTTTCCCGCCTCGAAAAGGACGTTCACGTCGCATTCCAAGTCGTTGCCAAGGCCGTCTCCGACCGAATCGACGAGCACGCGGCGATCGTGCGCGCCATCGCGGCGCGATACCCGGTAGTCGTCATCGGGGCCGCGGCCGACGCGGCTCTGGTCCGCGCGGTCGCCACCGCGGCGGGCACCCTCGAGCGCATCTTCGAGCACGTTGCCGACTGGCGCGAAGCCTTGGCGCGAATGCGCGCGGTCGTCACTTGGGACAGCGGAGCCGCGCACGTCGCCGGGATGGCCGGCGTCCCATGCGTCGATCTCTTCCCGGCGGAACCGCACGCAAAACACGATGTCGAGCGCTGGTCGCCGTGGGCCGGACCGTCGAGGACATTGATCGTCGGACCAGAACCGTCGGGCAACGCACCCGCGATCATCGCGTCGCTGCGCGAAATGCTGGAAGATGAAAGATAGTGCGCGCGCGCTTCTCATAGCGGCGGGTGGCGGTTTCGGCGACACTTTCCTCGCCTCGATGTGCGTTTCAGCGCTGCGTTCCAAGTACGACGCCGTCGACGCCGTCGTGCTGCCCGCGCATATCGATGCCTTGCTCCACGGCGCCGAGGTCGACGAGATCTTTTCGGCGATGCGGCCGGCAGGCGAACTTGGGGAGGAGCTGCGCCGGCGGCATTATGTGGTCGCCGTCGTCACTTGGGCCACCGCCGCTACGGCATCGCTCGCAATCCAGAGCGGCGCGCGCACCCGAGTCGGTCAAGCGCGCCGGCTCTATTCGTTCCTTTTCACCAAGCGAGTCCGCGTGCGCAGCGAACTCGGCGATACGACGACGCATTGGAGCGAGATCCTGCTCGACTACCCACGTTCGCTCGGATGCGAAACGCCGGTGCCATGGCCGTCCTTCGAGATTCGTGCCGACGAGGAAGGCGAGGCCGACGCGCTTCTGCGCGACCTCGGGGTTCACGGCGACTACATGCTCCTCCATCCGGTCTCGGCGGTTGCCCCGCGCCGCCCGCTTTGGCCCGTCGCCGGATGGCGCGCGCTGGTCGAGCGCATCGCGAAGAAGCACGGTCTTCCCATCCTCATCTTGGGAAGTGCGGCGGACGCGCAGATCGCTGCGCGAATCGCCGAGGGGACGGGAGCGATCTCGGCGGTCGGCCGCACGACGTACGGAGGCTTTGGGGCGCTGGCACGGCGTGCGAGCGCGCTCGTCGGGATGCACAGTGCTCCCATGCACATCGCCGGCGCCGTCGGGGCGCGGACGGTGAGCGTCTTTCCGTTACGCGTCGACTTCCCGGATCGCTGGCGGCCGCTCGGACCGCGCGTCGCGGTCGTCCGCAACAGCTATCCGTGTCCGCGCGGACGCGATCACTTCATGGAGACGTGCGCGACGTACGAGTGCATCGCCCAGCTCGATCTCGACGCGATCGATGCGGCGCTCGACCGTGTGCTCAACGATCCCCAGCCGTCGCTGCGCGCCGGGCTAGCAGCTTAGTGCGCGCGACCATTCAGCTGTGCACGTACAATCGCGCTCACCTCCTGGGGCGCGTCCTGGAGGCCTGCTTCGAACAGACCGTCCGCGACTATGAAGTCGTCCTCGTCGACGACGGCTCGAAAGACGCGACGCCGTTGGTGATCGAGCGGGCGCAAGCGACGGCGCGCGTTCCGTTCATCGTCGTCAGCCAAGCCAATGCCGGGCTGGCGAAAGCCCGCAACTCCGGCCTGCGCCGCGCGACCGGCGAACGGATCATCTTCATCGACGACGACATCCTACCGATGCCGAATTTCGTCGCCGAGCATTTGCGCTCGCATGCCAGCGCCCCCGATGCGATCGTGCGCGGCGCGGTCATCAACACCGAGAGCTTCGACGATCTCCCGCCGCCGATCTGGACCGCAGCAAACTACAGCGGCAACTATTTTTGGACCAGCAACGTGTCGATCGCGCGCAAACGGCTGGACGCTGTCGGCGGGTTTTTCGACGAGAGCTTCTCCGAGTACGGGTGGGAGGACATCGAGCTCGGTCTGCGCCTGCGCTTCGCCGGGACGCGCTCGGTCTTCAACCGCTTCGCGGTCGCGTTCCATTATAAGCCGCGCCCAACGAGCGCCGACCTCGCGCAGATGCTCCGCCAAGCGCGGGCGCAGGCTCGAACCGCCGCCCAGTTGCAGCGTTTGCATCCCCATTGGCGCGTCGCGCTCGCGACCGGCGATACGCCGCTCCAGCGCGGTCTTGCGCGCGCCCTGCGGAGTCTGCCGCGCAGAAGCCTGGAGCGCCTGGTCGGCGACCCCGAGGCGCCCCGGCGGCTGGGCCGCCTCGGCTTCGCCGCGGCGCGCACCCTCGCGGCGGCCGCCTATTATGAAGAGTTGGAGCGGTCTTCAGCACAATGATGTTGAGCGGACCCTGGGGGAATGGTGCTTTAGCAGATTTCGTGAGTCCGCGTGAGGTTCGGGGGCCCCATGCTTTGCATGGGGGGCGCGGAGCCTGGGGCGGAGCGCCTTAAGAATGAACATCGTCCTCTCGCGGACCGATCGCGTCGGAGACCTGGTCCTCTCGACCCCGGCGATCGCGTCGTTTCGCCGTTCCTTTCCACAAGCGCACATCGCGCTGGTCTGCAGCGAGTACAATCGCGCGGCGGTCGAGGGGAATCCCGACCTCGACGAGCTCATAGCAATCGCGCCGCCGTGCGAGCCGGACAGCGCCAAACGCGCGCTGCGACGGCCATACGATCTAGCCGTCGCGCTCGCGCCGCGCTTCAACGATTTCCGAATCGTTGCGGCGACGGAAGCGCCGCGCCGAATCGGGTACACGTACACGCGCCGCTACATCGCGCGGCTCGCGTCACGCCTTTTCCTCACCGACGTTGCGATCTCCGAGGCCGATCCACGCCGCTGCGAAGTCGATCCGCGCTGCGTGGTGCGCCACGAGGTCGATCAGGTCCTAACGCTCGTCGAGCTCGCCGGCGGGCAGTCGCTCTATCGCGATCTCGTCATCGCGATCGATGACGCCGACCGGGAGGCCGTCGCCGATGTGCCGGCTGCGGCGATCACGCTGCATTTGGGACACCGTTGGGCGACGTCTGGGAGCACGATCGACAGCGTCGTGCGCCTGTTGCGCGAGTTGCGCGGTTTCGGCCGGCCAATCGTCGTGACGTTCGGCGACGACGGCGCATCGATCGCCGAGGTGGTACGTGACGCCGGAGTCGCCGATGTGCTCGTCGGGCAACTCTCATTCGGTGCGTGGGCCGCCGCTTTCGAAAAGAGCGCGCTCATCGTTACCGTCGATACCGCGGCGACGCACGTAGCGAGCGCGGTTCGCAGGCCCATCGTCGTCCTTTTCGAACACCGCTACTTTCGCTTGAACTCACAAGAATGGTCGCCGTATCGAGTCCCGAGTGCCGTCTTGCGCAAACCGTCGCTCGCGACGGAAGATTCGTTGCGGGCTTCGCGCGGGCAGATCATCGACGCGGTAGCCGGGCTACTGAGCCATGCTGAAGATCTCAGTCGTTATCCCGACGTATAACCGCCTCGAGACGCTGCGCGCCGTGATCCCGGCACTCGTCGCCCAGGAGCAGCCGCCCGAGACCTACGAAGTCGTCGTCGCCGACTCGCGCTCGACCGACGGGACTGCGGAATACCTGGCCGAGGTCGCGCGCGGGGCGCCGCGCGTCCGCCATCTCCCGGGCCCGTACACCGGGCGCGCCATGGCGCGCAACGCCGGCATCGCGGCCTCACGCGCGCCGATCGTCTTGTTCACGGATTCCGATATCATCGCCTCGCCCGATCTGCTGACGCGACATCTCGAGCATCACCGCGAACTTCAAGCGCAAGCGGTCGTGGGCATGGAAGTTCAAGTCGAAACGTACTCCGAGTACTTGCGCAGGCGTGACGATCCGAAGCTGCGTCAGCCGCTGCACGGCAGCGCGTCAAAGCGCCTGAGCTGGCTCTATTTCATGACCGGGAATGCGTCGGTTCGCCGCGCGGATCTGGAACGCGTCGGAGGATTCGACGAATCGTTCACCGGTTACGGACATGAAGACCTCGAGCTCGGCTATCGCCTCCAGCAGGCGGGCGTGCGCATCGTTTACGAACCGCGCGCCGTCAACTATCATTGGCAAGCGGTCCCGTACGAGGAGCAAAAGCAAAAGATGGAGCTCGCCGGCCGTTCGACGGTCCGCTTCTTTCGAAAGCATCCGAGCTTCGTGGTGCAGACGCGCTTGGGGATGACGCCGCTCTCGCTCGGCGTTCACGGTGCGCTCGCAAGGTTTCCGGGCGCGGTCGCATGGCTGGAGCGGCTCGGTGAACGCAACGGCTTTGCCCGCACGGTCGCCTATCAGTATCACTATCTCAACGGAGTAAAGGCAGCGCTGGATGGCAAGTAACACGCCGCAAAAAGTCTCGTGTGGAATTCTGCGGCTCGAGCACGTGGGTCGCGACGTTGAGATCAATGGTTGGGTCAACCGGCGCCGGGATCACGGCGGTTTGATCTTTATCGACGTTCGCGATCACGACGGGATCACACAGGCCGTCTTCGACCCCGAGCAAGCCGAAGCGTTTGCGCTCGCGGAGTCGTTGCGCAGCGAAGATGTGATCCGCGTTCACGGCGCCGTGCGCCGGCGTCCCCAGGGGACCGAGAATCCGCGCCTGGCGACGGGTGACGTCGAGGTCGGCGTCCATGACGTCGTGATCCTGGGCCGCTCGAAGACGCCGCCCTTTCCGATCTCCGTCGACGAAGACGTCGACGAGAGCTTGCGCCTGCGCTTTCGTTACCTCGATCTGCGCCGCGCGCGGATGCAAGAGAACATGCGGGTCCGCCACAGGCTCGTCAAGGCGATGCGGGACTATTTCGACGAGCTCGACTTTCTCGAAATCGAGACGCCTTGCCTCATCAAGACGACGCCGGAAGGGGCGCGCGACTACCTGGTCCCCAGCCGCATCCACCCGGGAACCTTTTATGCGCTCCCGCAGTCGCCGCAGATCCTCAAACAATGTCTCATGATCGGCGGGATGGGGCGCTACATGCAGATCGCGCGCTGCTTTCGCGATGAGGATCCGCGCGCAGACCGGCAGCCTGAGTTCACGCAGCTCGACGTCGAGTTGTCCTTCGTCGGCCAAGAAGACATCATCGGCGTGATGGAAGGCTGCATGATCTACACGTGGCGCAAGGCGCTCGGGATCGAGCTGGGACCGTTCCCACGGATGCGCCATGCCGAAGCGATCGCGCGCTTCGGCGTCGACAAGCCCGATCTGCGCTTCGGCCTCGAGCTCTCCGACGTCGCTCCCCTCTTTGCTCACTCCGAATTTTCGCTCTTCCGGACCCTCGCGAACGAGGAGAAGAGCCGCATCGCAGCCTTGCGCTACCCCGATGGCGCCGCGCTTTCGCGGCGCGACTTCGACGCGTTAACCGAGACGGCCAAAGAGTTCGGCGCGAAAGGCTTGGTTTGGATCGCGCTCGCCCGGGACGGGATGAAGAGCTCGATCGCGCGCTTCCTCGACGACGGTCTGGTCGAAAAGTTGCGCACGGCGGTCGGCGCGGAGAATGGCGACGCGATCTTGCTCGTCGGCGACGAGTATGCTGCGGCGTCCGACGTTGCCGGCAAGCTGCGCATCGAGATCGGGGAACGTTGCAAGCTGCGCGATCCCCGGAAGTTCGCGTTTGGATGGGTCCTCGATTTCCCGCTGTTCGAACGCGACGCCGAAACGGGCGGGCTGGCGCCTGCCCATCATCCTTTTACCGCGCCGGCCGACGGCCAGGAAGCGCTGATCGATTCGGATCCGCTCGCCGTCCGCGCGCAGCACTACGACATGATCCTCAACGGCTACGAGCTCGGGAGCGGATCGATCCGCATCCACTCGCCGGCCCTGCAAAAGAAGATCTTCGAGTTGATCGGCTTGACCGACGAGGAGATCGCCGACCGCTTCGGCTTCTTTATCGAGGCCTTCGATTACGGCGCGCCGCCGCACGGCGGAATGGCGCTAGGGGTCGACCGGATCGCGATGCTCGCGTGCGGCGAGACGAGCATTCGCGAGGTCATCGCGTTTCCGAAAAATCAAATGGCGCGCGATCTGATGATCGACGCGCCCTCGACGGCCCCGGAGAAGACGCTCCGCGAGCTATCGCTCGAGGTACGTGCCCCCGCCGCTAAGGGCGGACGTACCGGGTCTCCTTAGAGCATTTTGCTAGCTCAAGCTGAGTGCTCACCGTCGCGCGCTAAGAGCGCGCGTACCGGGTCTCCTTAAACAACATCCGTTTGTTCAGCTCGCGCAACGCTGCGATCGACCGGCGGTGCTCCTCGCCGTTCATGCCTCCGGCGTTCCGCTCGGACGCGTCTAGGCTCAACTCGCGTGCAGCGTAGATGACAAAGGCGGCGTAGCCGCGGTCGTCGATGGTATAGCGCTTCATGATATTCTAGTGTATTGCCCACCTTTTCCAGCTTATGACGTACCCGTCGCTTTTCGTAGTAACGATGCAGCCGTCCGAAAGATTTCATCGAGCATGGGCTCGGTCAAGACTCCCGTGTTGGTATTCTGACGGCTCGGGTGGTAGCTGGCAATGACGATCAAGCTCCGTCCGGTTTCATCTTGGTAAAGAGTCTGCGCGCCATGGGTAAAGCGGACTCTTGGGCTCCCCAGCCTATAGCGCTGGCGGAAAACTGCGTGGATCGTGTCATCGGCCAGCTTCCCGAGGGTGACGATGACGCGGACGCGCGGCATCGCATCGAGCTCTTCGAGCAAGAACGGCAGGCAGCGCTTACGCTGAAGCGGGGTCGGCTTGTTCCCCGGCGGCGCGCAGCGCAGTGCAGCCGTGATGTACGCATCGCGCAACTCCAGGCCGTCGTCGATCGAGACGGAGCGTCGCTGATTTGCAAAGCCGGCGCGGTGCAGCGTCCGGTATAGCCAAACTCCGGATGCGTCGCCGGTGAACATGCGGCCCGTGCGGTTCGAGCCGTGCGCACCGGGAGCGAGACCGACGATGAGGAGGCGAGCGTTGCGATCGCCGAAGCCCGGCACGGGTTTGCCCCAATAGGCCGAATCGCGATGCTCCCGCTTCTTGACCCGCGCGATCTGAGCGCAATAGGCGCGCAACTCCGGGCAACGCTTGCAGATGACGACGCGGCGCGCGATCGCAGCGAGTGCCTCCGTTGGGGATGACATGCTACGTTAGGCCTGGGAAGCCAAGGCGTGCGAGGGCGGCGTACGTCGCGATCCCGACGCAGGTCGAGAGGTTGAGGCTGCGGACGCTCCCGTCGCGCATCGGGATGCGCAGCGAGCGCCACGGGTGCGTCTCTAGGACGACGTGCGGCAAGCCGGCCGTCTCCTTTCCGAAGACGAGCGCGTCGCCGAGTGCGAAAGCCGCGTCGGTGTACCGGCGCCGCCCACGGGTCGAGAAGAACCACAGCTTCTCAGCGTCCCAAGCGGCCAGGAACGCATCGAACGACGGATGGACGACGAGGTTGATCGACGCCCAGTAGTCTAGTCCGGCGCGTTTGAGCTCGCGATCGTCGATCGAGAAACCGAGCGGCTCGACAAGGTGGAGCACGCAATCGGTCGCGGCGCACAGACGCGCGATGTTCCCGGTGTTCGGCGGGATTTCGGGTTCGACAAGGACGACGTGCAGGGGGGCGCCTTCCGCTTCCGCGATCGGGATGATGCGCTCGGCAGGCTGCGCGCTCACGGGTCGTTGACCAGCGCGACGGGATCGGGCCCTTGCAGCGGTGCGACGACGTAGGCGATCCCGCCATGCGCGAGCCACGCGCACTCGAGCTGCGCGCGCCGGTACGTCACGCGAACGTCAGGCTGCGCCGGATCGTTGACGACCGGGTCGCCCAGCGCATCGAATCCCCGCAGCACTGCCAAATGTCCGTCGCTGTGCTCGAGCGGCGCACCGTCGAGTTCACCCGGCTTCCATGCGTACGAGAGCGCGAGCGGCAAGCCGCGGGAAACAAACGCGTGCGCATGCTCGAGATCGCGCAGATATGCAACGAAGGTGCGTAAGCCGAACGACGAGGCGTAGGCCACATTGAACGTCCAGTTCCCCGTCCCGTCGTAGGCATCGTCATGGACGGCTCCCGCGACGGATTGGACGTCGACGCGATAGCCGTGGAACTGGAGAAGCATCGCGAGCGACGCCGGACTGCACCAGCCGCGGTCCCCGTTCATGAACTGCGAACATTGCGGGACGTCGAGCTCGAACGGTGCGACCGCAGCGGCGGGGCGCGCCGGCAGTCCCGCGGGCGTCGCCAACGCAAGGGCGTCCATTCGTTCGGACGAGCGGACGTCGATCGCGGCAAAGGGCTTGGTCGCGGCTACGACGTCCGTTTCGATCGTCACTTCCTCGTCGCGCGGGCTGAGCGACTGACGATTGTGCGGCGACCACTTCACGTAGGGTAGCCAAGCGGAGCGGTACGCGTCCGCGAAGCGGACCCGCAGCGAGAGCGAGCCTTCGGCGGCACGCGAGTTCCAGCTCACGACCCCGACGCTCGTCGGCTCGCAGTGCAGCGTCGCCTCCTTATCGGAGGGCCGGACGAAGCTGACCGGCATTTAAAGGCGCTCCGCCACAGGCTCCGCGCCCCCCACGCTTCGCGTGGGGCCCCCATCCCATGGCTCCCTCACAAGTTCGTCATAACAACGATTCCCCGAGGGGTCGCCAAACGACACGGTGCTAAATACTCCATTCCCACGAGTTCCAGAAGCTCGTGATGAACTGCGCCGGCTTGTAGTTCTTCAAGTCGCTGTTGTACGCTGCGAACTGATTCTGCCAGTACAAGAACACTGCTGGAACAAGCTCGTGGATGCGTTCTTCCTCTCGTTGATAGAGCGCTTTGCGCTGCGCGCGATCGTACGTGTGGGTTGCCGCGATCGCCGTTTGCGAGATGATCGGGTCGGCCAGAAACGTCGTGTTCGCGCCGCGCGGGGGGATGAACTGCGCGGCCCAGCTCCCCGCGTTGTCCGGGTCGGGACCGTTCGTGTCGACGGACCATGACATGTCGTAACGCCCGCCGTAGAGCGGCCCGTCCTGCGCGAAAAGCAGACTGACGGGATAGTTCTTGATCGCGAGGTCGATTCCGACCCCGCGGAGCTGCTGCTGCATCTGCACTTCGGCTTGCTCGTTGGGCTGATTGTTGGTGCTGGATGAAATGCTCGTCCGCAGAGCGAGGGCGCCTCGGTGCCGTAACCCGTCGCCGCCGATGCGCCAGCCGGCTGCGTCGAGCAGCTTGCTCGCATCGGCCGGATCGTGGCGGTAGAGCGGAATCGCCGGTGCCGCCCAGGAGGTCGGGATGATGTCGCTGTGCGCGCGCAGGTTGTAGCCGTGATAGATGACCGTGTTGATGCGATCCCAGTCGATCGCCTCTGCGATCGCCAACCGCACGCGCACGTCGGCTAGCTCGCGCTTGCGCGTATTGAACGCGAGATGCCGCCAGTTGGCGCTCAGACGCTCTCCGACGGCGATGCCGTCGAGTCGCGACAACTCATCGACGTGATTGACCGTAACGCTGTCGATGAGATCGATCTCGTGCGTGCGCAGCTGCGTAAAGAGTACATCGGGGTTCGGGACGATGCGGTAGGTGAGCGCGGACAGCTTCGGCGCGCCCCGCCAGTACCGCGGATTCGGCACGAACTCGAGCGAGGCGCCGTGAGCCCATTTCTTCAAGAGCCACGGGCCGCTCGAGATCGGCGCAGCATTGAACGGCGCAGCGTTGAGGTCGGGGAGTGCGCCGAGGACGTGCTCGGGGAGCGGCGGGTACGCGCTCCCGCCCCCGCCGCCGAGCGCGCCGATGAACGAGACGTTGGGTTCGCGCAAGCGCACGACCGCGGTGTAAGGATCGGGCAGATCGATCGAGACGACGTCATCCCACCCGGCGCGCAGCTTCACGTTGTTGCGCGGATTCATGGTAGCTCGCCACGTGAAGCGAAAATCGCGCGCATCGAGCGGTGCGCCGTCCGACCACTTCACGCCCCTGCGAAAGTGCAGCGTGAGCGTCATGCCGTCTTTCGATATACCGCCGTTTTGGTACGTCGGGATCTGCGTTGCGAGCTCGGGGACGAGCTCGCCGCGTTGATCGTAGCGAAAGACCGGGGCGAAGACGAGCGCGTCGATTTGATCGGTCGCATCCGTGTGCGCGAACATCGGATTGAGGCTGTCGGGCTCGTCAGTCGAGCCGATGCGCAGGTAGCCCGCGACCGTCCAAGGATGGCGCGCGCCACCGCCTTGGCTCGTCGGCGCGACGCGCGTGCACGCTGCGAGCATGCAGATGGCGGCGAGCGCGGCGAGCCCGCGACTCACGCGTGCAGCGGTCGGCTCTTGGTTAACGAGCGAATGACCCTGTCGTAAAGGTGGTCGGCGCCGAACCGGACGAGGTCGTCGGCCGGCAGGCCGGTTTCCGCGCGCGCTTGGTCGATCGCCTTATGCGCTTCGACGTCGCTCAAACCGGACGTGTTGAGCGCGATCGCGATAACCTTAGCCGGCTTCACGCTCGCGCACAGCGATTCGTACGAGCGGATCATCTCGCGATACGAAAGGACCGGCGTGTGGAAGCCTTCGATGTGCTTGCGCGTCACCATGTGACACAGGATCAAAGCGTCGGGTGCAGCTCCGAACAAGAGCGCAAGGGTGACCGGCGCATAGGCCGGGTGATTGATCGCCCCTTGACCTTCGATGAAGAGCAGATCGGCTTCACGCGACGCCTCGCAAACGAGCGACTCGGCGGCGCCGGGCGCAAAGTCGGTAATCACGCGATCGACGGCAATGCCCCAGCCTGCGATCATGATGCCGGTCTGTCCGGTCGGCACGAACTTGGCGTGCCGGCCGGCGTTTCGGGCGACCTTCGTCAGCTCGAGCGCGGTGGTCATCTTTCCGACGGCGCAATCACTCCCGACCGTGAGGACGCTGATCGCACCGATCTTGTACGCGGCGCCGGAGAACAGCGGCGACGGCGGCGGGATACGGACGTCCCAAATACGCGTCCCGTGCTCGGCGGCAAGGCGGGCGAATTCGTCGTCGTCGCCGATCAAGTCGTGCAGTCCGCTCACGATCTCGAGTTGACCGCGAATTGCGGATGAGATCTCGCGCCGCCACGCCGACGGAAGCTTCCCACCCGGCGGAGCCAGGCCGATCAGCAGCGCGGTCGGTTCGTACCACAAGCCGGCGGCGACGTCTTCGACGATCGGCGCCTCGCTGCGAACATGCGGCAGGACGTCACAGACGCGCTTCCCGGTGAGCGTCGGGTCGACGACGGCGACGGTCGGATCGTCGGCGTAGGCGATGACGCCGTGCGCCGTTTTGGCGCCGCGCCCGGCGAATGCGCCCGGCGCGAGGATGAGGTACCGCCGCGAATGCTTCACGCTTCCACCGTAACCGCCGGCTCGAGCGATTCGGTCACGCCCAGTCCCGGCGCATCCGGGATGACCAATCTTCCGCTCTCGTCGTAGCGCAGGCCCGTGAACGGATCCTCTGCGGTCAGAAACGGACCGTCGAGATCGGCCCAATCGACGAGCGGCGAAAGGTGTGCGGCGGCCGTTGAGAGGATCGCGCTCTCCAGCATGCAGCCGAGCATGATCTTGAAGCCGAGCGCACGCGCTGTATGAATCATCGCGAGCGCCGCGCGAATTCCCCCGCACTTGATCAACTTGATGTTGACGCCGTCGACGCAACCGACGAGCGCGCTCAAGTCGCGGGCATCGCGCGCATCTTCGTCGGCGACGATCGGGATCCGCACGCGCTCGCGGATCCAGCGCAACCGCTCGGGCGCTCCGGCCGCAATCGGCTGCTCGCAAAATTCGATGTCGAAACGCTCGAGCTCCAGCAAGACGGCGACCGCCTGCTCGGGCGACCAACCTTCATTGGCGTCGATGCGAATCGTTCCGCGATAAACCGCCCGAATCGCCTCCATCGTTTCAATCTCTTGCCCCAGTCCGAGCTTGATCTTGAGGATCGGATGAGTCCCGGCGTCGAGTACTTTTTGTACCATTCGTTCGATCGAATCGATTCCGATCGTAAACGAGGTGACGGGCGTCATACGCGGATCGAGTCCGAAAAGCTGCCACAACGGCCTTCCCAAATCGCGGCCGATGAGGTCATGCAGGGCAACGTCGAGACCGCAACGCGCCGCCGGCGGGAGCGCGTCGAGGATCGTATCGAGCCGGTACGGATCGTCGACCGGGAACCGATATTCCGCGAACAAACGCTCGATCGATTCGATGCTTTCTTCGTAGCGCGGTGTCGGCGACGCTTCACCGAGCCCGTTCAGATTTCCGTACGTTAACCGAAATACGAGCGTTCTGGCGACCGACTCCGAGCCGCGAGCGATCGTGAACGTGTGGACCAGGGGAAGCTCCAGCCGCGAGAGCGAGAGCGCAAGACGAGCCACACGAGCGAGTTCCGCACCTGCGAAGGCCGTCCCCGCCGTTATGTTAGGAGGCGCGAAGGCGGCGGCTGCGAAGCCGCCGCGAAACGCCTTCGGAGGTCTCACGCGATGCATCAACGTCAGGCTGCGTTTGCGTTCGTTGCGTCGCTGGTGCTGAGCGTTGTCGTTCCGGCACACGGCGATGCGCCCGCCCCCGTGTCGATCACCGTGACGTTCGTCCCGGTCGCGGATGCGGTTCCCATGAAGTATGCGATTGGCGAAGGCCTCTTTCAAAAGGCCGGCCTGGATGTCAAAGTCGATAACGTCGGAAGCGGAGCTCTGGCGACGATCGCCGTCGTTGGGGGTGCGGCGGATATCGGATCGGCCAACACGCTTTCGATCGTCCTCGCGCGCAGCAAGGGTGTGCCCTTGATGCTCGTCGCTCCGCAGGCGCAATATGACGACCGCAATCCAACGACGCAGTTGCTCGTTTCGGCCGACTCTCCGATCAAGACGCCGAAGGATCTCGAGGGGCGCACCGTCGCAGTCGCGGGGCTGCACGATCTCTTGGCGCTCGGCGTGAGGGCGTGGATGAGCACCGGCGGCGCCGATCCGACAAAGGTGCGGTTTATCGAAACCATTCAGTCCACGATGTTGGCCGCGCTCGATGCGAAGCGCGTCGATGCAATCATGGTTTCGGAGCCCATTTTGACCACCTGCGAAGCGTCGGGACGTACGCGCATGCTCGCCGGTCCGTACGGTTCGATCGCCCAGCGTTTCGTCGTCGACGACTTCTTCGCGAGCGCGGCGTGGCTCGCCAGTCACCGAGACGCGGCGTTGCGGTTTGCCGACGTCATGCGGCGCGCGACCGCCTACACGAACGCGCACTACGACGAGATGATCCCCTTGATCGCCTCTTATACTTCGATCAGCCTCGAGGTGCTTCGCAAGATGCGGCAGATCAAAGGCGCACAAGCGCTGACCCCGGACCAGATTCAGCCGATCATCGAGGCCGCGGTTAAGTACGGCGAGATACCAAGCGGGCTCCGGGCGCAAGAAATGATCTTCACGGCGCGGACCCGCTTTTAGACGATTGGGCCGCCCGGCGGCGAATTGCCGGAAAAAAGCGCCATCTCATTCCCGCGATGGAGGCAGCCATGCCCAAGCAAGCGGCGCCGGAGCACCTCGAATTCGCTGCCGCAAACGGGCTGCTCGACCGGCGGCTCTTTCTGCGAAGCGGCGCGGGGCTCGCGACCCTCGGCTACGCCTTACGCGAACCGGCGAACGCCGCGCCGCTGCCGCTCGAGCCGTGGATGACGGCGCCGAACGGGCCCGTCCTGCCCTACGACCGGCCTTCGCGCTTCGAATCGAAGGTCGTACGCGGAGGCGGCGGCTCGCGCACCGGCTTCTCCGGCGTAACCAATATCAAGACGCCGCTGCATCTCTTGACCGGGACGATCACGCCCGCAGGGTTGCATCACGCGCGCCTGCACAGCGGCGTCCCCGATATCGACCCCGACAAACACGAGTTGCTCATTCATGGGCTCGTGAAGCGCCCGCTCATCTTCACCGTCGAGGCGCTTTCACGCTATCCGCTGGAGTCGCACATTTACTTTCACGAGTGCGGCGGAAACAGCGAGATCATGTACGACGAGAAGCCGTCGCAGGCCGGCGTCATGGGCGTTCACGGACAGATTTCCTGTTCCGAGTGGACGGGCGTGAGGCTCGCGATGCTCATGGAAGAAGCCGGCGTTGACCCGAAGGCCAAGTGGATTCTCGCCGAGGGGGCAGATGCGTCCGCGATGACGCGCAGCGTCCCGATGGAGAAGGTGATGAAGGATGCGCTGATCGCGCTCTATCAGAACGGCGAGCGCGTCATGCCTTCCAACGGCTACCCGATGCGCCTTTTGCTGCCGGGTTTCGAAGGCAACATGCAAGTGAAGTGGCTGCGACGCGTCAAAGCGCTCGCGGGTCCGACCGAAAGCCGGGACGAGACCTCGAAATACACGATGACGCATCCCGATGGAAAATCGACGCAGTTCAACCTCTACATCGAGGCCAAGTCGGTCATCACGCAACCCGCTCCGGAGCTGAAGATGCGCGGCCCGGGCTTCTATGAAATCTCGGGTCTAGCATGGTCGGGTTACGGCAAGATCGTCAAGGTCGAGGTTTCGGCCGACGGCGGAAAGAGTTGGGCGCCGGCTCGACTGGAAGGCCCGGGTTCGATGCTCGCGATGACGCGTTTCCGGATCCCGTGGCAATGGGACGGCGGCCCCGCGGTTCTACAGAGCCGCGCGACGGACAACACGGGTTACGTCCAGCCGACGCGGGCCGCTCTCATCGCCAAGCGCGGGCCGTGGGCGAACTATCATGCCAACATGATCACGAGCTGGAGCATCGCATCGAACGGCGACGTGACGCACGTCTATGCGTAGTCAATTCGTCGCGGTCGCTTTGATGCTCGCCGTGACGGCGAGCGTCGCGCTTGCCGACCAGGCCCCCACCTTCGGGCGCGTCGCGGCGCCGGATGAGATCTCGTCCTGGGACATCGACGTGAGCCCGGACGGAACCGGACTCCCGCCGGGGAGCGCCACTGCCAGAACCGGCGAAGCCGTCTACGCCCAAAAGTGCGTCGCCTGCCACGGCGTGAAGGGCGTCGGGGGCCCTGCGGGCGATCTTGCGGGCGGACAAGGGACGCTCGGAGTCCCCGGCAAGCGTCCCGTCAAGACCGTCGGGAGTTTTTGGCCCTACGCCACGTCGTTCTTCGCGTATGTTCGCCGCGCGATGCCCTACGACAAACCCAAATCGCTCACGAACGACGAGCTCTACGCCGTCACCGCGTACGTCCTCCAGCTCAACGGCCTGATCGGCGCGGACGAGGTGATGAACGCGCTAACCTTGCCCAAGGTTCGCATGCCGAATCGCGATGGCTTCAGGCCTTGGGTTCGGGGTGACTAGCCCTCTACGGAACCAGGCTTGACGGTCGTGGGATAATACCGGCTAGACGGCAACTGCGCTGTTCGCGGACTTACCTTGGTGTTGGGCCAACACGTAAACCTAGGGAGCACAAGCTCCGGATACGATAGGTGAGGGCTCTCGAAAGACCGTCCCCCTAGCGCCCGGGCCGCACCCACCTGCGAGAAAGCAGGTTCAAACCGGGTATGCAGACGGCACGTGCGGTTGACGTCCACTAAAGAGCTCCCGGCGCGCTCGTTCGAGCAACGCCGGTAGCTCGCCGTCGGGGTCGTCGCCGCCGTACTCCAAGCAGACGAAGCCCCGGTGCGCGCCAAGTGCCGCCATGTCACGCGCGTATGCGATGACGAAACGCCCTTCGAGCAATCGGCGCTCCTCGGTCCCGATGAAAGAGCTGTCCAGCGCAAAACGCAGCCACGCGCTGTCGACGTCCTTTGCGAAACGCTTGAGCTCGATCGCGTTCGATCCGATCGTCCCCGGCGCGTTGCGGATCGCCAGCGGTACATTCGCAGCCTTCGCGGCGCGCGCCGCAAGTTTGCCTGCGCGCACGGTCTCGTTGTATCCGGCTGCCGGGATCTCGCTTTGCGGCGGAAGCGGCGCGACGATCAGCGGCGCACCCAGAGCGGCAGCGGTTGTGACGAGCGTCGCCCGCGCCTCGTCGTCGGCTTCGGTGAAGAAACCGCGCGCCTCGAGCGCCGCGACGGTCAGGCCGCCGTCGACCGCCATCTTCTTGAGTTGCGCGAGATAGTCTCGGTCGCGCCGCGGAAAGTGCGCGAGGTCGAATGTGACCCCGTCGACGTCGAGCGTGTTTGCGCAGCGCTCGAGCCATTCGAGCTGGGTGAGGTCGCCGCTTTCCAGGCTGCGATCGAAAGCGGCGCTCGAAATGGCGAGCTTCATGCCGCGGACGTTCTACGGGTTTTGTAACATATCCAGCGAAGAGCCCCGTCCCACCGCACGCGAGAGGAGCGAACGTGAAGATTGCCATGGGGGCGGACCACGCCGGCTGGCGCTATAAGGACGCCATCGCGGACCAATTGCGCAAGACCGGACACGACGTCCTCGATTTCGGGACGCACAGCGACGTCGCGGTCGACTATCCCGAATACGGCTATGCGGTCGGTCTGGCGGTGGCGAACGGGCGAGCCGAGCGGGGGATCGTCGTGTGCGGTTCGAGCATCGGGATCTCCGTCGCAGCGAATAAAGTTCCCGGCATCCGCTGCGCGCTCGTCTCGGAACCATACGGTTGCGAGCTCTCGCGCCGGCACAACGACGCGAACGTCATCGCGCTTTCCGAACGCTTGATGGGCTGGGAGATGGTGGAGCGCCTAGTGGAAATCTTCCTCACGACGCCGTTCGAGGGCGGGCGCCACGCGCACCGGGTCGCCGAGCTCGAGTTCACGCCCGCCGAGAAAGCGAAAGCCGAGAGAGCGCTCGCAGCCGGAGCGGTGACGGGCGCCGAAACGCCGGCGGAGTTGCTTGGGCGATGAGTTTCAAGTTGCCGCATGACCTAGGCGGCGAGCCGGCTGGTCCGGTCGACACGAGCGAGCACGCAAACGCGTTTTGGGAGCAGCGCGTCGACGCGATTCGGGAATTGACGCGCAAAATAGAGCTCAACGGCGAGCCGCTGATCCGCGTCGACGAGATGCGTCGAGAGATCGAAGGACTCGGTGCGAAAGCTTATGAGGAGCTCGGCTACTACGAAAAGTGGGTCCGGGCAATGACCTCGCTCTTGCTCGAAAAGGGCGTCATCAGCACGGAGGAGCTCGGCAAGAAATTGGCCGAGGTCGAAGCCCGCGAGGCCGGAACGTGAGCTTCGCGGCGGGTGAGCGCGTCCGCGTGCGCGCGATGTTTCCGCTCGGACACGTCCGCACGCCGTTCTACGCTCGCGGAAAATCCGGCATCGTCGAGCGCGTCGTCGGCCGATTCGACAATCCCGAGCAGCTCGCGTACGGCCGGTCCGGAGACAAGAAGACCCTGTATCGCGTCCGCTTCGAACAGAGCGATATTTTTCCGGAGACGCCGTCTGCGCACGACACGATCGACATCGAAATCTTCGAGCACTGGTTGGAGAAGGCATGAGCGCAACGCACGACCATCCCCACGCGGATCCACACGCTCACCATCCCGAACATCACGTGCCTTCGACCTATTATGAAAAGCTGACGACCGCATTGATGGAGCTACTGGTTGAGAAGAAGCTTTTCAAGGCGGAGGATGTCCAGGGCGCGATCGAGCGGATGGAGGAGCGGCGGCCGGAACGCGGAGCGCGCATGGTCGCTAAAGCGTGGGTCGATCCGGCGTTCAAGCAACGGATGCTCGAAGACGGCAGCGCTGCGATGCGCGAGCTCGGCATGGAGCCCGGCGACATGCTGCTCACCGTCATGGAAAATACTCCCCAAGTGCACAACGTCATCGTCTGCACCCTGTGCTCGTGCTATCCACGCATGTTGATGGGACCGCCGCCCGCCTGGTACAAGAGCCGTCCATATCGCGCGCGCGTCGTGCGCGAGCCCCGCGCGGTCTTGGCGGAATTCGGCTTGCAGCTCCCCGAGGGCGTGACGATCCGCGTTCATGACAGTTCGGCCGACCTGCGCTACCTCGTGTTGCCGATGCGGCCGACGGGGACCGAGCGTTGGAGCGAAGAGCGGCTCGCGGCGCTCGTCACGCGCGATTCGATGGTCGGCGTCGCCGTCGCGCGTATGCCGTAATGCATGCCGAGGCCGCCGAACTGATCGCGCGGCTCGGCCTGCGCCGGCATCCGGAGGGCGGCTGGTTTCGTGAAGTGCATCGCTCACGCGCGACGGTTCAATTCGACAATCGTTACCGAATCGTCCAACGGAGCGCCTTGACCTCGATCTACTACTTGCTCGAGGGCGACGATTTTTCGGCGCTGCATCGGCTGCGCTCGGACGAAGTGTGGTACTTTCACGCGGGAGCGGTCCTCGCAATCTACGCGATCGACGCGGCCGCGGCGTTGACGGTTCACCGTCTCGGCGACGCGAGTAAGAGTCCGGGGACGACCTTTTCGATCGCGATTCCCGCCGGCACGTGGTTCGGTGCGCGCTTGGAAGAGCGCGATGCTTGGGCCCTCGCCGGTTGTGCGGTCGCACCGGGCTTCGAGTTTGAGGATTTCGAGCTGGCCGGGCGCGGGGTGCTGACCGCTGCCTTCCCGCAACATGGCCCGGTCATCGCCGCTTTGACGCGCGGTTCTACCTAAGACTCCACCAGCCGCCCGGCGAACCAGCGCAGCATGAACGTCCTCGAAGAATCGATCCTCGCTACCCAGGACCCGGAGCTCTACGCCGCGGTCCTCGGCGAAGAGCGGCGCCAGCGCGAAAACCTCGAGCTCATCGCAAGCGAAAACTACGCGAGCAGGGCCGTCCGCGAAGCGATGGCTTGCGCCATGACCAACAAGTACGCGGAGGGCTATCCGGGCAAACGCTACTACGGCGGCTGCGAGTGGGTCGACGTCGCGGAAGCGCTGGCGATCGACCGCCTGAAACTGCTCTTCGGGTGCGCGCATGCCAACGTGCAGCCGCACGCGGGCGCGCCTGCCAACATGGCCGTTTTCATGGCGGTGCTGCAGCCCGGCGATCCTGTCCTGGGGATGTCGCTCGCGCACGGCGGTCACCTGACGCACGGCACGAAGGTTAGTTTCAGCGGGAAGCTCTACAACGCGTACGCCTACGGCGTTCGCAAAGATACCGAGCTGATCGATTTCGACGAAGTGCGCAAGCTCGCGCGCGAACACAAACCCAAGCTGATCATCGCGGGCGCAAGCGCCTACCCGCGCACGATGGAGTACGCGCCGTTCCGCGAGATCGCCGACGAAATCGGCGCGGTCTTCATGGTCGACTTCGCGCACATCGCCGGTCTCGTCGCGGTCGGCTTACATCCCTCGCCGATCCCGTTCGCCGATTTCGTCACCTCGACGACGCACAAGACCCTGCGAGGTCCGCGCGGCGGCTTCGTCATGTCCACTGAGAAGCATGCGCAAGCCCTCGACAAGAGCGTCTTCCCCGGGATTCAAGGCGGGCCGTTCATGCACGTGATCGCCGCGAAAGCCGTCGCGTTCGGCGAAGCGCTGCGGCCCGACTTCAAGGTCTATCAAAAGCAAGTCGTCGATAATGCGAAAGCGCTGGGCGAAGAGCTGCAGCGCGGCGGCGTTCGTCTCGTCGGCGGCGGGACCGACACGCACCTCCTGCTCGTCGACTTGACGCCGAAAAACCTTACCGGTAAAGCGGTCGAAGCATACCTCGACGAGATCCGCATCACGGTGAACAAAAACGCGATCCCGTTCGATCCGCAGAAGCCCGGCATCGCGAGCGGGATCCGGATCGGGACGCCCGCGGTCACTTCGCGCGGCTTCGGCATCGACGAGGTCCGCGAGGTCGGCAAGATCATCGTTGAGGCTCTGGGCGACGTCCAAACGCGCGAAAAGCAGGAAAAGCTTCGCGCGCGCGTCGGCGAGCTGGCGTCCCGCTTCGACGTTCCGTAGAGGCGTGAGCCTCACCGTCCTCGATCATCCCGCGGTCGCGGACCGGCTTGCCCGCATCCGCGACGAGCGCACGCCGGGGCCGGTCTTTCGCCGGTTGATCGAAGAGCTCGGCGTCTTCCTCGCGATCGAGGCGACGCGGGACCTCTCGCTGCGCAGCGATCGGGTCACGACGCCGGTCGCGCCGGCTGCCGTGCAGCGCCTGGCGCAGCGCCCGGTCGTCGCACCGATCTTTCGGGCGGGACTCGGACTGCTGCCGGGCTTTCTTTCCGTGATCGACGACGCGGTCGTCGCCCATTTGGGAATGTATCGCGATCCCAAAACGCTTGACGCAATCCCATATTACGCCAATGTCCCGCCGGATTTGACCGAGACGGACGTCTTCGTTTTAGATCCGATGCTTGCAACCGGACATTCCGGCGTTGCGGCGCTAGCCATGCTCGCCGAACGCGGCGCGCAGCGAATGACGTTCATCAGCGTGATCGCGGCGCAGCCCGGGATCGACGTGCTGCTCGCGGCGTACCCGCACGTGCGGATCGTCGCGGCTGCACTCGATGCGCGGCTCAACGATCACGGCTACATCGTCCCCGGGCTCGGTGACGCGGGTGACCGGATGTTTGGGAGCGTGACGTCGGTGCCGGTCGCAGTCCGCCCGACGTAAGGCGTTTTTCGCTCGCTCGGCGAAGAGTTTTGGCCATGCGCCCCGGCTGGGACGAGTACTTTATGGAGATCGCGCGGACCGTCGCCACCCGCGCTACTTGTCCGCGCGCATCGGTTGGTTGCGTCCTGACTCGAGACCGGCGCATCCTGACGACCGGATATAACGGCGCGCCGCGCGGAGTCGCCCATTGCACCGAGATCGGTTGCTTAATCGAGAACGGTCACTGCCAGCGCGTGACGCACGCGGAGGCGAACGCGGTCGTCCAAGGCGCCTTTCACGGGATCAGTCTCGAGGGAGCGACCGCTTATTGTACCCACGAACCGTGCATCAATTGCTCGAAGCTCTTGATCAGCGCCGGCGTCGTGAAGATCGTCTACGCCGACGCTTATCCCGACGCGATTGCGAGCGAACTGCTCGCGGAAGCCGGTGTCGCGGTCGTGCGCTTCGGCCACCTTGAAGGCGTCGGCGCGACGAGGACGGCCGGATGATCGGCATCCTTCTCGCTGCCGCGCTGGTCATCGCATGCCTGACTTCGCTGTTCGTCACGCCGTTCGTGCGGCGCCTGGCACAGCACGTCGGGATGCTCGACGTTACCGGCGAGCGTCGCATGCACGCGGATCCCAAGCCGCGCATCGGCGGGATCGCCGTCTACTTGGGGTTTGCGTTCGCGCTCTTCTCGACGGTCGGCTTCGCGCTGCACTCCACGCCGATGTTCCACGATCCGGAGCAAATCCACAGTTTTCTCGGCTTGCTCTTCGGGGGTACGCTGATCCTCGGAATCGGAATCTGGGACGATGTGATGGGCATGCGTCCGCGCAACAAGCTCCTCGCGCAGGTCGTCGTCGCGCTCGTCTCGATGATCTATGGTTTTGTCGTCCCGGGCTTTAACAATCCGTTCGACCACAATCCGAACACGAATTGGATCGCGTTCCCGCCGTTGGTCGCCGTCCCGCTGACGCTCGTCTGGTATCTGGGCATGATGAACGCGATCAATTTCATCGACGGCCTCGACGGCTTGCTTGCGGGCGTCAGCGCGATCTCGGGACTCTCGATTTTCATCATTGCGATGCAGCACGGCCACTCGGTCGTTGCGCTTGTCCTGGCGGCGCTGATCGGCGCGACGCTCGGTTTTCTGCCCTATAACTTCAATCCCGCGAAAATCATCCTCGGCGACTCGGGCGCGCTGTTCATCGGCTATGTCTTCGCTACCGTCTCGATCATGGGCGTGGCGAAGAGCGCGATCGCGATCAGCCTCTTGATCCCCGTCATCGTTCTTGCGCTCCCGATCCTCGATACGGCCGTGACGATCGTGCGGCGCACCCGTGCGGGCAAGCGCATTACCGAAGCAGACCGCGGGCATTTTCACCACCAATTGATTTTCAAATATGGGCTCAACGTCCGCCAAGCGGTCCTGCTCATCTACGTCGTCTGCATCGTCCTGGGTGCGGCGGCACTGGCGATCTCCGGCAGCTTTCATCCGACGAACATCGCCGGCGTTTACTAATGCGCCCGTTGCGCGTGATGCCGGTCTTCGGGACGCGTCCGGACACGATCAAAATGGCGCCCGTCGTCGAGGCGCTTGCCGCGTCACGGCCCGCGATCGAGCCGATCGTTTGCGTCTCGGCACAGCATCGTCAGATGCTCGATACGCTGCTCGAGCTCTTCGAGATCAAACCAGAGTACGATCTCGACATCATGGAAGAGCACCAGACGCTAGGCGACATTACGACGCGCGTGTTGGCGGGCATGGAGGACGTTTTGAAGCAGGCGCGTCCCGACGTCGTCCTCGTTCACGGTGATACGACGACGAGCACCGCTGCGGCGCTCGCTGCGTTCTATGCGAAAATCCCGGTCGGTCACGTCGAAGCGGGACTTCGGACGCGAGATCGCTACGAACCGTTTCCCGAGGAAATGAATCGGCGCATGACGGGTGTGCTCGCATCGTTTCATTTTGCGCCAACCGCGACCGCGAAGAAGAACCTGCTTGCCGAGAACGTCGACCCGGCATCGATCGTCGTTACCGGCAATACCGTCATTGACGCGTTCATGAAGACCAGCGCCCGCGTCAAGGGCCGGGTGCCCGCGGCGCTCGAGGGAATCGATCCGGCCCGTCCGCTGATCTTCGTGACCGCGCACCGGCGCGAGAATCACGCTGCGATGCCGCAGATCGCGCAGGCCTTGGCCGATATCGCCGCCCTTCCCGAACGGCCGCAGCTGCTGTGGCCCGTCCATCCGTCGCCGATGGTCGCCCCGATTGCGCACGCGATCCTCGACACCGTCGACGGCGTGCGCCTCATCGAGCCGATCGACTACGCCGACCTGGTCGGCTGCGTTGCCGCTTCGCATTTCGTTTTGACGGACAGCGGCGGTTTACAAGAGGAAGCGCCGTGCCTGGGCAAGCCGGTTTTGGTGATGCGTGACGTCACGGAACGTCCCGAGGGGCTCGCCGCCGGGACGCTCGAGCTCGTCGGCGCCGATCGCGAAAGGATCGTTGCGGCAGCGCGACGGCTCCTGGTCGACGATGCCGCCTACGCCCGGATGGCTCGCGCGAGCAATCCCTACGGCGACGGCCACGCCGGGACACGGATCGCTTCCTGGCTCTTGTGGCGTTTACGCGAGGGCGCACGACCCGACGAGTTCTCGGTCCCCGCGCCGGCGGCGTGACGCCGCTTCAGCTCGCCGGCGTCGGCGCGACCTTTGTCGTCTGGGTCCTAGCGGGGATGGCCGCGGGTATTTGGGCGCAACGCGCTACCGCACAGCCTGCGTGGGTGCTCGCCGGGCTCTTCGCGGGGATCGCAATCGGCGGATTTCTGGCATTTCGCCAGTTTGCTCGCTACATCGGCTAGCTGCGGGTGCGATGCATTTGGACGAGCAGGGTTCGCAAAATAAGGGCCCTAATACGGGGAACGCCGACGCGAAGGCTGATTTAAGCTCATATTATGCGCTTAAGCAGTTGATCGGTGTGCGGTCGCTGCTTTTCATTCTCATCCTATCCGCAGCGCTCGCAGTGCGAGCCCCCGTCATCGGGCTCGATCTAGCTCTCGGAGGCGTTTGCGGAGTCATCAACATGCTGCTGGTGATGCGCGCCAACGAACGGCTGCTCGAGGGTCGAACAGCGATGGGGGCGCACATCGGGGGGACGTTTATCCGCCTGTTCGTGTTCGGTGCCGTACCGGTGTATGCGGCGACCATCGGCCCCTGGTGGGGGATGGGGGTTTACTTCGCCGGATTCTTTACGCCCCTCGCCCTTTACGTAGTGGTAATCCAAAGACGCTATAAAACGAGAAGCCCGTGACTGAATCTGCGCCCGGCACCCATATTCTCTGGCACTGGCCGGTCTTTGGCGAGGTCCACGCCGACACCGTGATCGTGACGTGGGTCGCGATGATCGCCGGCATGGTGTTCTTCGGCAGGCTCGGGGCGAGCTATCGCCAGCACCGGGTCACGAAGCTGCAGACGACGCTCGAAGCGACCGTCAATTGGCTTTCCGATCTCGCGATCAGCACGCTGGGCCGCAGCGGGGAGCGCGCGGTGCCGTTCTTTCTCTGCCTCTTCTTTTTCATATTCTTGCTGAACCAGATCGGTATGATCCCGTTCCGCGAGCTGGGCTGGTCGTACGGAGGTTCGCCGACCGCCGACATCAACACGACGGCCGCTCTCGCGCTAATGGTCTTCGTCCTGATCCAAATTGCCGCGATACGCCGGCACGGCCTGAAGTTCTACGCGCACTACTTTACGCCGTTCTGGTGGCTCTTCCTGATCAACATCATCGAGGACCTCGCGCGTCCGGTAACGCTCGCGCTGCGGCTCTTCGGCAACATCTTTGCGGGCGAGATTCTGCTCTTCATCATCGCGAGCGTGATCGTTCAACAGGTATCGGTCGGTCCCGTGAACGTCTCGCTTGGAGTCGCCATCGTCGGACCCATCGTCGTCCTCCTCTTCAACCTTTTCGTAGGGACGTTGCAAGCGTTCGTCTTCACGCTGCTCACCATCGTCTACACGTCTTCAGCCTTCGCTGAAGAGCACTAAAGTCCAGAAAGGGAAATCTCTTGAGCTCTGAGAGTCTGATCCTGTCGGCAATCGTCATCGGCTTCGCCGTCATCGTCGCAGCGGTTGCGTTCGGCTCTGCGATCGGCGACGGCATCGTCGCGTCGAAAGCCGTCGAGGCCATCGCACGTCAGCCGGAGGCGCGACCGAACATCTTCACGTTCATGTTCCTGGGCGTCGGCGTCCTCGAGGCGTTCCCGGTCATCGGTCTGGCGCTCGGGCTGTACCTGTTCTTCGTCGTCGCCAACGTACCGGGGCTGATCGGCACGATCATGAAGTCGATCCACTAGGCGAATCGATGCTCTTCTCCATCGACGGCACGTTCATCGTCCAGCTCATCAACTTCGCGATCTTCTTTGCGGTAGTCAATGCGATCTTCATCAAACCGGTCGGCGAGGCGATTGCGGAGCGCCGGAACTATATCGATAGCCTCACGGCGGATTACGACGGTTATGCCGAGCTCATTGCCAAAATGGAGGC
Organism: Binatia bacterium; assembly: GCA_035604635.1. GTDB lineage: Bacteria > Vulcanimicrobiota > Vulcanimicrobiia > Vulcanimicrobiales > Vulcanimicrobiaceae > DATNIC01. Next base: position 28,655 of record DATNIC010000203.1, read on the forward strand.
ACAAGCCGAAGCGCAGCGGGCGGCGGCGCGCCGCGACGCCGACGTGCTCCTGACTGCGGCGCGGGCGGCGATCGCGCGCGAGGTAGATGCAATCGGCGCTGACTATGCCGGGCGGACCGCGCGGATCGTCGAGCAAGCGCATGCGACGGTCGAACATGAAGTAACGAGGGCCCGTTCGTCGGAGGACCGGTTGGTCGGCGAATTGGCCGACGACATGCTCGAGCGAGCGTTGGCATGAGCTACGAAGAGATCGCCATTTACAGCCGGATCATCGGGACGCTCGTCGTCTTCGGCATGCTGTGGTATCTGTTCGCGCGTTTCGCCGCCCCGGTGATCACGCGCGCACAGGAGCTCAAGAATGAGGAGATCGCGCGGGCCGAGCGGCGGCGCACCGCGGAACGCACGCGGCTCGACACTATGATCGCCGAGCTTACCGAGGCGACGCGGGCCGCCGATGCGATTCGGCGCACCGCCGAGGACGTGGCGCGCCGCGAACGCGAACGGGCCGTTGCTCAGACGCGCGAAGCCGGCGAGCGCGCTCTGCGCAACGCCGACGGCGAACTGGATCGCGCCCGGGCGACGGCGCGCGATGCACTGCGCATCGAACTGATCGAGAAGGCTCTGCAACGCGCGAGTCGCGAGGCTTCGGCGCATGTGGATGCAAAGCGGAACGCCGCGTTGATCGACGAGTTCCTCGGCAAGCTCGAAAGGCGGGCGCCGGGTGCTTGACGAGACGATCGCGCGACGCTACGCCACCGCGATTTTTACCTTGGCTCAAGAGCGAGATGCGGTCGAACGCGTCCGCCGTGACTTGCACGCGATCCTCGAGGCGACGACTGCCGACGACGGCGTACGGCGCTTTTTCTTGTCTCCGGTGATCGACCGGAAGGAGAAGGCCCGCGTCTTTACAGAGGCCTTCGCCGACAGGGTCGATGAAGTCGCCTT
>DATNIC010000204.1:0-4697 GCA_035604635.1 Binatia bacterium
CGAGCAGCACGTCGACGTTGTCCGATTCGACGAGTTTCTGCACTTTGGAGATCGCGGTCGCCGGATCGCTCGCAGTATCCTCGATCACCGTCTGTACGGGATGCCCGCCGAGCTTCCCGCCGGTCTTTTTGAGATACAGCAGGAAGCCGTCACGTTCATTCGTTCCCGTCGTCCCGAGGGAGCCGGAGAGCTCGGTCAAGATGCCGACCTTGATCGGTTTGGGTTGAGCTTGGACGCTCGCGGCGGTGACCGCGAGCGCGAGAAGTACCGACGCTAGAACAACGTTAAAACGCATGTAACCTATCCTACATCGGCGCGTCGATCGTCAACGGCGCGCCCCACTGTGACCATTGCATCGACGCGCCGGAACTGCCCATCTGCATTCGGCACGGGTATCCGGACGAACCGACCCAAAGCTTCGATTTCTCCGACGTGCCCGAAGCCGAGCTCGTCGAGAATTGATAAACCTGCGCCGGCTGGCCCTGACACTCTTGATTACCGACCAACGTGACGTCGGTCTCCGGCGCCTTGGGCGCCGAGCCTATCGATTGCGGTGCGCTCATCGCGCCCATCGGCATCTTCGGGACATGCTGCCACTTGCCGTCGACTTTCATCCACGAGTCGTCGCCGATCGTGATCATCTCCATTTGTCTGCCGCTGATGTGGCGCCGGTTCGGGGCGACATAGTCTTGCGTCATCTCGCCGGAAGCCGAAGTCATCGTCATGCGATACGACTTCGCTTGAGCCATCTTTTGAAATGCGGCCGCGACGGCGGCCTTCGCGGCGGCGTCCGCTCGGCCGATGCCCGGACTCAGCGCAACCAATAAAACGACGAGAACGACGGCGAACGGCTTCGACATGGTACCCCCTGAGATTTAGATGCGCCCCATGAGGCCCCGGGGTCGCAGTGCGAGCACGACGACCATCGGGACGAAAATCGTGAAGAGTGAAAGCTGCGGAAACCACGCGTTTCCGAAGTTGTCGACGAGTCCTATGAGCAGGCTTCCCCAGAATGCGCCTTCGACGCTCCCGAGTCCGCCCACGGTGACCACGACGAAGGCCAGCAGCACGACCTCGAAATCGACTCCCGGATAGAGCCCGAGCAGGGGGCTTCCCAGGACGCCGCCGAGTGCCGCCAAGCCGGCTCCGAGCGCGAAGACCAAGGTGAAGATGAGCGGCATGTTGATCCCGATGCCGCGAGCCATTTCTTCGTCATCCATTCCCGCGCGCACGATCGCACCGAGCTTGGTCTTTTCGATGAAGAGCCAGAGGCCCACCGCAACCGCCAGGCCGCAGCCGATCAGGAAGAGCCGATAGACCGGGTAACTTGAGGCGCCGAGCGAGATCGCGCCACGCAAGCGCGCAGGCTCGGACAGCAAAATCGGATCGCCGCCCCAGATCCAAAAGGCGAGGTCCGCAAAAATGAACAGGAAGCCCAGCGTCAGCAGCGCTTGACGGAGTTCGTCCTTGTACAGCTGATTCAAACAAAAGCGCTGCATGAAAATCCCGATGACCGCGACCGCGACGAATGCGGCGACCAGCGCCGTCAAGTAGTTTCCGGTATGCTGGATCACGGTGTAGCCGACGTAGCCGCCGATCAAGTAATAGGACCCATGAGCCATGTTGACGATGCGCATCAGTCCGAACGCCAACGTCAGCCCTGCAGCGAGGATGAAGAGCACCATCGCAAGCGAGAGACCGTTCAGAACGTTGATCAGCATTGACAATGTGTCCGCGACACGCGTATCTTTGTCCTATGGATGTCGCAGAAAACGAGCTGCTGACGCGCGTCGGTCGAGGGACTCCCGGCGGCGAGATGTTGCGGCGCTACTGGTGGCCGGTTGCCTTCACCGCACACGTTACGAAGACGCCCGTCGCGACGCGGCTCCTCGGCGAAGATCTCGTCCTTTTCCGGGACGGCGACGGTAAAGTCGGCCTGCTCGATCGGCGCTGTCCTCATCGCGGGACGCAGTTGGACCTCGGCCGGGTCGAGCTCAAAGGGCTACGCTGCTGTTATCACGGCTGGTTGTTCGATCGCGAAGGACGTTGTCTCGACATGCCCTGCGAGCCTCCGGAGAGCACGTACAAAGATCGCATCCGGCAGCAGGCATATGACACGCATGAAGCGAGTGGGATCATCTTCGCTTACCTCGGGCCGAATCCGGCACCGGCGTTTCCGAAGTACGACATGCTCTTCACGCAGGATTACGATCGCGTCGTCTTCGCGCGCGAATCCCACTGCAACTGGGTGCAGCGCGCGGAAAACACGGTCGACGCCTATCACGTGATGGCCCTGCATGCGCCGCTCTATCCCGAGCTTGCGATGCTGCGTCCCGAAGTTGCGTGGAAGCAGACGTGGTACGGGGTGTCGATGACCGTCGACTACCCCAACGGCGTCGGCGACACCCATCACTCCGTCTTTCCCGGTCACATCCGCGTACAGGTCATCCGGGTGGGTCAGCGTCCTTCGCAGCTCATGCTGTTCAACGTCCCGATCGACGACACACGCACGCATCAATACTTCGTCTTCGCCTATGAAAGCGCGAATTCACCGCATACGCTGCAGACGGCTGAGTTTCAACATCGCAGCTTCGGCGAGTACAAGCGCGTCGACGACGAGTGGTGGCGCATCTGGGAGCGCGATCAGGACGATGCGGCGCAAGAGAGTCAAGGACAGATCGCCGACCGGACGAGCGAGCATCTCGCTTCATCGGATCGCGGGATCATCATGCTGCGTAAAATGTGGCTGGAAGCGATCGCGGCCGTCCAAGCCGGGGCGGATCCGGCCGGCGTCATCCGCGATCCCGAGCACGCCGTGATCCCCTTCGAGACGTTCAAAGCCGGGATCGTCGAGAAGAAAGACGTCGTCCGCAAACCGGAAGAAGGGGCGAAGCTTCACATCATCGAGCCGTACGAACCGGTCAGCTGAGCTCACGTCTGCTCGCCGCGATCGGCGGTGCAATCGGGGTGGCCGCGCTGATCGCGCTGGCAAACGTCCTGCCGCCATACGGCGCGCAGCTGATGGCGCAGATCTTGATCCTCGGTCTGTTTGCGATGAGTTTGGATCTCTTGATCGGCTACACCGGCCTGCCTTCGCTGGGTCACGCCGCCTATTTCGGCGTCGCCGCATACGTCGCGGCAATCCTCTCCCTGCGATTCGCCATGCCGTTCGCCGTCGCGGCCCTCGCCGGCTTAGTCGCAACGGTCGTCACGGCCGGCCTCTTTCATCTCGTCGCGCTGCGGACGGCAAAAGCGTACTACCTGATGATTTCGCTCGCTTTTTCGCAGGTGCTCTGGAGCGTCGCCGTGAGCTGGACCGGCATCACCGGCGGCGACAACGGTTTGCCGAACGTTCCGCGACCGGCTGGTCTGGGGAGCAAAGGTTATCTCGATGCGGTCGTCGTGATATTCGTGCTCTGCGCGATCGCGCTGTACGTCTTCGTCCGTTCGCCGCTGGGCTACGCGTTGCGCGGGATTCGCGAAAACGAAGGCCGGATGAGCGCTCTGGGCTACAACGTCTGGAACTATAAATACGCTGCAGCCTTGGCGGCTGCGCTGTTTGCAGGGGTTGCCGGTGAGCTCTCCATGTATCTCGACAGCTTCGTCGGTCCGTCCGCGCTGAGCGTCGCGCTGTCGGCGCAAGTGCTGATGATGACCTTGGTCGGCGCTGCCGGGACGCTCTTCGGACCGTTCGTCGGTGCCATCGTCTTCGTTTTTCTGCAGCACGTTCTGAGCACGTATACCGCGCGCTGGATGCTGATCATGGGGCTCGTCTACGTCGCGGTCGCCCTGTACGCGCCGGACGGCATCTTTGGTCTGCTCCGGCGCCGCCCGGCCGCGCTGGCGCAGCCGAATTCAGAGTGAATCCCCTCGTCGTTCGCAGCGTCTCTCGACGCTTCGGCGGTCTCGACGCGCTCGTCGACGTCTCGATGGAGCTCATTCCGGGCGAGCGGCGCGCGATTATCGGGACCAACGGCGCCGGCAAGACGACGCTGTTCAATATCTTGGACGGTCAGATACCTCCCTCGTCCGGCGAAATCTGGCTGTTCGGCGAAAACGTGACCGCTGCGCCGACACACCGGCGCGCCGCGCTCGGTCTGGGGCGCACGTTTCAAATCACGAGCCTTTTCCCGAAGCTCACGGTCCTGGAAAACATGCTCATCGCCGTGCAGGCGCTGACCCCGTCGCATTTTTCGTTCGTACGCCCGATCGAGGCGTATCCGCAGACCTTTGCGCGATCCCGGGAGCTGCTGGAGCAATGGAGTCTTTGGGATGCAAAGGACGAGCAGGTCCACAATCTCTCGCACGGCGTGCAGCGAAAACTCGAGATCGTCTTGGCGCTGGCGAGTGAGCCGAAGCTGCTCCTGCTGGATGAGCCGATGGCGGGACTCTCCGCCGCGGAGACCCATTTGACGGCCGACATCGTCCTGGCGCTCGACCGAAGCACGACGGTCTTGCTGATCGAACACGATTTGGCAGCGGCATTTCAAATCGCCGACCGCGTCACGGCGCTGGACCGCGGCAGGATCGTTGCCGAGGGAACGCCGGACGAGATTCGCCGGGAAGCGCGCTTGAACGAGATCTATCTTCGTGGCGGGTGAGCCGCTGCTCGTCGTCGACGACATCCACACCTACTACGGCGACGGCTACGTCATTCAGGGCGTCTCGCTCGCGGTAGAGGCGGGATCCGTCGCCTG
>DATNIC010000205.1:0-5364 GCA_035604635.1 Binatia bacterium
TTTGCCGTTGGGGTAAGAGCCGCTCGTTCGGCCGCAGCATTTGAGCGAAGAACGTCATCGTCGTGTAGACAGGCCGGCCGGTAGTCGGATCAACGTACTCGAGGATAATGGCATCATACGGACTGCCATCGTGCGAGCGCAGATCTTCAAGAAGCTCCCGTGTCGCTTCCCAACGGTAGACGTACATCGGCGAACTGTTTCCGGTCCCGCGAACGTGGTCGACGATCCGAGGCATGAGCCCGCCTTTACCATAGATCCGTTTCGAGTAGTCTGTGGGAAAGCGAGCTGACTGAAACTCCCGCCGTACGAGCCGGCCGGCTTCCTCTTCGGTGTACTCGTGCTCGAAATACGTCGCATTTAGGGTATTGACCAGCGGCATATCGAGGACGCTCAGGTTGACTGCGTCGGAATCGCCGCCGTTCGCATGATTGTGCCAGGTGTCGTGCGGGGTCAATACCAGATCCCCAGGACCAAAGGTGATGTCTTCACCCTCGACGCCGGTAAAGTTCGTGTTGCCGGTTAGTCCCAAGCGGATCGCATTCGGCGAGTGCCGATGCGCTGGGGCTTTCTCATTCGGCATGTTGATTCGATACGCAGCGAACATGGTCGTCACGGTAGCTACGTTCGGGTGCAGCGCGGGATTGACCATGATCAGGGAACGCCGCTCGGACATATACATATCGATCAACTCGCCCGAACGCTTGAGGAGCGGCCAAATGTCGCAGTACTTCCAAATATGCGGGACGGCACGGGTATAGAACCCCAAACGCTCGGTCGCGTCGTGAGCTACCTCAAAATCTTCCGACCAGAACTCGTACAAGTGCTGCTCGCTCGTACGCCGGTGCAGCTCCTGGAGGTCTGCTGACCTCGGCTGGACCTTTCGCGACTCGGTCAGCATCGCTACGCTCTCCTCGCATCGAGCATTGCAGGCACCTTGGGCGGGAAGGCCTTCGCGGAAAACGGCTTGAGCCCCGTAACCTCACCGATGTCGACCCCGCTTGCCCGGACTTTGTCGTCGCGATAGAGAGCGCGCGCGAGTGCCAAGTCTTGCAGCGCCGTCCCGACCGACTTGAAGAGCAAGAGGTCGCGCTCGCGCGTCGGTTGCGGAATCGTCGCCCCGCCGGCAAGAGCCGCGAGCTCCAAGAGCTGCGACTCTTGCAGGATGCCGTGCTGCAGCGCCTCGGCGATGTCGGCCGATTCGGAGATCACGGCCTTCGCGCCGTCGACGACGACGACCGCTGCGCGTTGCATCGAACGGTCGTCCAGCTCACGCAAGTCGAGACGGGTCGAGCCGATCGAAAGAACCACGGTCTTCGGGGAGAGCGCATTGCCGTCGATCACGGGAGTCTTCGCTTTGGTCGCAAGGATCACGCAAGGTTGATTCGCGATCGCTTCATCGGCGCTCGGTGCCGCGATGACGTTGATCGCAAGCTCTTCGAACATCGCCTGCGCGAATTGCTCGCGACGCGCAGCATTGGGGCTGAACACCGTTACTTCGCTGAGCGGCCACAGATGCGCGAACATGCGCAGGTGGCCGACGGCTTCGAAGCCCGAGCCGATCATCCCGATGCGCGACGGCGGCCTCGGGCACAGCGCCTTTCCGGCGAGCGCGGTCACGGCTGCCGTACGCAGTCGCGTGAGCTCGTCCGCATCGAACATCGCGAGCAGCTCGCCGGTCGCGACGTCGTACAAGAGGACCAGATAGCGATTTCCAAGCCCCTCGACCAGCGTCATGATCTTGAGCCCCATCACGTCTTCGAGGACGGCCGGCATTACGCGGATGAACCCCTTGCCGGTCGGCGTATCGATGCGATGCGGGAGCTTCGTCGCACCGCGCGCTTCGGTGGCGAAGCACTCTTCCATCGCTTGCAGGGCAAGCGCGTGCGATAGGTGTTTCGCTAAGGTCTCGCCGTCGAACGCAAGCGTCATCGCGCCGCTGCGGCGAGAACGGCTTCAGGCGTTGTCTGCTCGGTAGGGAAGCGTCCCGCCCAGAATCCATCGTCATTTTCCGGAAGGTCGAAGCCTGATGCGGCAAACGCCGTACGCAGTTGACGCATCTGAGCCGGCAGCAAGCGCATGACCGGCATGCGCAGCAGGCCGCCGCTGTACCCTTGCAGCCAGGCCATGTACTTCCAGCCGACGCGGTGGATCAAATTCGCGCCGGGGAACGTCCCGTGAAAGGCCGTCTTCGCTTGGCGCGCCTGCTGATAACTCCAGTAGAGCTTCATCCCCTCGTCCCACTTGCCGTCGTGCAGCAGCTTGAACCAGCGCGGGATGCGATCCGCGTACGACTCGTACGAGCTCGTCCCCATCCACTGCATCCCGTACCAATCGATCAAGCCGGGCGCGTAATGTTCGAGCGGGCACTCGACGATCACGTTGTTGCCGACTTTGCGCCGTACGTCGGCGAGCCCGCCGATCATCCCGGGATTCGCCGCTTCGTATTTGACTGCGGCCGCGGTCTCGAAACGCGCCATCTCGGCGATCGCCTCGTGCGGGAACTGCGCCGGATCGAGCTGTCCGAAGCCCCAGGTCGCGACCGCGAAGAGAATCAGCGCGAGATCGGTCTGTTCGGCAACCTCGCGGCTGAATGCAACGACGTCACTTGCCGACTTCGGCCTGAAAGACGGCGGATAGTTGAGCAACGCGCCCTCGAAGCCGAGCGCCTCCGCGCGCTTCGCGGCATCCACCATTTCGTCGAGGGTATTGTGACTCAGATGCGTGACGAGCGCAAAGCCCTTGGGCGCGGCTTCGGACGCAATCTCCATGAACTGGAGATATTCCTTAAACGTCGTCCCCGATTCAGAGGCGATCAGCGTCCCCCAAAAGCCGTGTTTGGCGGCGAGCTGTACGTCGTGCGCGATCGCCTTGGCGTTGAGGCCTTTGAAGTCCGTCGTGAACGACGGGATCGTAACGCTGCACATCCCGCGCCACGTCGCGCGCACGCGGTCTTTGACTTCGTTTCGCTTATACGGTAGCGGCATGTCTGGTTTTCTCCTCTATGCGAAGGGCGACCAATTGTCGGGTACGTTCGATATGCGCTTCGATGAGATGCTTTGCAGCATGGGCATCGCGTTCGCGGACTGCTGCGATGATCGCGCGGTGCTCGGCGCCGGCTTCGCCGCCGCGGTCGATGCCGTCACCGCGCGTGCGGACGTAGCGCTCGACCTGCGCATTGAGCTGCTCAACGAGCTCGATCGTCGTCTCGGCACCTGAATCTTCGTAGAGCTCACGGTGGAACGCGCGGTTCGCCTCGAGCCAGCGCTGATGATCGGTTAGGCGGTCCATCTGCTCGCACAGACGCTCGAGCCGCGCGAGCCGCTGGTCGCCGATCTTCGGGATCGATTTGACGATCAGATGCGCTTCGAGCAGGGCGCGCAGCTCGAGGATCTCGAGGATGCGTTCGGGGCTGAGCGCCTGGACGACGGCGCGATGGTGGGGACGCGCGGTGATCCAGCCCTCGGCTTGCAGTTGGCGCATCGCCTCACGGACGGGAACGCGCGAGACCCCGAAGTGCTCCGCGAGCGCGACTTGGTTGAGCTCGGAGCCGTCGGCGAGGCTCCCACTGCGGATCGCGCTGCGCAACGACTCGGCGACCGCCTCGCTCGCGGTGCGGCGGTCCTTCAGCCCGCCCAGAGAAAGCTTATGCATTCCGGTCGGTCCCCATCATTTCGCGCCATTGACGCCAAAAATGGCGCAAGCGATTGTCGTCGCCGCGCAATCCGGTGGTCGTATCGCGACCGCGCGCGATGATGCTGTTCGCGACCCCTCGGGACATCACGCCTTCCTGTTGCGCGGCAAAGATCGGAAAGTCTTCGGCGTTGAGCGCATCCCACAAGAATGCTTTTTGCCCCATGGCGCGCCGCTCCGTCACATCGGGCGTCTCTCCGTTGACGCCCAGCTGGCGCTCCTCGAAACGCAGATGCGTCGGATCGCTCCGGTGCTGCACGTCGATCGCGACGAAATTACAGCGCACCATCAAGAATCCATCGGGAAACAGATTCATGACGTAGCCGTCGAGGGGCCCCATGCCCGGGAGCCGGTCCCGCTGCATCGCATCCCACAGCTCCTCCGTCATCCCGTTGCGATCGATTCCTACGCGTTGGACCGCGTGTCCGTTCGCGCACAGCTTGTACTCGCCGGGCGGGCTCGCTTTTAGGAAGAACGGGTGGACGAACGGGACGTGATAGCCGTCGCGCGCGTTCTCCGCGAAGACCTTCCAATTGACGGCCAGCTCGGTGCTGCGTATCGTCGTGACGGTATACTCAGCCAGGCTGAGCGGCGTCCGCAACGTCTCGATGATCTCTTCACCCAGCCATTCCTCGAGCGGCATCGCCCGCAGGTCGGGATTTACGAACACCAGCCCGAACATCGTCTCGCAGCGCAACTCGACGAGCGGAAAGTCTTCTTTCCGGAATCCCGTCCCGTCGTACGCATCTTCTCCCGGGATCCCGATCAGCTCGCCCTCGAGATTATAAACCCAGAAGTGGTACGCGCAGCGAAGGCTCGTCTTCTGCCCGCATTCTTCCATGACGACGCGCGCGCCGCGGTGCCTGCAAGTGTTGTAGAAAGCGCGCAGCCGGCGATCCTTGCCGCGGACCATGACGATCGGCGAATCGGCGAGGCGCATCGTCAAGAACTGACCCGGTTCCGCCACCTCGCTTTCGTGGCAGAGCAGATTCCACGACCGGCTGAAAATGTTCTCGATTTCCGCTTCATAGATCGCCTGGTCGTAGTAGACGCGGTTAGCGACGACGCGCGTTTGATCGTGGATGCCGCCGGCTTCGGCGCGGAGCGTATCGATATCGAGCTTCATGGCATGTAAAACCCGCCGTTGACGTGGACGACTTGTCCGGTGATATAGTTGCTCTTCTCCCCAAGGAGGAAGACGACGGCGCCGGCGACGTCAGCCGGGACGCCCAACCGCTTCATGGGGATCTGCTGCGCGACGGCAACATAGCGTTGGGGATCGTGGACGAGATCGAGGAACGGCGTTTCGATCGGACCCGGTGCGATCGCGTTGGCGGTGATCCCGTCGGCCGCCACTTCGAGGGCAACCGACTTGATGAAAGCCTCGATCCCGGCTTTGGCCGCTGCGTAGTGCGCGCCGTGACGATAGCCTTTACTCCCGTACCCCGATGAGATCGCGACGATCTTCCCGCGCCGCTTACGCTTCATATATGGAAGGACCGCGCGCGTCGCGAGGAACGTCCCGGTCAGCGAGGCGTCGGTAACGAGGCGCCAATCGGCGAGCGACATGTCCTCGACGGGTGATTCGGTTACCGTTCCCGCCGCGCAGACCAGGCCGTCGATTCCGTCGTGCGCATCAGCGGCATCACGCACTGCGTTCGCCACGGCAGCCTC
>DATNIC010000206.1:0-15106 GCA_035604635.1 Binatia bacterium
CTGCGCCGCCTGGGGGTTTGAACGCGTGCCGGACGGCGGCTGATTCGTAGCCATTGACTGGGCTACTGCGTTCTGATCCCTCGAATCCCCTCGCACCGAAAGTGCCACCCAGGTGGCCGTAGCGCGCCATAGACTCTAGCGAACCGCGAGGGAGGTTGACGTGGAGGAAGTCATGGTGTGCCCCGACTGCAACCGTGAGCACAGCGACCCGGGAGAGGCGAGCCTGGGCCTGCGGGTCCGCTGCATCGATTGCGCTCTGGATCTCGAGCTTGCGTTCGTCGCGACGGTGCTCGTTCACGTGGCGGTCTCACCAGCGGAGCGTCCGGCCGCTTAGTTTTCCACAGGCGCTCTGAGGGCCAGCTGCACCCATATGCTATTAAGGTAGTAGCGGGCGGCAGCGTGCTTCATTTCTTAAAGGCGAGTTATACATCGTGTATATCGCCTTGCTTGACTTGTTAGCGCGCTGTCCAATGCGCCGCCCTCATTTCGTAGGTAGTATGAGCCATACTACCTCGACCGCTTAGGGGGTTGGCTGTTGTTTCTATTGGCTGATGCCTCGCCTGTATTCACAGAGGCGCCGGCATTCGTAAACGCGGGTGATACGGCTTGGCAATTGACGGCGGCGACGTTCGTCGGCTTGCAAAGCGTCCCTGGACTCGCGATCCTGTACGCGGGACTAGCGAAGAAAAAGTGGGCTCTGAACTCGGGCGTCATGGTCTTCTACGCCTTTGCCGCCGTTATGGTGACCTGGGTGCTTTGGACCTATCAAATGAGCTTCGGAAAGCCGCTGGCGCTCGGACCGGGGATCCTCGGCGCGCTCGTTGGGATCCCGACACCATCGACATCGCCTGATATTGAGATTGGGCAATCGATCATTCCGCTCGCGGCGGGCGGAATGCCGGCGTTGCATTTTGCAAGCTCGGCGATGATCTACTTTCAGTTCGTCTTCGCAGCAATCACTCCGATCCTGATCGCCGGGTCGGTCCTTGGGCGAATGAACTTCAAAGCCTGGATGATCTTCGTCCCGGTCTGGAGTTCGCTCGTCTACTCGGTCGGCGCGTTCTCGCTCTGGGGCGGTGGCTGGCTCTCGCAACTCGGCGCCGTCGACTACTCGGGCGGGTACGTCATCCATCTCGCTGCGGGAATCTCGGGCTTCACTGCCGCTGCGGTCGTCGGTCCGCGTCTGATCGCCGACCAAAAAGACTTCCCGCCGAACAACCTCATCATGGCACTCGCCGGCGCGGGGCTACTGTGGCTCGGATGGAACGGCTTCAACGGCGGCGACCCGTACTTCGCAAATGCCGACGCTGCAGCCGCCGTGCTCAACACCAACATCGCGACCGCCGTCGCGCTGCTGGTTTGGTTGATCGCCGACTACTTTGCGCTCGGACATCCGAATGCGGTCTCGATGATCAACGGAATGATCGCCGGTCTCGTCGCGATCACGCCGTGCGCCGGTTTCGTGAACGGCTTCGGCGCGATCTTGGTCGGGTTAGCGACGATCGTGCCTTGGCTCACGGTCACGTTCTTATCGAAGTGGTCGCTCTTGAAGAAAGTCGACGACACATTTAGCGTCCTGCATACGCACGGCGTCGCCGGTTTGGTCGGCGGCATCATGGCAGGCCTGATCGCCGATCCTGCGATGATCGTCTACCCACTTGCTGCAGGAGCACAGCCCAAGGGTGCATCGGCGGTGAGCGTCACGGGTCTTTTCTATGGGAACCCCGCGCAGCTGCTCGATCAACTCGAAGCTGCCGCGTTCATCATCGTCTACAATGCGATAGCGACGTATATCATCCTCAAGATCATCGGCCTCATCGTCCCACTCCGCGCGACGGAAGACGTCATGGAAGCCGGCGATCTTGCGATCCACGGCATGGATCCCATGCCGGCCCCCGGGACCTAAAAGCTCTCGCGCTTCGATACCACGAGGAAGGGGGGCGTCACCGCCCCCCTTCTTCATCGTGCCTTGGGGTTAGAGTCTCTCATCGAGGAAGCGTAGGAGGCGAGGGGCGAGATACGAGCTGAATCCTCGTGTACCAAGCACTGGGAGGTGTCGTATGATTCAGACGAAGGGGTTTTTGCACATCACGATCGGGGTGACCGATCTCGATCGCGCGACGACGTTCTACCGCGACATTCTTGGATGTCAGCTCGTGCGACGCAATCCGATCATGTCGTTCATGAAGACCGGCGAAGATTTCTTCGTCTTGACGCAGACGGGCATGCACGTTCCGCCGAATCCGGATGGTCCACCCGCCGTTGGCAACACGCTCTTCCATCATGCGATGTTGATCGAGCCGGAGCAGTTCGACGATGTCCTTGCCTATCTGGACGAGAGACGGATCGCGTACAAGGATTGCACCGCGATGGGACATACGACGTTCCCGGGCCGGCGACACGTCTACATCAAGGATCCCGACGGGAATAGCATCGAGCTCGCGACCGAAGTCGTTCCCGAGGCTGTTTGAACTCACGCGTCGTCATCGTCACCGGTGGGACATCGGGGCTCGGGCGTGCGATGGCACTCGCGCTCTTGGATGCCGGACACCGGGTCGCTGTCGTCTCACGGACCAAAGCGGCCGTAGACGATTTCGTCGAGGCAGCGGGGGGACGCCGGGCAGGCGACCGCGTGCTCGGCGTCGCCGGCAGCGTGCGATCCGCCGAGGACTGCGAGCGCGTCGTGGAAATGACGATTTCGCATTTCGGCTCGCTTGACGGCCTGATCAACAACGCCGGCGTTCACCTTCCAACGACTCCTGACCGCGTCAAATTCTATGAGCTGCCCATCGAGCAGTGGAGGTCGATCGTCGATACGCACCTCGGCGGTTCGTTCCTGATGGCGCGCGCCGTCTCGCCGCGCCTGATCGAGCGCGGCTGGGGCCGCATCGTCAACCACGTGACGAACTACGACACCATGCTGCGCCAAGGCTTCACGCCGTACGGCGCAGCGAAGGCGGCTCTCGAGGCCGCGACGGTCGGGTGGTCGGAGGAGCTCAGAGGGACCGGCGTCACGGTAAACGCCATCCTGCCGGGCGGTGTCGCGAACGTCGCGCGCATCGGAGCCGACGTTTTTCCCGATCGCGACAAGCTCGTTCAGCCACACGTCATGGGGCCACCAATCGTTTGGCTACTGTCGGACGCATCCGACGACGTTACCGGCTACCGGTTTACGGCGCGTCTTTGGAGCGCCGAGCGCCCAGACGCGGAGAACCTGCGCATCGCCGCCTCACCCGCCGGGTGGAAGGGATCTCCGGTCGCCGCGCAACGGTAGCCCCGAGTTTTTTCATTCATGGTGGCGAAGGCCTCGGCATGGCAGAACATCCCCCGCTCCCACATGAAGACCTGCGCGCGGCTCTGGGCGCAGGACATCCCGAACATGCGACGATCGATCGGCTCCGCGCAGAGCTTGGTGCCGACAAACCTGATCGGCGCTCGATCGAGACGCACGTGCACCACCTGCGCTCCCTGCCCGAACTCGCGGCGATCGTCGCGAACTGGTGGGACGATCCGGCGACGCAGCGTTTCATCAACAACTTGAGCAACACCGGCATATGACCAGCCCCCAGCGGGTGATCGTCGCCGGCGCCGGTCCCGTCGGATTGATGACGGCTCTCGGCTTGGCAACGCAAAATATACCTGTCCTCGTCGTCGAGCAGGAACCGGCGTTGACCCTCGACCTTCGCGCAGGATCGTATCATCCTCCGACGCTCGAGATGATGGCGCCATACGGCATTACGGACCGGATGCACGAAACGGGGATCCGCGTCCCGATTTGGCAGATTCGCGATCGGCGCTCGAATGCGATCGCCGAATTTGATTTGGGTCTACTGAGCGACGTCACGCCCTACCCCTACCGGCTGCACCTCGAACAGCACAAGCTGACGCCGATCATCTACGATTTCTTGCAGAGGCAACCGACGGCCGAGGTGCGCTTCGGCACGAGCTTCGTCGACGTAAGCAACGATGCCGATGGCGTTCGCGTAACGGTCGAGAGCGCGGGAAAGCAGGAAGTCCTCGAGGGGAGCTGGCTCATCGGCGCCGACGGCGGCCGCAGCACCGTGCGCAAATCGCAGAATTTCGCGTTCGACGGATATACCTGGCCCGAGCTCTTCTTCGTCGTCAGCACGACGTACGATTTGGCGCAGCACGGCTACGCAAAGAACGCCTACATCGCCGATCCCGAGGAATGGATTGCGCTCTTCAAGATGCCGGGAGACCGGCCGGAAGGGATGTGGCGCGTCATTTGGCCGGTCGATCCGTCTGTCTCGGAAGACGTCTATCAGCAGCCCGCGGCGATGGAGGAGCGGCTCCAAAAATTCCAACCGAAGGCCGGCCCATACGAGGTCCTCTACAGCAGCTTCTATCGCGTCCATCAGCGCGTCGCGACGCGTTGGAGAAACGGCCGGGTCATCCTCGCGGGCGACGCAGCCCATTTGAACAACCCGCTAGGCGCATTCGGCTTGAACAGCGGCGTCCACGACGCGAGCAACCTGATCGACAAGTTGGGCCGGATTTGGCGGGGTGAGGACGCCGACGCACTGCTCGGCCTCTACGAGCGTCAGCGCCGCACCGCGTGCGTCGAGCACGTGCAAGCGAACTCGATCCGCAACAAGCGCTTGCTCGAGGAAAAGGATCCAGCCCTTCGCCGGCAGCGTTTCGAAGAGTTGCAACGGACTGCCGCCACGCCCGAACTCGCGCGCGAGTTTTTGCTTACGTCGTCGATGATCACAAGCGTACGCCGCGCCGCCGCGGTCGCCTAGAGCTACAGCCCGATTCCCGGCAAGAACGGGAACGCGCCCGGCGGATTTTGAACCGGCCCGATATTCGCGACGTACGATGGATCGAGCTGCGCGAGCGACGTCACGCCCAAGAGTCCCATCGACGTTTTGATCTCGATCTCGAGAATCTGGAGCATGCGCACGAGTCCGGGCTCGCCGCCCGCCGCGAGAGCGAGAGCATGCAATTTCCCCGTCCCGACCGCCGTCGCGCCGAGAGCGATCGCTTTGAGGACATCGGTCCCACGCATGAAACCGCCGTCGACGACGACCGGAGCGCGGCCCGCGACAACCGCGGCGACTTCCGGCAAGACGTCGATACCCGCCCGCGCGTGATCGAGCTGACGGCCACCGTGGTTGGAAACCCAGATGACGTCGAAGCCGTCGCGAATCGCCATCTCGGCGTCCTCGGCGGTTTGAATCCCTTTGATTCCAACGGGCATGCGCGCCACTTGCTTGATGCGCAACGCCGTCTCCCAATCGAGCATCGCCTGATACTGCTCGTCGCGCAAAGTCCGGCGCCCGGGCGGCAGCCACCGGCCGATGATTTGCCGCTCCCGGCGACTGTAGTGCGCGACGTCGACCGTTAGAATCAGCGCCGTGTAGCCCGCATTGCGGACGCGATCGACCATTTCCGTGACCCAGCCGAAGTCGCCGCGAATGTAGAGCTGGAACCATTTGTCGCCGGTCGCCGCTTCGGCGGCCGCCTCGAGTCCCGGCTGCGAGACCGAGCTCACGGTCGAAAGCGTCCCGAACGAAATCGAAGCACGAACGGACGCTGCCGCGCCGTCTTCGGTCACGGCCTGCAACGAGCCGACCGGAGCGAGGATGTACGGGATGCGCAGCCTCGTCCCGAGGAGCGTCGTCGAGGTGTCGACTTCGGCGACGTTACGCAGGATGCGCGGCCGAAATGCGAGAGCTCCGATCGCATCGCGGTTGCGACGCAGCGTCGTCTCGGTCTCAGCACCGCCTGCAACATAGTCCCATACCGGCGGAGCGAGCATCTCATGCGCCCGCCGAACGATCTCGGTTGTCGTTTCGAATGTCTCGGCCATTGACGCGTAGCCTGCGATGACGGGGATGCTGCGCCCTGCTTACCGAACCGCATCGCGTGTCGAGCGTCCCTTTCATCGTACTCGCGTGGCTCGCCACGCGCGCCGTCATCTTCGCCGCAATGTTTTGGCTGGCGCCCGCGCATCCCGGCTGGAATGCGTTGACGAACTGGGACGGCATTTGGTACGAACACGTTGCGACCGTCGGTTATGAGTACGCGCCCGACGGCCGTCAGCACGACGTTGCCTTTTTCCCGCTTTATCCGCTGACGGTCGCGGCGTTTATGCGCCTGCTCCCGATCCCGTTTGCGATCGCCGGGGCAGTCGTGAATAACCTCGCGTTTCTGCTCGCGTTGATCGTCATCTTCGATTGGGTACGCGCACGCCGCAATGCGGGGACAGCCCGCTGGGTCGTCGCGACCTTGTGCCTCCTCCCCGGGTCGCTCTTCACCGCCGTCGCGTATTCGGAGGGGCTCTACTTGCTACTGAGCGCGGCGGCGCTCCGCTCGTTCGATCGCCGCGCGTATCTCTGGGCCGGCATCGCCGCGGCGCTTGCCTCGGCAACGCGACTGTTCGGCGTCTTGCTCTTCCCGGCGTTTGCGCTTGACGCTCTTCGCAAGCGACGCGGCGGTGCGGCGTATCTCTGCGCGCTGTGCGCGCTGGCCGGGCCTCTCGGCTTCGCCCTCTACTGCAACGCGGCGTTCGGCGATCCGCTGGCATTCGTCCACGTGCAGAGCGCGTGGCGGACCGGCTTAGGCTTCAGCTTTGCGGACTGGGAGTACGTGATCGCATACGGGATCACGTGGAAGTGGCCGTACCAGCTCGCCGTCGTCTTGATCGGTTTGTGGTGCTTTCGCCGCCGTCGCGCGCTCGGTACCCGGACCTCGGCGATCGTCGCGTTCCTCCTTGCCGCCGCGGAGCTCATCATCTGGGGAAAGGAGCAGCTGACGTTCCTGCTTGTCGGCGTCGGGTGCGTCCTCGTGATTCGCTATCGCGCGTGGCTTGGGACCGCCGCGAGCGCTTATGCGCTGCTCGGGATTGCCATCATCCTCTTCTCGGGGAAACCCTACTCTGTGGAACGGCTCGCCTATGCGATCGTTCCGATTACCTTCGCGCTCGCGATCTTTTGGCGCCGCTATCCGGCAGTCGGCGTCGCGGCGCTGGCCGTTGCCGCCGTCACCCTACCGATCTATGCGATCCGCTTCGCCGAAGGCATCTTCGTCGACTGATTCCAAAGGTATCGGCTATGGCGCGGCTTCCCGCGACGGTCAAGGTTGAAGGCGTCTCGCAAACCTATGCCGGCGCAAACGGCAGCGGGAGCGTCCACGCGCTCGAGCGGATCGACATCGATCTTGCTGCCGGTGAGTTCTTCAGCGTCATCGGGCCGTCGGGTTGCGGCAAATCGACGCTGCTCGAGATCGTCGCCGGTCTGCTGCCGCCGAGCGGCGGCCGAGTCACGTTTGAGGGCCGGGAAGTCCGCGGCGCCGTCCCCGACGGCGTCGGCATCGTCTTTCAAGAAGACGCGAGCTTCCCATGGTTGACGGTTTGGGACAACGTCGCGTTCGGTTTACGCCGCGCCGGGACCAACGCGGCCGAGATCCGGCGGCGCGTCGACTATGCGCTCGGCTTCATGGGACTGGCCGGTTTCGCGCGCCATCATCCGGCGCAACTCTCGGGCGGGATGCGCCAGCGGGTCTGCATCGCGCGGACGCTCGTCTTACAGCCCCGCTTGATCTTGCTCGATGAGCCCTTCGGCGCCCTCGATCAGCAAACGCGTCTCGTGATGGGCGAAGAGCTCTTGCGTTTGTGGCGGGAAACCAGCGCCACGGTGTTGTTGATCACGCACGGACTCGATGAGGCGGCGATGCTCTCGGATCGAATCGGCGTCATGTCGGCACGGCCCGGGCGGTTCATCGAGACGCTGGTCACCGGCTGGCCGCGCGAGCGTGACTCGCGCATCGTCTCCGACCAGCGCTTCGGCGAACTAACATCGCGGATGTGGACGCATCTGCGCGACGAGTCGATGCGCTCCTTAGCCATGGAGTCGCTTGTCGATCGCCAGCAGTGCGACGCCGCCGCTGACCGCGATCGTAAACAAGAGGACGGTTAGCCCCATGATCGTCGCGGAATCCTGACGCTCGACGCCTTGCATCAGCATGAATCCGATCCCGCGATCGGAAGCGAACATCTCGCCGACGAGGACACCTAAGAGCGCGAGCGCAACGCCCAAGCGCAAGCCCGTGAAAATCTCGGGGAGCGCGGCAGGCAAAAGGACGGTTCGGATCGTCTGGACCGGCGAGAGCCGCAGCGAGCGCGCGGTCTTGCGGACGACGGGCCGTATCGTCCGCACGCCGTTCATCGTCAGGATCATGAGCGGAAAGATCGCGTGAATCGTCCCAAACGCGACACGAGCCGGCATGCCCAACCCAAAAAACAACAGGATGATCGGATAGAGCGTGATTTTCGGAAGCGATGACAGCGCGTTGAGGATCGGATCGAAAACGTCGCCGGCCTCGTGAAAGAGGCCCAGTACCAGGCCGATCGTCGTCCCGACGACGACTGCGATCAGAATCGAGAGCGCGAAGGCCTGACCGGTCGACGCGACGTTACTCCAAAAGTTGCTGCTGCCAAAGAGGGTCTCGATTCGGTGCAACGTTTGGGCTGGTGAAGCGAGGCCCTCACTCCCGACCCGCAGATGCAGCAGCTGCCAAATGGAAAGGACCGCCAAACCGAACCACAGCGGATCCCAGCGTCGACTCAAGGCCGGCCCCAACGGCGGCGCAGGCGCCGATCCCATTCGTGGACCACGACGTTGACGACCGTGACGCTTGAGAGCAAGAGCAGCAACAGCGCGTACATCGTGCGGTTGTCCAGATTGTTGTACGCGATGGCGACGTGCCGGCCGATCCCCGCGACGGAGAGGAGGAACTCGCCGGCGATCGTCCCGATGAGCGAATAGGTGATCGCGAGCTTGATGCCCGTCACCAAATGCGGGGCTGCGGCAGGCAGCTTGACGAGAAGCGCCGTCGAGAGTGCGTTCATGCGATGGGATCGCGCGGTCTTGACGAAAACGCGTGGGATCCGATCGAGGCCGTCGAGCGTGTTCACGATCATCGCGACGATGCCCGCGAGCGCGCCGATCGCAATCAACGGGAGGCGATTGAGACCGAGCAGTACGATCAGCAACGGATAGAACACGAAAATCGGGACCGCGTAGTACCCTGCGAGGAGCGGCGAGACGACGGCGCGCAAGCGCGGGACCCCGTGCAGAAACGCCCCGATCGCAAAGCCGCCGGCGACGGCGATGGCTACGGCCACCGTAATGTTTATCACCGTGAACAGGAGATCCGCGGTGACGGTCCCCGACCGAGCCAGGCCCCACAACGCCACGGCCATCTCACTTGGCGGGAGCATCGTGAAACGGCTGATCGCTCCGGTCCGGCAAAGCACTTCGACGAGCGCGACCGCGCCGGCCATGACCAGGAGGCGAATCAGCGCGATGCGCTTCATACCCTCAACATCACCGTCTCTCCAGGAGCGACGTTCTTGCCCATGTCCGTTCTCGCCGTCCTGCTGTTCCTGCTCTGCACGGCGAGCGCTTCGCTCGCCCAGACGCCCGCTCCGGCGTCCCTGCGGCTGGCGTCGGCCCCGGACGACGACGTCACGCCCATTCTCTACGCGCAGCGTGCCGGTCTCTTTCGCGCAGCCGGCCTCGACGTCGAGGTCACGGCGCTCGCCAACGGGGCCGCGGTTGCGGCGGCGGTCGCGGGCGGGTCGGTCGACGTCGGCAAGTCGAGCACGATGTCGCTCATCAGCGCACATGCACGTGGCTTGCCGCTAACGATCGTCGCACCGTCGGGCTTCTATGAATCGAAGGCGCGTTCGAACGGAATCCTCGTCCCGAAGGACTCGCCGATCCGAACGGCGCGCGACCTCAACGACAAAGTCATCTCCGTCCCTGCGCTCAACGACTTCTTTACGGTTGCGACCAAAGCGTGGCTGGACAAGAACGGCGGCAGCTCAGCATCCGTCCATTTCATCGAAGCGCCCGCCACGATGGTTGCGACGGCGCTCGATAATGGACGGATCACCGCTGGGACGCTGGCGAATCCCCTTCTGACGGCAGCCTTGGCGACGGGGAAATACCGCTCGCTTGGGAGCATCGTCGACGGGCTCGGCGAGGGCTTCGTATATTCCGCATGGTTCGCGACGTCGGACTACGTTGCGAAGAACCGTGCCGTCCTTGAGCGCTTCCTTGCGGTCTTGCGCACGGCGGCTATCTACGCGAACCGCCACCACGCGGAGACGGTCGATCTCCTGGCGAAATTTTCCGGCGCCGATCCGGCTACGATCGTGAGCATGCCACGCGTCACCTACGCGACGGCGCTCAGCCCTGGTCAGATCCAACCGCTCGTCGACGCGGCAGCGAAGTACAAGGCAATCCCCGCTCGCTTCGACGCGCAAGAGATGATCAGCCCCTTTGCTCTGAGGTAAGTGAGCGCATGCGCATCGCACTCATCGTCCTGGCTTTCCTGTCGTTCTCGCTTGCCGGCCCAAGTCTGTCGACAGGCCAAGCGCCGGCCGTGATTCGCGTCGCGATCTCCGACACCGATCTCTCCGCCGAGCCGCTTTACGCCAAAGAAACCGGCATCTTCCAGCGCGCCGGGCTCGACGTGCGCCTCAGCGATTCGAAGCGCGGCGGTGCAGGCGTGATCGCCGACATCAGGGCGGGGACGATCGAAGTCGGATTTTCGAATCTGATTTCGATTGCCGCGGCGGTCCAGCGCGGCGATCCGGTCGTGTTGCTGGCTCCCGCCGGCATTCACAAGAGGAGCGCGCCGGTGAACGCGATCGTGCAGGCGCCCTCGTCGAACTATCGGACCGGTGCAGAACTGAACGGAAAAACGATCTCAAGTCCGTCGGGACCGGGGAGTGCCGGCGCGCTGGCGCCGGCGGCATGGATCGACCAAACCGGCGGAGACTCGCGCACGGTTCACTTCGTTACCGGAATCGAGCCGTTTGACATCCCGGCTGCGTTTCGCGAACATCGGATCGACGTCGCGGAGATGGGCGATCCCGACCTGACGATTCTGCGGCAACGCGGAGAAGTGAAGGTCTTGGCGTCGCCGTTCGACGCAATCGGCGACGGGTATCTGCTGGCAGGCTTCGTCGCATCGAAAGCGTGGGTGCAAGCCAATCCCGACGCGGCGCGACGGTTCGTCGCGGCGATGCGCGAAACCGCACGCTGGGCAAATGCACATCGCGCCGAAACCGCGGTCCTACTCTCCAAAGCGCTCAAGCTCGCCCCGGCGGTCGTCGCCGCGATGTCGCGCACGACCTATGCCGAGGCGCTAACCGCGGCGATCGTCCAGCCGCCGCTCGACGTCGCGGCGAAGTACGGCATCATCCAGCCTATGAAGGCGGACGACTTGATCCCCGCGCTCTTGCCGCGGTGATTGCGAGTTGGCGGTAGCGCGCTTGACTGTTGGCGAGATGTGCGCGCATGGCATCTCTGGCTGCTCCCGTGTCACCGGCTGCGATCGCCGCGTAGATCGCGCGATGCTCGCCTTGGATCATCTCAAGGTACGCGCGCTGCCCTTCGACCCGATAGACTGCTACGCGGATGCTCTGGCGCGGGATGATGAAACGCCCGAGATACGCCAGGAAATTGCCGAATTGCTCGTTACCGGTCGCTTCCGCGATGGAACGGTGGAAAGCAAAATCCTCGTCGACGGCGCTCTCGCCGCGCCGAATGGCCTTGTCGATTCGCGTCAGGGCCGCCGAGATACGCCGGCAAGCGGCGGCCGTCGCTCGCGCAGCCGCTAAGCCGGCCGCTTCGGTCTCAACGCTCGCCCTCAGCTCCATCACCGCGAGAACGTCTTCTACGGAGGTCAATCCTTCGACCGACAGCCGGAATGGCCGGCGCGTCGCATCGGCGGCGACGAAGGCGCCGGCGCCTTGCCGCGTCGTGACGAGCCCCTCGGCGCGCAGCGCGGCGACGGCTTCGCGAACGACGGTGCGGCTCACACCCATTGCCTCGACCATTTCTTGTTCGGTAGGCAAGCGGGAACCCGGCGGCAGTTTGCCGTCGACGATCTCTCCGGCGATCCGCTCGGCGATTTCATGGGTGAGGTTGCGAGGGCGCCCCACCGGACGGAGCACCCCGCGCGTGCGCGTTTGGCTAGGCAATCTTGACCTGCGGCAAGTTATATGGTCATCATATGAATACCAGGACGGTCCGGCTTTGACAAGCCACCCCACATCAGCGAAAAGCGAGGGAACAGCCATGAAACGACGTGACGTGTTACGGTTCGGAGCGGCAACGGTGGCCCTAGGAGTTGCCGGAAAGGGGTTCGCCGGCACGTCGGCAGCTCAGCAGCAAAACTTGGTGCTCAAAGCCTCCGACGTCCATGCGCCGGGGTATCCGACCGTCGTGGCGGTCGAGAACATGGGCAAGAAGCTCGAGGCGGCGACCAAAGGCCGGCTGAGCATCCAGATGTACCCCTCCATGCAGCTCGGCGGCGAGAAGGAATCGATCGAACAGGCCCAAGTCGGGGCTCTTGCGCTTGCGCGCGTCAGCGTCGGTGCGCTTGGCCCGGTGGTCGACGATCTCAACGTCTTCAATCTGCCCTTCGTTTTTCGCAGCACCACCCACATGGAGAAAGTGATCGACGGCCCGATCGGCCAGAAGCTGCTCGACGACGTCACCGGTTCCAGCGCGCATTTGATCGGTCTGTGCTTCATGGACGCGGGCGCGCGCAACATGTACGACACGAAACATCCGATCAAATCGATCGCCGACCTCAAAGGCCTCAAAGTTCGCGTCATCGGCAACCCGATGTTCGTCGACATGATGAACGATCTCGGCGGCAACGGCGTCCCTATGGGCTACGACCAGGTCTTCAGTGCCCTGCAGACCGGCGTCGTCGACGGCGCGGAAAACAACGCGCCGAGCTACGTTTTCGACAACCACTACACGGTCGCCAAGTTCTATACGCTCACCGAACACCTCATCGTCCCCGAGATGCTCGTTTTCTCGCGCCCGATCTGGGACAAACTCTCGAAGAGCGATCAAGCTCTCATCAGGAGGGTGGCACGCGAGGCGCAGCTCGACGAGCGCAAGCTGTGGAACGAAAAGGAGCAGGAAGCGTACGCCAAGATGGCGGCCGCCGGGATCCAGCCGGTCAAGATCGCCGACAAGAAGCCGTTCCAAGACGCAGTCAAGCCGGTTTGGGACAAGTACGGCGCCAAATACACCGCCCTCATCACGCAAATCCAAGCCGTAAAATAGTTGCGGCGCGGCTTTCGTAGGGCGATGGACGCGCTCTATTGGGCGTGCGCGTCGATCTCCAGCGCCTCGCTCGTCCTCATCGCGGCGATCATACCCTGGGGCGTCTACACGCGTTACGTCGTCAACCGCGCGGCTTCGTGGCCCGAACCGGCATCGATCCTCCTGGCGATCGTGCTGACCTTCTTCGGTGCGGCCGCCTGCTATCGCGCCGGCGTACACATGCGCGTCACCGTGGTACGCGACTTGCTTCCGCCGCTCTGGCGGCGCATCACAACGATCGTCTCGGAGCTCTTGGTCGGTGCGGTCAGCCTCTTCATGGTGATTTGGGGCATCGTCCTTTGCCAAACCACCTGGAATCAAACGATCGACCTGTTCCCGTCCCTGCACGTCGGCGTGACCTATCTGCCGATCCCGATCGGTGGAGCGGTAACGGTTCTTTTCGTCCTTGAGCGCTTGCTGATCGGCGCGCCCAACCAGGAGCCATGGGAATACTCCTCGTCCTCGTAACGCTTTTCGCATGCTTTGCGATCGGGATGCCAATCGCGTACGCGCTCGGGCTCGCCGCTCTGGCCGGCGCGCTTTGGATCGGGATCCCGCCCGAGGCGGTGATGTTGCAAGTCTCAAGCGGCGTCAGCAAGTTCGCGATGCTGACGATACCGTTCTTCGTGCTGGCCGGGGCGATCATGGCCGAAGGCGGAATGGCGCGAAGGCTCGTGGCGCTTGCGAACGTGCTGGTCGGTTTCGCGCGTATCCGCGGCGGTCTCGCCGCCGTGAACGTCCTTGCCACGACGTTCCTGAGTGGTATCTCCGGCTCGGCCGTCGCCGATACCTCGGCGATCGGCTCCGTGATGATCCCGCAGATGGAGCGCAGCGGCTATCCGCGCGTCTTCGCGACCAACGTGACGATCAGCGCATCCGTGCAGGCCCTGCTCGTACCGCCAAGCCACAATGCGGTGATCTATTCGCTCGCGACCGGCGGAACGATTTCCATCATCAGTCTGTTCATGGCCGGCGTCGTCCCCGGATTGCTGCTCGGCTTCGCCCTGGTCGTGCTGTGCTTGGTGCTCGCCTACCGAAACGGCTATCCACGGGGGACTCCCGTCCCGCTTCGTGACGCGATCCCCATCGCCATCGACGCGTTCTGGGGGTTGATCACCATCGTGATCATCATCGGCGGCATATTGAGCGGCGTCTTCACGGCGATCGAAGCGGGCGCGGTTGCGTGTATCTGGGCGTTTATCGTGACGATGTTCATCTATCGGGACTACCGCTGGCGCGATCTGCCGTCGCTGGCGTACCGGACGATGCGCACCGTGGCGATGGTCATGACCCTCATCGCGTTCGCGGCGAGCGTCGGCTACATCATGGCGCTGATGCAGATGCCGGCGAAAGCGACGGCGCTGTTCCTCGCGCTCTCGCACGACAAGAACGTGATCCTGATGATGATCAACGTCCTTCTCCTGGTGCTGGGGTGCTTTATGGACATGGCGCCCTCGATCCTGATCACCACGCCGATTTTGCTCCCCGTCATGATGAATTTCGGGGTGAGCCCGGTGCATTTCGGGATCATCATGATGCTCAATCTTGGGATCGGATTATGCCATCCGCCCGTCGGCTCGATCATTTTCGTCGGCTGTGCCGTCGGCAAGGTTAAGATGGAGGAGGTCGTCCGCCACATCTGGCCGTTCTACGCCTGCATGTTCGCCGTGCTGATGTTGGTGACGTATATTCCTACGATATCGCTCTGGCTGCCCCGCTTACTGCACTTGTAAATGAAAGAGGAGGCCTGTCGCCAGGCCTCCTCTCTGCGCTTGTGGTTGGTTTACTACGGGAAGAGTCGCAGGACCGACTGTGCGTTCGTGTTCGACTGTGCCAAGACCGACGTCCCAACTTGCACCAGAACCTGGAGCTTGTTGAAGTTCGTCGTCTCCGCACCGACGTTGAGGTCGCGAATCGACGACTCTGACGCTTGCAGGTTCGTCGCC
>DATNIC010000207.1:0-2091 GCA_035604635.1 Binatia bacterium
CGCGCTGTTGCTTGCGTTCGTCAGCCTGATCGACTGGTTGACGTCACGCTTGATCTCGGAATACCACCTCGCGCTCGCTTTCGAGGCCTTCGCAGCGATCGGAATGGGGTTCGCGCTCGATCGCTTGCACGGGGCACTCGAATCCGTTACCGATCGTCTGTTCTTCCGCAGCCGCCACATCGCCGAGCAGCAGCTCGAGCGCGTGGCCCGCTCGCTTTCGTTTGCCAACCGGTTGCCGAGCATCGAAGAAGCATTGGTCGACGAGCCGGCACGATGGCTTGAGCTGGCCTCGGCCGCGATCTTTCGCCACGATGCCGAGCGGCAATGTTTCGTGCGCGGCCGCAGCCTCGGATGGCAACCCGACGATTTGAAAGAGTTCCCCGACGACGCGCCCGTCGTGCGGTACATGCATGCAGACCGCGCGGCGCTGACGTCGCGAAGCGCAGCCTGGGAGATCGAAGGCTTGCCGGCAGGCGCAGCGGCGCCGGCGCTCTACGTCCCTATTTTCTGCCGGCATACGCTCTATGCGGTCGCAGTCTACGGCGCGCACGTGAACTCGACGCTGCCCGATCCCGGCGAAATCGCGCTGCTGGCGGCGCTGGCACCCGAAGCCGGCCTCGCATTCAATCAACTCGCGTACGAAGAACTCAGCAAGCAACTCGCCGAGAAGGTGTGAAGCCGGCTACCTCGCGTCGGAAGCGAGCAGCTCGCTTGCCGGGAACGACGATTTGAGCGCGCCGTACTTCGCCGCGGCATCGATCAGCGGTTGCACGATCTTCGGGGTCAAGCGTTCCGCGTAGACGACGCGCGGCATCGTCGGCTGGACCTTTTGCTTCGTGTACTTTTCGAGGATCAGCGCCGTTTGCGCGTGATTGCGGTTCGCCCAGCGGTACGTCTCCGCCATCGCCGATGCAAACGCGTGAATGATCTCGGGATGCGCCGCGGCGTACTCCTTCGTCGTGAAGTATCCGCCCAAGAGAAATTCGTTGGCGATCGCATTGTACGAATTCGCGAGGAGGCGCGCGTCGGGACCCTTCAGCGCGTTTTCCAGATCCGGTTCGGAGATCGTCGTGGCGTCGATGCGACCCTGCGCGAGCGCCGCCGCAGTCGCCGAGTCCGGGATTTCGACGAACTTGACCGTCTTCGAATCGCCGCCGTTTGAATCGATCCAGGCTCTGCTTCCGACGTATGCGGGGCTATTGATGTCGCGCAGGCCGATCGTCTTGCCATTGAGATCGGCGCCCGTCTTGATGGGCGAATTCTTCGCGACCAAGGTTGCGCTCGTCGGCGCCTTGCTCGAATAGAGCCCGGCCGGGGCGACCATGACGAAGGGCAGACCGCGCTCGTGCCCGGCTGCGATGACCGAGACACCGGTTTCACCGATGTCGAGCGCACCCGATGCGACGCTCGAACCCATCAGGCCGGAGGAATTCAAACTGACGATCTGAACGTTGAGGCCGGCCTTCTTGAAGAACCCCATGTCCAAAGCGTAGTAGGCCCCTGCACCAGAATCATTGAGCGTCGTTGCAACGCGGATCGTCGGCAAGGTTTGCGCACGACTTTGACCCGCAACCAGCAACAGAAGTCCGACGAAAGTTGCGGCGAGCGCTTGCGCGGGCTTCTTCATGGTAACGTTCCTACAGGTCGAGCGTGCTTTTTGCAAAGATCTCGTCGAGGGCGACGACGCGGTCCGTCAAGCCCTGCTCGTGCTGATACTGCGCGATCGTCTCGAGGACATGCCGTGACGAGCGGATCCCGTAGGGAAGCGGATCGTCGGCCAGCGCCTTCCTGGCTTCATCGTCGAGTAGCCCCGTCGCGAGATGCGGTTCGAGGATCGCGTTGCGCTTTTGCTGGATCGACGCTTTCGCGGCGACGAACGCGCTATAGAGGTTGAGCGCTATCCAGGGATATTTCTCGTGGATGGAGCGCCGGACGACGACGCAGTGATTGATCGGATAGATCCCCGTCTTGGCGTAGTACCGCCGCCCTTCGGCGGCCGGGTCGGGAAAAAGCGTCCGTACTTTCCCTTCGGCGGGTTTGGTCAGGGCACGGTCGACGAGATTCGGAGTGATGAAATAATTGAGCGACGCG
>DATNIC010000208.1:0-4491 GCA_035604635.1 Binatia bacterium
CAGCACCCGCCGGTACATCGTCCAAAAACCGGCACCCGACGTTTGCGCCGCTTCCTCGAGCTCGACCCCGATCTGCGCGATCCCGGCTTTCATCAAGTTTACGCCGCCGGGCATCTCTTTGAGCAGCATCGCAACGATCAACCCCAACAAACTGCCGTACAATATGTTGAGGACCGGTGCCCCGAGATAGATCCACAAGAGCGAGAGACTCAGGAGAATTCCCGGGATCGCCCAGGGCAGCCACGCCGCTACGTCTAGGAAGCTCCTGCCCGCCGTCGGCGTGCGCATGATAATGTACGCAATGAGCGAGTAAAAGAGTACCGCACCGAGCGCGGTCCCGATCCCGAGTTGCAGCGTCGTCGCCAGCGACGAGAGGAACACGCTGTCATGCAGCACCGTATTCCAGTGAGCCAAGGTGAAGCCGAAGGATCCGGTCGCGGCGCTGGCCACGCCGAAGACACCCATAAACGAGCCCATGAGCAGAGCCGCGGTCGGCACGACGACGGCGATCGCCGCGAAACCCGCGCAGCCTGCGGTCGCCGCGAAACGCCAGCGTCCAAGATCAAGCGGCGCGGCAGCCGAGACTTTGCCGGTGAGGGTAGCATAGCTCTTGCCTCGGATCACGCGTTGGTATTGCAGCGCCAAGACGACGAGCAATAATACGAACGGGACACTGAGGGCCATCGCGGGCGCATAGCGCGGCGGCTCGAAAAGCACGAGTTCCTGGATCTTGGTCGAGTACACGCGGATCCCGGCGGGCACTCCTAAGAAGAGCTCGACCTCGAATGCCTCCAGGCTCCGCATCAATGCCACGATCGTTGCCATTGCAATCGCCGGAGTGAGCAGCGGAAACACGATCCGCCGGAACGACGTGAAAAGACCGGCACCGGAGATGCGCGCGCTTTCCTCCATCACCGGATTCAGCCCGCGAAACGCCGGACCGAGCAGGATGACCATTACCGGGACCGTCGTCGTCGCGAGATGCACCCACGTGATCCCGCTGTAGGAGTAAATGTTGAACGGGCCCTCCTTCAGACCCAGGAGTGCCTGTAAGATGCGATTGATCCAGCCGGATTTCGGGTCGAGCAATAGCGTCCAGGCCATCGCCATCGGAAGCGTCGGCAAAAAGAACGCGATCCAGAAAAGGAACTCGATCGCTTTCTTGCCCCTCACGTTCGTGCGGATCACCAGCCAAGCGATCACGCTTCCAAGCAGTACCGCGAGCGGTACGCGCATGAGAACGAGGATGAAGGTGTTGGCGATCGCGTGCCACACGGACGCGTTCGAAAAAGCACCCTTCCAACCGGCGATGCCCCAGACGACGGGCTGCCCGGGGAGCGACGTCTGGAAGCTTCCGACGATCGTGATCAGGATCGGCGTCAGCGCGAAGAGGCTGACGATGAAGACCGGCAGGCGCCAAAGCCATGAGGCCCGGATCTGCGACCTGCTACCTACCAATTCCCGACTGGCCGGGATGCTGCTTGGTACGAAAGCTCGACCTCACGCCCGACTCGCGAAGATTCCAGAATCGCAACGCACACCTCGAGCGTCGCCCGTCCCCACGCGGCGTCGAGGAAGGGCTCGCGTCCTTGCGCCAGTGCGTCGGCAAGTTCGAGCAGCTCCGCGGCACCGCGACCCCCGCCGGGGGTGCACGGGACTTCCCGTCGCCCGTCGCGGTCGTAGATGTAGACGCCGTCGGGCGATTGACGAATGACGCCCCGTTCACAACTGACGATCGTGATTCCGAAGAACGGCTGCTTGCGCAGCGAGCGCTCGTCGTCGCCACTTGCAGCGCCGCGCCCGTAGGGATCGCCCTCGATTTGGAAGCGATACTTTTCTTCCGGCGTCATCGGACTCGTGCGGCGCTCGCGCGGCCGGACCGAGTCGGCATTGAGCATCCGAAAGCCGCCTTCGCCGATGCCCCACGTGAGTTCAGCGGCGTCGAAATATCCCTGCGCATTGAAGGCCAGCGTTGCGACGGTCCCGCCATCGAAGAGGAGCAGTGCGGTGTAATCCGACTCCGTCTCGGGATACGCGGCTTCCCAGCGACCCGTGACGGCGCGCACGCTCGTCGCCGGGCTACCCGCGAGATAGCGCACCATGTCGACCTGGTGCGGTCCCTGACGGAACAGCGGCCCGGTGCCACGGCTCGTCTGCACTTCGGTCGCCGTCAGCGGGCGAATCAGCCAATCGTTGTAGTTCCACGTGTTGATCTGCGTAACCCGGCCGAGACTCCCGCTCTTGATCACTTCGCGCATCCGTTGTACCGGAGCCGAGTAGACCTTCGAGTGTCCCTGGACGTACTTCACTCCGTTGGCTTCGACCGCTGCAACGATCTCGTTGCATTCCGAGACGCTCGTCGCCATCGGCTTTTCGCACACGACATGCTTCCCGTTCCGCGCGGCCAGGACCGCATGTCGCGCGTGGAATTCGTTCGGCGTCGAGATCCACACGACGTCGACGTCATCGCAGGCGCACAGGGTCTCGACGCTGTCGAATAGCTCGACGCCGGGGTGCTTCGAGCCGAAGGTGCGCACCGCGTCGGCACGGATGTCGGCGACGGCACTCAGCCGCACCGTGTCGCCAATCGCAAGGATGGACGGGAGCACCTGTTCGGCGGCGATCCCGATCCCCGCAATCCCGAGCCTAAGCACCGTCAGGCGGTCGAGCTGGCCGACGCCGTTTCAAGCCGATTGATGCTGTGCGACTTGAATTCGATGATGCGATTCTTTGCCGGGTCGCGAATCAACGCGATCGGATCTTCGCCCTTTTCGACGACCGCGATCTGCTCGTCGAGCAGCTTTCGCAACATGAGGATCCCCTCATCGCTCGCGCCGAGATGCTCGGCAGTACGGTCGAAGATCTCGCCTTGCGTCTCCCATGCCATCCGATCTTGGCTAGCAAACGAATCGACTGTGAAGTCGCCGTTCTTGTCCATGTCCGACGAGAGGTATTCGACCGGGACGACGGTTTGCCGCGGTGGAGTTACCCCCGATTCGGCGGGTTGGAAAGACATGACGATGATGCGCGTATGCGTGTCGTCGATCGGGACGCGCCAATGCTGGTTTTCCTTCGTGCCCTCGGGGATGCGCAGGATGTTCGGGAAGATCAGCGGCGGGCGAACTTCTTCTTCCGGATAATCACCGCCGTAGACGCAGCGCTTCTCGATTCCCCACTCGCAGTACGAAAAATCATACTTAACGATGGGCCGGTAATAGTATTTCGTCGCGGGCGTCGCTTGACCGCGCATCTCCATCATGTGACCGTGAAGATAGTACGTGTGCGTCGTATCCGCAGTATTTTCTTGGGCTTGCAGCCAGTTGCAGTTCAACGGCCGGATCTGTATTTTGCGCGTTCCGTCTTCCCGCACGAGGACGTCCCAGCGCGGGAGCAGCGGCGCCGGCGCGGGGCCCATGTAGGCAAAGAGCAACCCGGCAAGCTCCTGGACCGGGTAGGCTTTCTGACGCACTTTGTCTTTAAACGTGCTGGCTTGCGGCTCGAACGGCTGCTCGAGAATGCGACCGTCGCGGTCGTATTTCCATCCGTGATATGGGCAGCGGATCGCTTCGCCTTCGATGAAACCGTAATAGAGCGAGCAGCCGCGATGCGCGCACCGTTCGGCGACGCAGCCGTACGCGCCGTCGGCGCCACGGTAGACGAGGAGCTGTTCGGAGAGAATGTGAACGCGCTTTTTCGGCGCCTCCTCCGTCAGTTCGATGACCGGACACAGCGGTTGCCAGTAGCGGCGCAGGAGCTCGCCGCACGGCGTTCCCGGACCGATTTGAGTCAGACGAGCGTTCTTTTCAGGGGTGAGCATGAATCCGGACTCCAGAAGGCGGAGGTACACCCGATGGCCGATCACTTTAGGCTAGGTCGACGCCGCTTCCTCGCGGGAGCGACGGCCGCATCGACCGTTACTATTCCGCTCGCGTTCGGCGGGCGGCGGATGGCCGATGCTCAGCCCAACGCCTTCGCGTCGCTTATCGCTGCGGCGAAGCGCGAAGGGACGGTCGTCGTCGATGGACCGCCGATCGACGCAACCCGCGAAGCGCTCACTCGCGGCTTCGAAAAAGCATACGGCATCCCGGTTGCCTACGTCAGCAGCGGCAGCTCTCAGTCGGCAGCGCGAGTGCGGGCTGAGCGAGCGGCCGGGAAGTATCTCCTCGACGTTTTCATCAGCGGGAGCGATACGCCGACGATGACGTTTCTGCCGAACGGCTGGCTCGATCGCGTCGAACCGATCCTCGTCGCACCCGACGTCATCGACCGCCGGAAGTGGAAAGACGGCCACCTCCTTTACGAAGACGATCAGCACACGATCTTGCGCGTACTGCAATTCGTCACGCCCGAGCTTGCGGTCAATACCAAGCTCGTAAAGCCGAGCGAAATCAAAACCTGGAAGAGCCTGCTGGATCCAAAGTGGCAAGGCAAGATTATTGCCAAGGATCCGTCGATCTCCGGCGCCGGCGCCTCGTTGACCAGCTACTTCTA
>DATNIC010000209.1:0-6652 GCA_035604635.1 Binatia bacterium
ACCGGATGGCCGATGACGGCGGCCATCGAGCTAACGGGTGAGTTCGGCGAGCGTTTCATAGAACTTCGGATAGGAGACTGAGGCGCATTCGGCGCCCTCGATCTGCGTCGTCCCGCCGGCTCCGAGCGCGGCAATCGAAAATGCCATCGCGACGCGGTGATCACCGTGCGTATCGATGCGCGCGCCGTGCAGCAGTTGGGGGCCTTCGATGACGAAACCGTCGGGAAGCGTCTCGACTTGTGCGCCCATCGCGCGCAAGTTCTGGGCGACCGTTTCGATGCGATCGCTCTCTTTGACGCGCAGCTCTTCCGCGCCGCGAATGGCGGTCGTGCCGTGTGCAAAGGTCGCCAGGACGGCGACCAACGGAACTTCGTCGATCATCGCCGGGATCTCGTCGCCCGTGATCGTCGTCGCGCGCAGTTGGGCGCTGCGCACGCGCAACGTCCCGACAGGCTCCGGTTCGGTACGTTCGACGTGCGCCTCGATGCTTGCGCCCATCCGTCGCAGGACGTCGATGAAGCCGATCCGCGTCGGATTGAGCAAGATGTTCTGCAATTCGACCTCGGAATCAGGGACGATCGTGGCGGCCGCGATCCAGAAGGCGGCCGTCGAGGGATCGCCCGGAACGACGACCCTTGCGCCGTGCCACGGCTGACCGCCCTCGATGACGATTTCGTCTCGGCGCGCGTCAAGGTGGACGCCGAAGTGGGGGAGCATGCGCTCGGTGTGGTCGCGGCTATGGATCAAGCCGCGCAGAACCGTCGTCCCTTCGGCGAGCGCGCCGGCAAGCAAAAGCGAACTCTTGACCTGAGCGCTGGCGACGGGGAGCGCATAGTCGATCCCATGCAAGGGCGCGCCATCGTCGATGCGGACCGGCGCGACGTCGCCGTCGGCAAGCGTGATGTGCGCGCCCATTTGCCGCAGAGGGCCGGCGACGCGGCGCATCGGACGCCGCCGCAGCGATGCATCGCCGTCGAGCGTCGCGTTCACGCGCGCTCCCGCCAGGACGCCCATCAGGAGCCGCATCGTCGTCCCGGAGTTCATGCAGTCGAGCGTCCTCCCCGGGTTGCGCAAACGCCCGGCGCCCTCGACGACGAGGCGTGCCTCGTCCGCGTGGACGCTCGCGCCCATCGCTTCGAGGCAGCCACGCGTGGCGCGAACGTCTTCGCTTTCCAATAACCCCGTGATCTCCGTCCGTCCCGCGGCGAGCGCGCCGAATAACAACGCGCGGTGCGAGATCGACTTGTCACCCGGGACGTGCGGCGCGCCGCGCACGCGGCGCGCCTGTTCGATGCGGACGTCGATCAGCCTACTCCGCGATGGCGGGGACGCGCTCGAGCTCATCGCCCGTCGGAATCATCGAGAGATCGCGCATGATCGTGCGGAAGTCGGCAAACGTCAGCGACTGGTCGCCGTCGCACTTTGCCTCGGCAGGATTCGGATGGACCTCGATGAGCAAGCCGTGCGCGCCGAGCGCTTTCGCCGCGCGGCAGAGCGGCCGGACCCAGCGCCGCACGCCGACCCCGTGACTGGGGTCGACCATGATTGGCAGATGCGTCCGCTCGCGAATGACCGGGATAGCCGAGAGGTCGAGCGTGTTGCGCGTCGAGGTCTCGAACGTCCGGATCCCGCGCTCGCACAAGATCACATTGGGATTGCCCTCCGCAAGGATATACTCGGCTGCGGCGATCCACTCTTCGATGCTCGCCGACATGCCGCGCTTGAGCAGGATGGGGTTATTGACTTTCCCGACGGCTTTGAGCAAGTCGAAGTTCTGCATGTTACGCGCGCCGATTTGGAGCACGTCGATGTAGCGCGACATCCCCTCGACTTGGTCGATGCTCATCACTTCGCTTACGGTCGGCAGACCGGCCGCGCGGCCGGCTTCGGCGAGCAGCTCGGCGCCTTCCCAACCCATGCCTTGGAAGGAGTACGGGTTGCTGCGCGGCTTGAAGACGCCGCCGCGCAGCATAACCGCGCCTGCGGCCTTAACGGCCTTCGCAGTCTCGATGACCTGGTCGCGCGATTCGACCGCGCAGGGGCCGCCGACGATGACGAATTCACCGTCGCCGACCGTGACGGGGCCGACTTTGATCCGAGTACCCGAAGGATGCGCCGTGCGTGCCGCCTTCGGCCAATGTTTCGCCGAAGCCGGCATGAGCTCGGGTTTCCAGCCGTTACTGCTGGTGCGATCGATGTTGATCGCAGGAAGAGCGTCGCCGCGAATTCCTCGCTGTGTCGCGTTGTGCGTATCGTAGCTGCCGATCACGTGGAGGTACTGCGTATACTCTTCGAGCTTCGCGATCGCCTGAGCGACGCGCGGCTCGCGGACGTCGCCTTCGAAATCCAAGTAGAAGAGGTACTCCCACGCTTTGCCCAGTTTGGGCTTGGACTCGAGCTTCGAGAGATTGATCTTCGCCTCGGCGAGGATGTCGATGCAGCGCGCGAGGGAGCCGGCTTCGTGCAGCGTGCTCAGCAGCACCGAGGTCTTGCGGTGCTCGGGGGTCGCACCGCCCAGTTGCAACACTTCCTCGCGTGCGTTGGGGGCCGCGAAAATCAGGAAACGCGTGTAGTTCTCCGGATGGTCCGCGATGTTTGCGGCCAACTCGGCCAGGCCGTAGATTTTCCCCGCCTCAGGCGGACCGATCGCGGCGCGCGTTTTGTCCTTGGACTCGGCGACTTCCCTGGCGGCGACGCCGGTGTCCTCGACCGGGATCACGCGCACGCCGGCAAGCGTCCCCAAGAAGTGGCCGCACTCCTCGAGGATGAGCGGATGCCCCTCGACTTCGCGGATGTCCTCGACCAGCGCACCGGGGATGCCGAGCAGACGCTGATCCATCCGCCAGTCGACCTCCGCAATCGGGACGAGCTCGTACTCGGCGAGCAGGTCATAGCCTTCGCGGACGGTCCCGGCGATCGCGTTGTCGATCGGCAGGACGCCGACGTCCGCCTTCCCGTTGAGGACGTTGATCGCGACCTGGCGGAACGTGGGCGCCCCACTCGATTGCGCTTCCACACCCTTCGTCTGAAAGAACGAGTCTAGGACCAGCTTGGAATGGGCGCCGTCGATCCCTTGGTAGACGCCGGTGAATGCCATGATTATCTCCATCAAAAAAGCCACCCGGTGAGGGTGGCCGCGTAGTCGATCTTGTCCTGATCTACGAGGGCAACACGAACCTCACCGACACATTGCGATGCGGAAAAAGTAGAAGAAGTAAAAGCCGAACGAGCGGTTCATGCCCGGCGATCATAGCATTGGCCCCCCGGGCGGGTCAAGCTAGGCCAAGGCAAGCGCCGCTCCCAAATTTCTCGGAAACGAGCAGCCCTTCGAGTGGGCGAACTCCTCGGCCGTCGAGATTGCCTCTTCGTCGAACCCCCAGAGCTCAAGCCCGATGACATCGCCGTTGGCATCAAGGTCAGCGGCGACTTCAAGCCCCAGGCGTGCGGTTTCCACGAGCTTCGCCGAGTCGGGCTCTTGATAGTAGATGTACGCTGCGGGGGCTTCGAAGTCGATCTCAACGGTTAAGGGACATTTCATGAATCGACGGCCTCTCGGTCAAGGATAGTTACTACGGCGCCGGTCTTCTCATTCAGCACCACGATGAGGGCCTTGCCGCTGCTCGTGCGGCCATAATACTCGATGGTTTTCTTCGCTGGCGCTCGATAAACCGCCCGAGGGTAGGCAACCGTCGCTTCAACCTCCGCTTCTGAAATGCCACGCCGAAGCATGCGTTTTCGAGCATGCGCAGTATAGTCCACGCAGTACTACTGCGCGGTGAACGCCTGACATCAAGGGGAGAGAATTGGTCTATCGGGTTTTACTGGTGCTTGCACTGGTTGTCGTTCTTACATCGCCCCGGGCATTCGCGGCCGATGTCCGGGTCGCGATCGTCACCGATCGCGGGGAGATCGAGGTTGTGCTCGATCCGGTCCGCGCGCCGATCACCGTTAAGAATTTTCTGTCCTTCGTCGATGCGAAGTTCTACGACGGCGGGACGTTTTTCCGAGCGATCCCCGGCTTCGTCATTCAGGGTGGGAACAAACCGCACGAATCGAACGCGGATAAGCCGATCGTGCTCGAGCCACCGATCAAAACCGGGATTCGTAACACGGACGGTGCGATCTCGATGGCGCGCACGAACGATCCGGACTCCGCGGTCTCGGAATTCTTCATATGCGACGGCGATCAGGCGCGGCTCGACGGCGGGATGAACGACCCGGGCTACGCCGCGTTCGGGCACGTCCTCAAGGGGATGGAGATCGTCCGTCTGATCGCTCGCTTGCCGGCGCAAAACCAGATGTTGGTCGCGCCGGTGAAGATCGTCAGAATCTATCGCGAGCCCTAACGCGCGGGCACGACACTCTTGTGCAAGAAGAAGGAAATGCCGTCGACGTAGCCGTCGTTCGACTCGCCTTCGAATCGCATCATCACGATCGTGATGCGCGCGATGCGCGAACCGGCGGGGACGAGCCGACCGACTTCGCGGTACTGGAATGACGTCACCCCACCCCGATCTGCATTGGTAACCGGCCCGACATATGCGCCGCCGAGATTCTTCCCGTCGGGATCAAGGAACGTGACGCTCACCGTCGAGTGATCGGCCAGTTTTTCGCGGCCGCCGAGCCACGCCGAGAGTTTGAATTGCACTTGGCGCGCATCGATGTCCGATGCAATCGCGGAGATTTCGATGTCTTGGTATGCGCTTGCGCGCGGCGTATAACCACCCCAGAAGAAGTTCAGTCCATGGTACGATGCGCCGGGCGAGTCCGGCCGCGGAAAGCCGCCTTTCGTGCCATAGCGCAAGGTGAGGACCGGGGCAAACCCTGCGACGGGGTGCCAATCGACCGCAGGCCTTGCGGCTTTTGGATCCGTTGTCCCGGCATCGGTCTCGGCAGCGCCGTTGCGAACGAGCTCGCGATCGTAGAGAGATGGGGCGGCGAGTGCGGCGCTTTCGACGGCGAGGAAGAGTGCCAAGAGGAACGCGGCTGAGAGACGGAACCACCCCATGAGGCTCTAGGGCTTCGCCGGACGTGGTTTTGAAACCGGCCCATAAATAGTAGGAAATCCGGAGCCCAGGCCCAATATCTAGGGGGTGGCCCCAGAATGAAGCACGAGACGATCGTCGGTCTCGACATCGGGACGACGAAGACGTGCGCGGTCGTCGCGGCCAATGGGCCCGAAGGCCTTGAGATTATCGGAGTCGGCGAAGCGCCTTCCACGGGGATGCGCAAGGGCGTCGTCACCGATCTCGAGGAGACCGTCAAAGCGATCGAGGCTGCGACCGAGCGCGCCGAGCGGATGGCGGGCGTTCATATCTCGCACGTTTACGTCGGCGTGACCGGCGAGCACGTGCAGAGCGTGAACAATCGCGGCGTCGTCGCGGTCTCGGGTGACGATCGCGAGGTCATTCCGCCCGACGTCCGCCGCGTCGTCGAGGCGTCGAAGATCATCAACATCGCCTCCGATCGGCAGATCATTCATGCGCTCCCGCGGCACTACACGGTCGACGGCCAAGACGGCGTGAGCGATCCGGTCGGCATGGCCGGCCATCGCCTCGAAGTCGACACGCACATCGTCACCGGCGGGACCACGTTTCTGACCAACGTCCTCAAGTGCGTCCACCGCGCGGGCTTGGAGACGGCGGGGATCGTCTTCGAGCCGCTGGCCAGCTCGGCCGCGACGTTGCTCTCCGAGGAACGGCACGTCGGCGTGATCTTGCTCGACATCGGCGGCGGG
Organism: Binatia bacterium; assembly: GCA_035604635.1. Lineage (GTDB taxonomy): Bacteria > Vulcanimicrobiota > Vulcanimicrobiia > Vulcanimicrobiales > Vulcanimicrobiaceae > DATNIC01. The sequence continues at coordinate 5,738 of DATNIC010000209.1, forward strand.
ACGACTGACATCGCCGTCTTCAGTAGCGGCGGTGCAGTCCACACCGCGACGATCCCGGTCGGCGGGAACATCCTCACCAATGACATCGCGCTCGGCCTCAAGACGACGTTCGCCGAAGCCGAGCACATCAAGCGTACCTATGCAAGCGGCGCGATCAAGGACGGTGAGAAAGACGACCACACGTTCAGCGTTAAAACGCTCGACGGCCGCAGCTCGCGCACGGTCAGCATCGCGCAGCTGCGCCAGATCGTCCTCCCGCGGGTCCTCGAAACCTTTCGGCTGGTCAAATCGAACATCGTCGAGCACATCCCGCGCGACTTGATCCTGGCCGAGGTCGTCCTGACGGGCGGCGGTGCTCATCTGCGCGGGATCGACGCAACGGCATGCGAATTCTTCGGCCTGCCGGCACGGATCGGCGTCCCGGAGTTCGTCGGGGGCCTGACGGACACGGTCAAGCAGCCGGAATATGCAACGGTCGTCGGACTCTTGCTCTTCGGCCCGAAGGGCGATACTTCACCGATCACCGCCGCGCGCCGTGGCCCGTTGTCCAAAGTAGCCTCGTGGCTTGGCGATCTATGGAATTAACACCCCAACCTCAGCTCTTCCCGGAGGAAGTGATGGCAGACGCAAAACGGTATGTCCCCGAACACGCGGCGACGATCAAGGTCGTCGGATTAGGCGGCGGCGGTTGCAACGCCGTGAACCGGATGATCGATGCCGGACTCTCCGGGGTCGACTTCTACGCGATCAACACCGACGTGCAGGCGTTACGCAACGCGCGAACCGACAATACGGTGCAAATCGGGTCGGGCTTGACGCGCGGACTGGGTGCCGGTGCGAACCCGAACATCGGACGCGAGGCGGCCGACGAATCGCGCGAGGATCTCGCGATGATCCTCGACGGCTCGGACTTGG